>JAJFLR010000115.1 GCA_021772565.1 Opitutales bacterium | reverse complement strand
CGGACAAGGCATCGAACAAGTTCGAGCCCTACAAATATAATTTGATAACATGATATTTATGGACATATTGATCCGTTACTAGTTTTATTGCATTAATAACTATGATATTAAGTTATATTATTTATGACGACCACCACTAGTATAGTCATAGTTTACTCGTATTAACCGTTAAATCATTCACAATTATTTATTCGAATAATACGGTTTCTCAATTGAATGGTCATATCAGAATTTAACCCCAAATTATTGAAATTCTCGATTACTATCCTTTGCAAATATACCAGAAACTTAATTTTGTATAAATTTATAGTATTTACTTTGGTAATAATCTTCTATCTTCACGCCAATGATCGCGATATTTACGTATCCAATCAACCAAAGCTTTTTCAAACCCAATATCATAGCCTACCTTTTCAGACTCAACCCATTTATGCTTAAGTATCTCTTCTTTTTCAGCTAGAAATTCTTGATAGAGATTTGATTTTTGAATAAATTCTTTATTCTGATTTTTCTTTGAATCGTTATTTGAAATTTTCATGAAAAATAAATTGATGTCGATATCCTATTTTTATAATGGAGAATAGTATAAGAACATAAATTCATTTTTCAATAAGTTTACAAATAATTTTTATTGATTATTGATTTTGCAACAGAGATGATACTTTGCCTGTTAATATCTTTTTGATCAAGCCTTTTGGAGTATTGATAATATATCATTGGCAATCTTTAAGTATGATATTGCAGGGCTGGACTTGGGCGAACTTATTACAATAGGAATGCCGTTATCACTGCCTTCACGTATCGACTGTGAAAGGGGAATTTGTCCTAAAAGTTTTGTTTGTAAATTTTGTGCAACTTTAATACCACCATCTTTACCAAAAATATAACTACGTTTTCCTGATTCAATATCTTCAAAATAACTCATGTTCTCAACAACACCCAATATTGGCACATTTACTTTCTCAAACATCATTGCACCTCTCAGTGCAACGTTTGTTGATGCTGATTGAGGAGTGGTTATTATTATTGCTCCATCTAGTGGTACGGTTTGAACAAGAGATAATTGAGCATCACCTGTTCCAGGTGGCAAGTCTACTACTAATATTTCTAATTCACCCCAAGCAACATTTTGAGCAAATTGTACAATCGTCTTGTTAACCATTGGGCCTCGCCAGACAACGGGAGTATTTTGGTCTACTAATAGTCCCATTGATATAATCCTAACACCAAAATTTTCTAATGGCTTGATTAAATTGTTTTCGATTTCGGGTTGATCTGCAATACCAATCATCAATGGAACTGACGGACCATAAATATCACAATCCATAATACCAATTGAATTTGATTTTCCGGCTTTGGCGAGTAACTGTTCAAAAGCACAAGCTAAGTTTACGGAAAATGTGGATTTACCGACACCTCCTTTTCCACTTGCTACAGCAATTGTATATCTAATATTTTGTAATTTATCCTTACCTGCTGTTGAGTCCGTGACTGTTGAAGACGTTCTTGTTTTTTCCAGTTTTATATCTACATTTACTTTATTTATATTGGCAGTTTTTAATAATATCTCTCTGATATCTTTCTCTAGCTTGTCAGAAATAGTTGTATCAGAAGTTGTGATTGTTATATCTAGATTAACTGAATCACGATCAATCTCAATATTGCGAACCAAGCCGAATGACATTATGTCCCGACTAAACCCTGGGTATTTAACTTCTCTTAATAACTTAGTTATTTCTTCTTTACTTATTTGCATTAAATTTAAGTTTGTTGATTATTTTTTTAATTTTTATTAAATATAATTGTTGAAGTTCAATTATATGATCCGCTATTTATTTCTAATTATAGTGATGTGAGACTATTATTATTCAATATTTATCAATTTATTTTTAATAGATATTGTACTTGATTTTTTATTTTCTAATTTAATACTACCCCGACTTATGTCTAATAATTATATTTTTTCTTCTGAATCTGTAGGTGAAGGACATCCCGATAAAGTATCTGATTACATTTCAGACAGTGTGCTTGATGCTTGTTTGACTGATGATCCTAATAGCCGTGTTGCATGTGAAACTCTGGTAAAAAGCAACTGTGTGACTATTGCCGGAGAAATTACAACTAAGTCAGACTTGAATTACGAAAAGATCGTTCGGGCAGCTATTACAGATATTGGTTACACAAATGATGATGATGTCTTTCATGCTGATACAGTTTTTATAACAAATCAATTGACTAAACAGTCAGCAGATATTTCTCAGGGTGTTGATGCAAACGAGGCTGACGGCAAGGATACCTCTGAGCAAGGTGCAGGTGATCAGGGAATTATGTTTGGATATGCCTGTGATGATACTCCAGAATTAATGCCTGCCCCAATTATGTTTGCTCATCGTCTTAATCGATCAATTTCAACTATAAGGAAAGGAACAACTCAAGCGTCTTGGTTAAGGCCGGATTGTAAGTCACAAGTTGCAGTTGAATTTGTTGATGGGAAACCGAGTAGAATTGTTAATGTTGTGATTTCTACTCAGCACACACCTGATGTAAGTAAAGATGAAATTGAGAAATTCTGTATCGATAATGTAATTCTAAAAGAATTACCGGAAAATTTAATTACTGAGGATACTAAATATTTAATAAATCCGACTGGTAAGTTTGTTGTGGGTGGTCCTCAAGGTGATTCAGGATTAACCGGCAGAAAAATTATTGTCGATACATATGGAGGATGGGCGAGACACGGAGGTGGTGCCTTTTCAGGTAAAGATGCAAGTAAAGTTGATCGATCGGCAGCTTATATGTGTCGCTGGGTTGCGAAAAACATTGTTGCTGCTGAACTAGCGTCTAAAGTTGAACTACAAATTGCTTATGCCATTGGTTATCCAGAGCCTACTAGTATTCATGTTGATACTTTTGGTACCGGTAATTTTTCAGATGATGCAATCAGTGCTGCAGTGAAAAATGTTTTCAATTTTAAACCAGCTGAAATTGTTACACAATTAGATCTTCTTAAGCCTATTTACAGAGGTACAACCAATTACGGTCATTTTGCAAAGGATCATTTGACTTGGGAACAAACAAATAAAGTCGAAGAATTAAAACAGGCTGTTAACTAATAAAATTATAAAAAATGTCTACTGAAGTTTTAACTGAACAGGATTATAAAGTTTGTGATATTTCTTTGGCCGAATGGGGCCGTAAAGAAATTGAGATTGCAGAAAAAGAAATGCCGGGACTTATGTCGGTAAAAGAAAAATATGCCGCTATAAAACCATTGGCCGGTGTCCGAGTAAGTGGGTCATTACATATGACAATTCAGACAGCTGTATTAATTGAAGCACTTAAAGCTCTTGGAGCTGATGTGCGTTGGGCAAGTTGTAATATTTTTTCAACACAAGATCACGCTGCAGCATATATTGCCCAGACAGGTACTCCGGTTTTCGCATGGAAGGGGGAGTCATTAGAAGAATATTGGTGGTGTACCTATAAAGCACTTACCTGGCCAGATGGAAAAGGGCCACAATTAATTGTTGATGATGGTGGTGATGCCACGTTATTCATCCATAAAGGCTATGAACTAGAAAATGGCAGTGATTGGGTAAATCAACCTGCCGATAGTGAAGAAGAAGGTATTATCAAAAATAAATTAAAAGAGGTTTACTTGGAAGATCCATTGCATTGGCATAATGTTGTTAAAGATTGGAAAGGTGTTTCCGAGGAGACAACTACTGGTGTTAAACGATTATATCAAATGCATGATACTGGAGATTTACTCGTTCCTGCAATCAATGTAAATGATTCAGTGACTAAATCAAAATTTGATAATTTATATGGTTGCCGAGAATCATTAGTCGATGGGATTAAGCGTGCAACTGATGTGATGATTGCTGGTAAAGTGGGTGTTGTCTGTGGTTATGGTGATGTTGGTAAAGGATGTGCTCAGGCACTAAAGAGTCAAGGTGCTCAAGTTGTCGTAACAGAAATTGATCCTATCTGTGCATTACAAGCAGCTATGGAGGGATTTAGAGTTTTAACCATTGAAGATACACTTGGATGGGGAGATATATATGTTACAACTACAGGTAATAAAGATATTATTACTCTTGATCATATGTTAAATATGAAAGATCAGGCAATTGTTTGTAATATCGGTCATTTTGATAATGAGATACAAGTTAATGATTTAAATAACCATCCTGGTGTAAAACTGGAAAATATTAAACCCCAGGTTGATCGTTATACAATTTCAGAAGGGCAGCAAATTTTTATGTTGGCTGAGGGAAGGTTAGTTAATTTAGGTTGTGCAACCGGGCATCCATCTTTTGTAATGTCTAACTCTTTCACTAACCAAGTTCTGGCTCAAGTTGAGCTGTGGGATAACATTGAAAAGTATAAGCCAGGAGTTTATATATTACCAAAAAAATTAGACGAAGAAGTTGCACGATTACACCTTGAAAAAATTGGTGTGAAATTGACTAAATTAACTAAAGAACAGGCCGAATATATTAGTATTCCAGTTGAAGGGCCATATAAATCTGATCATTACAGGTATTAGATTGATTGTGAAATTTCATAAAAAAGGCCAGTCTAAACCGGCCTTTTTTTATCTATCTATTTATCTTTTTACTATCACTCTATTTTCATTAGTAACGTAATTGGTGTTTTTTCCCATTTTTCTCTTCTAGTACTAGTGTATTAATTTGGGGTAGAATTTCGATCAATCTAATACCATATTCATTATTGATTACGTTCCCAATTTTGAAGACTTTCCCATTTATAGAAACACGGCTTTTATCACCATTACTGATGATTCCATTTATTGTAATCTTATTCAAAAATTCATTTAGTTTATTATCTTTTTTAACAACAACTTTATTTATTTCTTTTTTAACTGGAACAATTATTTCAGTTAATACTTCGGCATGAGATTTTTTTTCAATAGGTGCTGAAGCAATTACTTTTGTTGTTGTGAAAGATACATTATTTAAATCAGTGACTTTGGGGGTTAAAAGATAAGCTGATACAATTAATACTACTACTGATAAGAAAATTACTAAAGTACGATTGATTACATTTATCTTCAGTGATTTATCATATTCTGCAAACTCATTAATTGTTTCTATTGTATTTGAATGTTTCATATATGGGATTTATGCATGTTGTATGCCAATTAATTATTGTTATTCATAAGTAGTTGCTAGTCAAGTTTAAATAAATTTCAACAGTAATTAAATTCACGAACTTCAATTATTATTGAAAATGCATTGCGCAAATGCATTGCAGTTTTGTATAAATGAGTATCGAAATTTTTTAAGCTGCTTTTGAACACTTCATAAGACTTAATTTTTTAACCCACAATCTGTGCAAAAAAAAAGACCTAAAATTAGTCCAGGTCTTGAATTATACTAAATCTCAATTTAATTTATATTAATAACGCAGATTGTGTAAGTTTCCATTCACATCTTTAAATACTAAAGTGTTAATTTGAGTTAGTATTTCAACTAGCTTGAGGTTGTGTTCGTTGCTAATAACATTACCTAACTTAAATACTTTACCATTTATAGAAACGCGGCTTTTATTACCATTATTTATAATGCCATTTATTGATAAACTATCCAAATAATTACTGATTGGGTTATTTTTAATTTTAGCACCGATTTGCTCATTATTGATATTTATTGGCGTGATTATCTTTTTTATAAATGTAGAAGATTTTTCGCTAATTAAGGCTCCAACATTTTTAAAATCTGAGGGAACACTCATGCTTTTCAGGTTTGGAACTGTTACAATTGCTGATATTGTTATTATTGTTATGCATAATGCTATTACTAGCATTTTATTAATTGCTGATATATTTAGTGACTCATCTAAGTTTGAAAAGTCATTTATGGTATGTGTTGTGTTTTGATATTTCATATTAATACCAACTGCATAAGGTGTGCCAATTTTTTTAGCATATCCATTTTGAATATTTTTTATAATTAAAATGAAGTTTACTCTTCATTCAGTTATAGGGATAACTCTTGAATTAACAGTATGCGATTCAATTTAAGATGAAATTGCAATGCATTTTTTGCAATGCAAAAAGCTTTCTCAAAAAACTAACTTTTTCTGATTTATTCTAATTTTAGTCGTAATTCATCACTGTTAGCCTTAATTTCAGGTATATACATTGCTTTTCCAATTAAGGGTAGCGCATGATAATACCCAGGTGATTCAGCTCTCATAGTGTAATTTATTTCCCAAATACCTTCCGGTAGATGATCAATAAAACTGATCACCTTGCGGTCTCTCAATTCTTGATATACCCACTTTGTTTTACCGGTAAATATTTTATTATGACTTGGTGATGCTTCGATTGATAATTCTCGAGCAAAGATATCGCCACCACTTCTTAATTTTACAGTTTCAAAACCAGCAGGTTTTAAATCTTCAAATATTAAGTATTCGTAATTATTTTTTGCCTCAACAGTGATAACTACTTCAATGCGGTCACCACTTTTTATTTTATCATTGTCATTAAGAATTTCTTTTTCGGAAATGTAACCTTTTAACAGAGTCGGCTTAGTACTGATTCTATAATAATTTCTTTTGACGAAAATTTCGTTTCCTTCTGAACTTATGGGTTCTTCTTTGCTAAAAAATTCAGTATTTATTGAATAGTAAACTGGGCTCTCACCTGAAAATCGCTCAATTTGAATTTTGTTTTCTCCATTAATTATTAGACTATTATTAACATCTACGGCATTCGGTGTTTCTAATAATTTATTATAATCAAAATTAATATTACTTAAATATTGCCCGTTAACAGAAATCTTATAGCCGCCAGATGCTTTAATTTCATTTGATTTCTTAAGATAATTATTTAGAGCTAATATTGTTAGTGCAGTATCACGCGTATTATTCCATTGAGCACCACGTCTATTTTTTACTAACCAGTTCATTGCTGGCTCAATTAATTCATTGTTGGGATCAATTGTAAGTAACGCCATAAGTACAAATGCTGTCGTCTCAACACCTCCCTGCGACCAATGAGTAAAATATCTATCTGCTCCCCAATGGGCAGTGCTCAAACTGCCTCGATTAATATTTCTATTTTTCTTTAGACCTAAAATTTTGGATTTTTCAGGTGATAAATCAATTTTAACACCATTTTTTAAATTATTAATAAGTAATGAAGCATCTTCGGTAAATCCATAGTTATGGGCACTTAAAGCCAGTAATGCTCTTGTATAATCATTTAATAAATCACGATTTTTCATCAAATTGAGAAATGCTTTTGCTGCAAATTTTGATGGGCGTAATTTTTTTGATGAAAGATTTTGTGTTGAAAGTGCATGGAGTATCCAGGCTTGTAAGTCATAATTGGATTCAAAATTAACCAATATGTTGTCAAGGTATCCATACGCATTTTTCAATCTATTTTTATCTACTTTGATTCTCGATTTTTTTGCTAAATTAAGCCCCCAGACTACATATGCAGTCATAAATGGATCATCGTTACTTTTTTTCCACCATCCCCATGCACCATTGGAATGTTGAAAATCATAAAGTCTCTCTAAACTGCTCTGTGTAATCTTATGCAGCTCAGATAAATCTTTTTTGCCACCAGGATGAGTTGTTCCTGACATCGTTTCCTCAATTCCTCCAAATAATTTTCCTGCAATAGTTTCAGGTGTTTGTCCTAGATCTTGAAGTGTTTTACTAACTATCACTGCTGGTAGGAATCTACTCATGGTCTGTTCAGTGCAACCATATGGATAATCTAATAGGTACGGGAGTGCATCTAACATTGTTATCGCTATGCTAGGTGAGACATTTATTGTCATTTTTGTAGAATCTTCTTTTCTTTCTTTAGGGATATTGATATTTACATTAAAAGATTTTTCATCAGATTTTCCTGATACAGAAGTAAATTTAACTATACCATGTTCATAGACAGGATAAATTTTTTCCATTGCATCAGAGTAGTCTTTATTCAGTCCTGTTATTTTTAACTTGGTATCACCTTGTTTCTTAACTGATACAATCCAGTCGACTCTAATTTCACTATGTGGTGCAATTTTAATTTTCTTATGGTTGTCTTTAAGAAGCATTTCATCTTTACCATTGATCCCTAGTATTTCTAAGTTATCCTCGACCTCAAGCATCGCATCAATATCTTGTGTTTGAGCTGTATTATTGTTGAAAATTCCGGATAAAGTTACTTGATCGCCTACGACAAAAAATCGGGGTGCTTGTAGTCGGACTATTAAAGGGAGACGCGTTTTGGTCTCACTTTCACTCATCCCAAATTTATTTTCTAACGCAACTCCTCTGGCAATAGCCTTCCATGTTGTCAGAGAATCCGGATATTCTACTTTGACTTTTGCAATCCCATTTTCGTCTGTAACTATACTGGGTTGCCAAAATACTGTTTTTCGAAAATCTGTTCTAACTGAGACATCAATTGACGGTTTCTCTTCTTCCTCCTCCTCTTCTTCTTCCTCCCCATGCAAACTTTCCGCCATAAGGTTATGTTGGGGTGCAGACATTAGGACGGCGCTTTTTGCTACCATAGAGCGTCTGGCTTTGTTTCCAATTTTAGAATAGTCTTTATCAAATTCTTTACCTTCAATGTCTTTTGCTTTTATCAGATATTGCTTTTGATTAAATGAACTCGTCGTTTGAATACCATATCTTCTTTTATTTCCATAAAAAAACTTTTTGATATCTCCACTAATATCCGGTTGAATATAATATATCGCTTCGTCTGTAACACCTAACGATAATTCGGTAGCAACTGGCATCCCGTTATCATCTGTCACTTTAATTGTGAACAATCCTTTTTCGTGTGGTTGATATCCTTCATCATCTGGTGTAATCTCAATGTTTAGGAAATTTTTAGTTGGAGGTATTATTATTTGCTGATTGTCGAAAAATAATTCTCTATTTGAAACCATATGCGCATCTAAAAAACAATTTGGCACAAATTTTTCTGTGATATCTAAATAAATTAGTTTTGCCGTTCCATCAATTTGAATCAGTCGATATTCAACTAATTCGTTAGCACCCGCTGAAAACAAAACATATTTGTTAGATGTTGGGGTGCTCAGCATAACAGGTACTTTGTTGCCTACCTTGAAAGTTTCTTTGTCGACTATTATTTTCACACCTCCGGGGCGATATCCTATATCTGTACTTACATCAGTTGATACATAAAACGGTGTTTCCTTTTTTATCGGTTGTCCATCTTCCATACGACTGATCCAATGAATTTTATAAAATCCTTCACTTTGTACGCTAAAAGAATATTCGGCTTCCCCCATATTATTGGTTGAAATTTTTGTGGCATCTATTTCTTTAGTTTTATAACCACTACTTTTTAGTCTGTAATCACTTGGAGCTGCGCCAAAATAAAACCAACTATCAGATTTTTTCTTAATTTCATTCAGTTTGGCATCACTGATTTCACGACCTCTGTGATCTGTCCATACTTCGTGCCATCGCTCTTGTGTAATTCGAATTCTGCCTTTACTGCTAACGGGACGATTATTAGCATCTAATGTTTTAATATTTAATTTGATCTCATCATTCGGTTTATAGATATTATGATCAAGATTAAGGTAAACATAATAGCTTTGCCTTGTAACTTTTATTGAACGTTTGACGATAATTTCTCTTCTAGAGGAATCTGTTATTCTTGCTTCAATTATATATTCATAATCCTGGTCTGAATATTGTGGCGTCTCAAAAGTAAATGTGACATTACCAGTCGAATCTGTTTTTAAATTTAATTCTTTAACAACAGTACCTTTGCCGAAGTGTCTGTGGATCGAACCTTTATTAATTTTATCGTAATACCAATCAAAATTTCTTTGAGGATGCCACCAATGGTTGAAGGGTTTTTGGTAAATAATTAATTTTACATTAGCACTTGAAACTGAACCGCCGAAATAATACTCAGCATTCACATTACCACTAACGACATCACCAATTTGAAATGATTTTGGTTTTTTTCCCTTACTACTTCCAATACTAATTTTACCTTTAAATTCCGGAAGTTTATATTCTTCTAATCTAAATAGTGATGCGCCGGCTAGATACTTTTCGTTAGTAGAATTCTTGAAGTTTATTCTATAAGACCCAAGTTGCATTTCTTTGGTTAAATTTAGTTCACCCCAGATAGATCCATACTGGTTGGTCGTTGAACTCCCTTCACTAACTATGTTTCCTCTCGCATCGACTATTTGATAATGTATTTTTTCATTATCAGAAACATAATATTGTCCACCACTGTATTTTCTGGTAATCGCTTTCCAGTTAACGGTTTCACCTGGTCGATAAGCCGGACGATCAGTGTATGCGTAAATTTTCCATTTCCCGGAATTACTAAAGCTGTTCCAATGGCTATTGCTCAATGCAAATGCCTGATTGTTTTTGCTATTTGCGAAGGCGAGATAACGCCTGTTGTTATTGTAATCTTCAAAGTTAATTTCAAATAGACCATTTGCATTTGTGACTCTGTTATGCTTTAGACTAACCCAATTTTTATTTTTGTAATAATTTTCCAAAAGTACAATGTTAGCTTCGCCTATAGGTGCGCCTGTAATTGCATCACAAAAAAATCCAACGACTTTTTTATTTGTTGTTTTAAGCAGGAGAATGGAATTTGAAACAATTAAAATATCTCTCGTAGTTTTTCCGCCACTCGAAGCCACTACCAAATATGCACCAATGGGGATTTCTTTTTTAATCTGAACATCTTCATTATTTTCATAGTGAGGTCGTAAGGGTTTCTTGTCTAACGTGAGTTTGTCCCATACCTCTAGTGTGTCGGTATCAATCGAATTCATCCAATTTATCGGATTTTTATCTGAATTTTTAATATGGATATTTTCAGTCAGATTAACTTGAAATATCTCAACCTTTATCGAATCCAAATTGCGCCAGATAACGTTAAATTGAGGCTGAGATCCAATTGGAAACGCATGGGATATTACTAGGTTGAGCTTCGATTTAGTTATCCTCTTAATTTCATTTTTGGCTATTTTAAAATACTTTGATTCACCTTTATTGAATGATTTCCCAATTTTTCTATAGAGTGATAACGCTTTTTCATAATCAGCTTCTAGTTGGAGATCACCATTTTCATCATAGTGATAATGCCCATACTGAGCAGTCCACTGAGCGTAGTAAAAGAGTGCATCATCATACCACTCAGTTTTTTTACCTAACTTAATTGCAGCCTTAAATTCCTTTGAAACCTTAGTTAAACTTTGTGAGCGACTTCTATTTTGTTTTAGTGCCATAGCCATTAAGAAATGAGCACGTGCGTTTTCTGTATCGGTTTCAGTTAGCTTTAGTATATTTTCAATGATTGCAATTGGTAGAATATTTCCATAGTAATTATAAGCTTGACCAGTATGAGATGAGCTCGCTTTCCAGACTATTCTTAAATAATTTTTTCGCGCATTAACTAGGTCAGTTGATGCTGCCCACCAGTCTAATGCCTGATTATAATATCGCCAGGCTTCATGCCAATTTGCCCAATATTTAACTTTCCACCAAGAATCGCCTAACGATTCATATACATCTGCTAACAGTTTAGGCTTTTCGTTATCTATTTTGCTTAATCTATCACCAAGATTCTGTAATTTTTTTCGAGCTTCAATTACATCCGGATGATTATTTTTTCTAATTGATGCAAATTTTCTCCATTGTGAGTCTGCCAATCTAAACTCTAGCCAGTTGCTTTCTTCTATAGTTTGTTTAAATTTTTCTTTAAGTAATAGATATTTCTCAATTGCTAACGAATATGATTTTTCATTATAAAATTTTTCTGCAGTATCAATTAAAATTTTTTTATCTGAAAGATTTTCAGTCGTGATAATTTTCTGACTGACGATTTCTGATATGGGCTTACTCTTGGATTTTACTCCAAAACCATTATGTTGTAGATAAAAATACCCAATTAAATATATAAGTATATATAAGCGCTTCATCAAAGTAATACTATATTAATAAAAGCTCTATGCAATATAGTTCCCTTAATTAAACATGATTATAGCGCAAGACCAATATAAAAATTGAATTATTGAAATTACTAATTTAGCGGTTATAAATTATTGTATATCTTCAAAAATAGCCATCTCTTCTCTTAATCATGATTTCTAATTCAGTAATATAGCGATTGCCTTAAATTTTTTCGTTTATATTGCACATAGTAAATGTCCTGTTCAAATTAAATAATCATGGATCGCTTCGTCACGTTGTTCCTCGCGATGACAAAGTTGTGAGATTGTCATGTTTTCTCGTGATCATGTCGTCCCGATAAATCGGCACTCGGTAGCGAGAGCTGCTGAGGCAGGTCGCGGCAATCTATCTGAATTTCAATTTTTTGCTTACATTAAAATATACGAAAACATTTATGGGTGTCGCTATAAAAAAATATCTGCCATTAATATTTACTCGAGATACAAAACAATGATGTTATCAAAACTTATATGTCAGTGTGAACTTCCAGGAAATTGGTTGTGCCTTAGTTACTAATGTGTTTGCTGCAAAAGTGGGTTCAGATCCTAAATAATAATCTTCGCTGGTTAAATTTTCTATATTGAGTATAGCATCCCAGTTTTTTGATTTATAGAAAATATTTGCATTCCAGATCAGTGAAGATGGGCTTCTTAGAGTGCGATCGTAATTATGCCAAAAACCATCACTCCATGTAGGTCCACCACCAAATCCAATACCGTTAGCCAATGTGTAGATAGCGAAAATTTTAGCATCGACCTCTGGTGTTCCCGGTTGAATTAGGTCAGGATTTGCTGTTGGACGGGTCACAAATGAGCTCCTGAATATCCCTGCTCGTAGTGCAGTTTGTTCTTCATTACGAGTTTCAGCTCTAAAAGCTAATGCTGTGCGACGCCATATACGTTGTGCTGTAAAAGAAGCTGTAAGAGTAAATTGATCATTGTGTTGATAGGTAGTTTCCACTTCAATTCCATTTGCCCGCAATGGTTCGGCTCGTCCTTCTCTGGAATTAAAACGTGATTGATCCCAATAATAAACAGCTAAAGTTGTGTAGAGCCGGTCATCAAAAAATGTACTCTTCAACCCCAATTCATAAAGCTCAGCCTCTGTAAAATTATCGTCACCTCTAACGCCACCTCCGTCAGTAGGATCTATTGCGGTTCCATGTTGAAGAGATCCATACAGATTTATTTCATTTGTTAATTTCCATACCGGACTGAATGATCCCATCCAATATGCTTTAGATCCGTTGTTATCAATTGAAGCTCTTGTAGCATCGCTTGCCCGCTCAGCTTCATTTGGGAATCCAACATTATAAAATGATTGTTCAACTCTGACTGATGTAAAGGCATTCAATTTTTCAGTGAAATCAGTTTTTGCTGTTGCGAAAATTCCGATCTGATAGAGTTGTGATCTATTATTTGTTCCTGACCAAAAGTTCAACCCGTCAACAGGTGATTTATCATTTCCTGATGAAAGTATACCATTCTCAGTAATTTCAGGTAATGTAATATCTCGTCTGGAAAACGGTTCGGCAGCAAAATCTTCCAGCATCTTAGCATAAGTAAACCGGGCTGAACCACCATAGTTAATTTTTGATTTAAATTCAGGTAATGATTGTGAAACAGTAAATTTGTCGCTAATAACTAACTGTTTTGTTTCGTTTGCATATCCGTACGATGATTTTTTTTCGGTGTTCAGTCCTTCCATGAAAAACTGGTTTTTAAAAATCCGATCAGGGCTTTGAGTGTTTTCAATATCAAAAAACCAAATAAAATTATCTGAGTTGGCAAAATCATTATCATCAGATAATACCTGATTGCCCTCGATAGTCTCTGTGAATGGGATACCACCATTATTAAAATAAGCTTGAGTATAACGGAATCCATCGATGTTAGTATTTGCTGAAAGTGTCGCCAGTTCAGCAACAAGCCCGGTTCCGCTGGCATCAAAATTTGGATCAGGTATTCCAGAGCTCGGTAACGGTTGACCATATGCTCTGGCTTTATCGTCAGGAATGGATAAATCAAGCAATGCTCCTCTCGCTGCTGCCGTGATCCTTCCATCAGCAACTGCGGCATCAACCAAATTCCTTGGGACAACAAGTGCGCTAAAGTTTTGGATTCCATTAAAAATACCACCTGGGAAAGAAGCTAAATTTCGACTGGCTCGACCTCCCCATGCTGGACTCGTTATGTTTATCGGTTCACCAATGACATACTGGTTGTTATCAATTAAATTTTGGGTCGGTCGATTCCATCCAACATTTTCGTTACTTTTATATTTAAAATATTCAGCTCCGATAACAGCAGTCAGATCTTTTTTGAGTTGTATTTTTATTGATCCGTAGAGCGAAATATAATCATTCTGAACTTTATCATAATATGAATCGGATAATTGTCCTGTTACAGAAAATCGATAAGCGCTCGGTTTATTTAGAAACAAAGCAGGGCCGCCTACATCAAACTGAGCATTATAATGATCCCATCTCCCAGCTGTAACTTTTACAGATCCACGAAATTTATCAAAATAGGGAGACTTGGGAATGAAATTTACATAGCCTCCAACTAATGTTGGTGTAAGATGACCGGGTGCCGGACCTTTTATCAATTCTAATGATTCGAGTGATCCAAAAGAAATCGGTGTCGAATTTCTCTGATAAGCGCGCAACATTCCATTAAAAAAAGTACCTGCTTTTGCACCTCTAAGAAATGGAGTTCCGGCAATGCCGAAATAATTTATTCGCTGTGTCCCGGCACCTACTTTAGAAAGATCGTCAAATCCTTCTATTGAAAATTGCTTTATCGCTTCGGGTGTTAAAACAGTAACTGCTCGCGGAATATTTTTTACCGAAAGACCTTCACCAAATACTGAGTCAACGGGTCTATCAAGTGATAATAGAGTAGTTGACTCCTCAATTGCAGACTCACGAAGAATAAATTCCTCGAGTTCAATTATTTTTTCTACAGATGGGTTGGCAGTGATTTTATTTGCTGTAAAGCAGATAATCAGACTGATGCTTGTGATTGCTAGGTTAAAACTTTTGCTTATTGTACTCTTGAAGATGTTATTTTTGTTAAGGTTATATTTAATTAATATTTAATTTTATATGCTTTAAAATTATAGTAATAGGCAATATTTTTTATTAAATAATTAATTGACTATGCACATATTAATTTTATGGTAACACTATAAAATCACTTAATCATTTATATTTATAGAATATCAATATGAATAAAGAAAATGAATTAAAGTCCCTTAACCCTTTTAATAATCGACTCCATAAATATATTGTTGGATCACCAAGTTTAGCGATTGCTGCAGGTCTATGTTATCCGGCTGCTTCATCGATGGGAGTCGTAGTCCAACTGAACCTTGGAAGCTTAGTTGGTCAGGTTTTTGACTCAGATGGTGCAGAAAAGGATCTTAACTATACTTTAAATTTTGCCGGATCTACAGATAATGATGATTACCTTAGATTTACAGCAAATGACTTTAGTGGTGATCGCATTCAATTTGAGGGGAAAAATGGTGCAATATTTGGTGTTAAAGCAAGTTATGCTTCTCCAACTTTATATAGCCGTAATTCGACAATTAATGGGACAACTTTTACAAGTTATTATAATGTTCTAGCGCCGTTTGTTGTTTCAACCCCGTTGAACGCACCAATGAATGTAAATCAAACTGATGTTGGACTTACATTTAAATCAGGTGATAATAACTTGGGTGTTATATATGGTGACTGGGATGCGACAGCCAGAGCTTTTACAATTAATGGTGGACTTATTGAGACTTTACCTAATACATCGTTTACATTTGCCACACCGATTCCAGAGGTCAGCTCTTCAGCTTTATTAATTGCACTCGGTGCAGCTGGAATTGCTGGATATCGCAATCGCAATCGTAATAAATTAAAAAACAGACCTAAAGCTTAAGATTTAATAAGCCGTTTGTTTTTAAATAAATTCTTACGATGCTGTTTTATTTGGCGACGCATTTTTTTCAGGTAGCGATACAGTGAATTGGCATCCACTGTTTTGAATATTTTCTGCAACTATATCTCCCTCATGCGCCAGCATTATTTTCTTGCAGATTGACAATCCAAGACCGGTGCTTTGTTCTCCTGCAGTTGGTTTGACAGATGTTCTGCTGAATTCTTTAAATAATTTATCCATCTCGCTTTCTGGAATGCCGGTTCCTTCATCAGCTACTAATATCAGTGAATTATTATTTTCCGTTTTTATTGATACCGATATTTTTTTATCTTTTGGGGAAAATTTAATGGCGTTGCTTAATAAATTTTCAACAACTCGTTTAATTTGATGTTTATCAAAATCCATTTTTTCAGGAATTCCATAGTCCCAGAAATTTATCTCAATTCCTTTCTCAGATGCTTTTATTTTATACAATAGAATAGATTGAGAGACCAATTCGCTCAAGTTGTTAGATTCAAGATTTAACTTGATATGGTTATCTTCTAAAACTGACAGATCTAGTAGATCATTAACAATATTGAGCATGCATTCAGATGCTGATCCTATACTGTTAATTATATCACGTTGAATTTGGTTGATTGGACCGGCTTTATCTTTAGTCAAATAGGATGCTAATCCATTAATGGAAGAAAGTGGATTTTTTAGGTCGTGCGACGAGATTGCCAGTAACTTTACTTTGGCCTGGTTGGCTTTTTCCAGAGCAACGATATTTTCTTTTTGTTGTCGAGATAGGCTTCTGATTTTTAGATGAGTTTTAATTCTAGCGATACTTTCAAGTGGTCTGAAAGGTTTACTGATATAATCAGAACCACCGGCTTCCAGTCCTTTGACAACTTCGTTGGTCTCTGATTTGGCAGTTAGGAAAATTACCGGAACATCGACTATTTCAGGAAAAGTTTTTAATTTTTTACAGGTTTCAAAACCATCCATTCCACTCATCATTACATCCAGCAATATAAGATCTGGTTTAATCTCTTCAGCCCTTTCAACTGCATCTTCACCGGATACAGCTTCAGTTACTTGATAATTGTTTTTCAGTAACACTGTTTTAATAATTCGGCGCGTAACCGTATCATCATCAATTATGAAAATATGCATAGCTTGATCGTCCATTCTCAGTATCTTTGTTTTTTAAGGCGTTACTCATAACATATTATGAGACTGATTTATCAGGCATGATCTGAGGTTATAAAAATTTAAAATCTGCCGTTGGGAATTTACTATATACTTCACCATCAAAATTAATCTTATCCTCATTAAGAAGTTTAATTTGCTCAACACCATTAATAATTATTGATGTTTCATTATTAGTTTCACCAAATACGTACAAATTTGTATCAACTTGTTCAACGAAAATGTTTTTGTCGGTTAATTTTTTTACATCAATAAACTCAAGTTCTCCCCCCTCTTTTATATAAAGACCACTTTCATCTTGAGCTTTTCCAGTCAGGTAAAAACCTGTGTGATTTTTTTCATAATCAAGAATCTTATTCTTATTAGTTATTTCAGTATATTCTATTAGAGGCAGAAATTCATTATTTTTGCTTAGAATGAAAAACATAAAACCAACAGTTGAAAATATTAATAGTGTCGCAAAAATATTTGCAACCAGACTTTTCTTTAATGTTTCTTTTTCTTCAGTTGTAACAATTTTTTCTTCATCAGCTTCTTCTATATCTTTTTCGTTTCCTTCTAAAAATTTTATCGCATCGTTACTCGATACTTCTAAATCATGAGTGTTTATATCATTTACATTTGAAAGATAAAACTTCGAATTCTTGTAGTTGATTTTAAATTGACCAAGTGAATTTGTTATAAATATCTGAGGTTCTGACTCTGTGACATCCTGACTATTAATTGAAGAAACTTTTTTCAGAATATCTGTTAATTTTTCTGATGAAATCTCACCTAACTCGATTCTGTCAAACTCGTTTCCGATATTTGAAAAATCTTTGGCGATAAATTTTGTACTAACGTTATGATTCATACTGTTTATTCCTCTAAAATATAAATAGGCCAGTTTGATCTGCCCAATCTAAACAATCCGGTATTTAAATTTCCATCATCAATTTCTGCATCAATATCTCTTAATTGATCCCTTGAAACAATAATTCTATTGTTTCTTCCATCATTTCTAATGTTTAAATTAGCGGCCACTCTAACACCTTTATGGCGCCTGTTATTATCCCAACTATATTTACCACCAATGGGTGTTTTGCGTGCCCAACTTGAGGGTAAGTAATCTGTCATATCTCTGGGAAAGGTATCTCTATTTCTCTGGTTGCGCGGCCAACTTCCTTTTTCAGTAACGTATTGATGAAACGATCCGGAAAATATCCTCAAATCATTTATAACTGTATTATTTTGAGCTTTCTCTCGAACTTTGCCAAAATATTGAATTGATAGTGATGCTAACAGGCCAATTATGACAACTACGACCGAAATTTCCACTAATGAAAACCCTCTATTTGATTTAGAGTTTATTTTATTTTTAGCTGTGAGGGAGTAATTTTTCATTTATAATTATTAAATATATTAAATTGATTCTATCAAGGGAAAAATTTCAATAAAATATTTTGGAAATTATTGTGTCTAATGATGTATTAAATATTACTCACTATATTCTGGTACAGTCATTCTTTCTGTTTCGTCAATTGTTGTTTCACCTAAAATTGCTTTTGCCAAAGCGTCATATCTCATAGATTTAAATCCTATATTTCTTGCTTCAGTCTCAAGTTCACTTTGCTTACCACTTGCAGAAATAATTGTGCGCATTGCTTCACTGATTTCTATTAATTCGTGAACCGGTACTCTACCTCGATAACCAGTATTACCACATGCAGCACATCCTTTACCTCTATAAAATGTGACTAACCCTGAGCCAATATCTGTGAAATATTTAAGTAAAGTTTCTTGTTCAGGATGGTAAATCATTTTACACTGATCACAAATTTTCCCAACCAGGCGCTGAGCTAAAACACCGACGAGTGATGGCGCCACCATATGGGGTTCGACCCCGATTTCAGTAAGACGTATTACTGCTTGAACTGCATTATTTGTGTGCAGAGTCGTGAGTACAAAGTGTCCTGTTAAAGCTGATTCGATTGCAATTTGTGCAGTTTCCTTATCTCTGATCTCTCCAACTAGAATAACATCGGGATCTTGCCTCAACACTGATCGCAATATTTTAGCAAAAGTTAAGTCAATTTCACTACGTACCTGTATATGGCTAACGCCGTCAAGTTGATATTCAACCGGGTCTTCAATTGTCAAAATATTTCTGATTGGTGAGTTGAGGAAGTTTAAAGCTGAATAAAGAGTTGTAGTTTTTCCTGAACCTGTGGGACCGGTCACAATGAATACACCATTTGGTGTAGACAGTATTCTTTCGATTCTCTTTCTTGTTGATTTGGCAAACCACATGTTATCCAGTTCTAAAAAATCTTTTTTACCTGTTACACCTAATATTCGAATAACTGCTCTCTCCCCATGAAGTCCCGGTAACGTTGATACCCGGAAGTTACTGACGTAGTCACCGATATTCATCGAGAATCTACCATCTTGCGGGAGTCTTTTTTGAACAATATTTAAGTCACTAACTACTTTTAATCTTATGATTAGGGCTTGATGAATTAAAGAAGGAATTTCGATAACGTTACGCATCATTCCGTCAATTCTAATTCTGAGTAATGAATTATTTTGGCCTGCTTCAATATGGATATCACTGGCTCTTTCCTGAAAGGCATGATAAACAATTGAATTAAATAGCTCAATGAGTGATGTAGATCGCACCAGGCTCATAGCATCAGCTTTACTATCTGATAATTTTCGCAGATCGAGCGATTTATCGAGGACTTCTGTCAGAGCGTCATTGAAACTTTTTGACTGTGAGTAATAAATAGCGATTGCTGCATCAATTTCATGTGGAAAACTGAAGAGCGGGCTGACCGGAATCCCAAGTATTTTTTCTATAGATCTAACAAGCGATATATTTGTGGGATCGCCCATTGCCACAGATATGACGTTATTTATTTTATACAGACAAATAGCATTTGCTTTCTTGGCAATTTCATGCGGCAACATTTCATCTTTATAGCATGACACAGCGACTAGTAGTGGGTCAACATAGGCAATGCCAATTGCTTTCCCCCAAAGATCAGTAGCTGTATCTTTATCAATCAAAGATTTTTCAATGATATCCTGAAGTAACTTTAACTGATTATCCTGGTGGAGGTTTATCAACTCTTCCAATGCAAGAGGTTTTATCAGCTCAGACTTTTTTAGAAGTTCAATGAAACGCTCATTTATCATTTTTATCTATCTTTTTCTTCTTTTTTTTCTTCTTGAAAATGGTATTTATTTCAGATTGCCCAACTGCTTCTCTGGTGCCTTTTTTTGAACTGAACTCGGTTTCTACATACTCCTGAAGATCCGGAAGAGAGTAGTGAATTATTCTATCTTCCAGTGTGATAGCAGTCTTGGTAATTTCTGAACTACTTTCCATTGAGTGGATATTTAATGGTTACTGAAATTTTCATTTTCCCTGGATAAATATATTAATCTTCAAAGCACTCTGAAATTATTTCACGAATATTATTGGATAAAACATCTTCAGGGGTATCCTTTAGAATATAATTTGTCGCACCAATTTTGGCGCAGTCTTCTACGATATGCATTGAATTGACTGCTGTAAGCATAACGACGATTGCATCTTCATCAATTTCCATTATTTTTTTTAAAACTTCTATACCACTATCTCCCGGCATATTAATATCAAGCATAACAAAATCCGGCTTATTTGTTTTGAATGACTCAATTCCTTCTTCACCATTTGTTGCTTCATAGACAGCCGGAATACCTATATTTTTAAGTAGAAGACTGATATAAAAACGGATATGTTTTTCATCATCGATAAGAAGAACTGAATCTGGCATGTACATAATTTTTAGTAGTATTACTTAATGTTTATTCAATTTAACTTTTTAAAATTTCATTAATATTTTATAATCAGATAAATTGTATGAATATAATAACGACAATTGCGAGCCCTAAGCGGTACCATGCAAATACCATAAGTCCATGTCGCGTCAAATAACTTACCATCCATTTAACTGCAATTGCCGCAGATATGGCTGCAACTAAACAACCTAACAATCCGGGACCTACTCCAAATAGCTTAATCACTTCAGGTCCTGTTTTCATAGCTTTATATGCAGACGCACCCCCAAGAGTAAGCAGTCCGAGTAAAAAACTGAATTCTGCTGCATGTCTTGGATTGAGACCTACCAGGAAGCCTCCAACAATTGTCATCATAGATCTGCTGGTTCCCGGCCACATTGCAACACATTGCAAGAAACCGATTACTAAAGCCTGCTTAATAGATAATTCGTGCAAATCAGGTCCTCCTTCATAATCTATCTTTTTCTTTTTACGCCATACCTCAACACCCATCATCAAGAAAGCCCCGGCGATTAGGGCAACAATTACAGGCCAAATATCAAATAAATAAGTATCGATTAAATCTTCCAATGTTAGCCCCAGAACAACTGCCGGAATAAAGGCAACGATTAAATTTCTTCCTAATAATAAACCGTTTTTATTTTTGCCTAGAAATCCCAGGATAACCGATAAAATTTTTGACCAGTAAATAATGAACACGGCTGCAATGGCTCCAGCCTGAATCATAATGCTATATGCATCGATCGCTTCTTTATTTGTCATTACTATACCGTTGGGATTTTCATCAGAGGGTTCCTTGGAATAAATTAAATTTCCAGATTTATCCAAGGCCGGATCTTCATTATCCAATTCTAATATAGCATTACTTATAATGAGATGGCCAGTCGATGAGATTGGTAAATACTCTGTTATTCCCTCAACGACTCCTAGGATAACAGCATCTAGATAAGTAAAATTAAACGGCTTAATTTTTTCACCACTAATAATTGGATCACTAAACGCTTTATTTAATGATCCAATTTTTTCTGATGGTTCATTTTCCTCAGAATAAAGATTAGTTCCAAATAAAAGTAATATTAACGTTAGCCATGTTGTGGTTTTTCTCATGAATATTTAAATTTTTCTATTGGATGTTGGGCAATATAAGGCATGGAGCAAGATTGTTTTAACTATCACTATCCTTTACAATTTCGTTGGTCATATCTAGCGCGATATAGTTTTCGTTATAAAATAATCTGGCGACAAATGCTATTGCTGCTTTCGGCACAATTTCTTTGATAAATACTACTCCTCTTTTCCAGGTTTTATTTTCTTTTCTCCTAACATAGAAACGCAAATTCACTTCTTCAAAATTTCTATGGAACGGCACTGGAATCCCCTTCAATTTTGTATCTATAAAATTAAATCCTACCAGACTGATGTAGGTTTTCCCATTCCATTGGTCGATTTGAGTTCCAGTGGGTACATATGATGATAATTTAATTGGATCAATTTCATAATTGATTATCGCCAGATTTAACCATTTTGCTGTGAGGAACTGACTGGTATTTTTGGCACACATTCTTTTAATCTTATCTTGTTTAATCTTAATTTATAGATTTATTAGAATTTTATTTCATTAATTGCTTGCCTCATCAATTACATAGAAAATGAATACAGATCAATATCCATTATAAATCAGTTGAATTCTAATTTTTTATGTCTGAGATAGATAATATATTGCAATTGCTAACGTCAAAGAATGATTTAGATGAAAATCAAGCTACGTTTACAGCTCGAGCTTTAGCTTCACCTGAGGTTACACTCTATCAAAAAAAATCAATATTAATTGCACTTACTGATAAGGGTGAAACTGCTATAGAGGTAACGGCCTTTGCCAAAGTCTTTAGAGAACTATCACGAAAAATTGATGTTGCCGATTTTGCTAACGAGGCAATTGATGTCTGTGGAACAGGTGGGGATCATTCAGGCAGCTTTAATATTTCGACTACTGTGTCGTTTGTTTTAGCGGCTGCAGGAATCCCTGTTTTCAAGCATGGCAATCGTTCAGTGACTTCAAAATGTGGTAGTGCTGATCTGTTGTCAGAATTAGGTTTCAATATTCAATCTGAACCTGATGAGATACGACAGTCACTAAAAGAATTAAATTACTGTTTTTTCTTTGCCCCATTGTATCATCCTGCATTTAAAGAGATTGTTCCTGTGAGGAAAGAACTAGCTGTTGAGGGGAAACGAACAATTTTTAATTTACTCGGCCCGTTAATAAATCCTGGTGAGCCAAATTTTCAATTACTTGGGGTTTATGCCGAAGATTGGGTCGCTCCAATAGCTACTGCTCTGGATCATCTTGGATTGAGTCGCGGTCTTGTTGTTCACTCAAAATTACCAAATGGAAAAGGTATGGATGAAATGTCATGTGCCGGGAAAAACAAAATAATTGGTTTCGGAGAATTGGTAGATGTTAATGAAGAAGTTGATTTGAGCTCAGTTGGTTTGTCAGAATGTTCAGTGCAAGATTTATTAGGCGGCTCTGTTGCTGATAATGTTAATTTCCTTTACGAAATATTATCCGGTAAGGGAAATCGCGGACTGGTAGATTCTATTGCATTAAATGCGGGTGCAGCTCTTTGGATAGCAAATAAAGCAAACAACCTACAAGATGGTGTTGACATAGCTATCAATTTAATTCAAAGCGGTAAAGTAAACAGCTGGTTAATTACAGCGCAAAAATTTTATAAAAAATGAGCAGAAAATACTTTGGAACTGATGGAATCAGAGGTGAAGTCGGTGGCACTGTCATTAATTTCGAATTCGTTAGAAAGCTAGGGTATGCTGTCGGAACACATTTAAGTGAAATTGTTAATCCTGAAGAAATAAAAGTTGTAATTGGTCGAGACCCAAGAGCATCCGGGAAAATGCTTGAAGAGGCAATTGTCGAAGGACTGGCTGCTAATAAAATTCAAATTTATAAATTGGGAATTGTTCCTACACCGGCAGTCTCGCTGGCAGTCAAAAACTTAAAAGCTTCTCTAGGAATTGTCGTAACAGCATCGCATAATTTAGCTAATGATAATGGGATTAAATTCTTTTCATCTGAAGGAATGAAAATCTCCGATCATGATGAAGAGAGTATTGAGGATTTAATTGATGATTTTACTGAACCTCCTTCCAAACCGGAGAATATTGTATTTGAAGAATATGATATTACAAAAACATATATTGATCTGATGGCTTCTGTCCTACCTGAAAACGCACTCAAGGGTTGGAAGATCGTTGTGGATACAGCACATGGAGCTACAGTTCATACAACACCTGAGACACTGAAAAAACTGGGTGCTGAAATTATTCATGTAGGTGATAAACCAGATGGGTATAATATTAATGATGGTGTTGGCAGTGAGTGCACAAATGTAATTTCTGATTTGGTCATAAAGGAAAATGCCAATATCGGAATTGCCCATGATGGAGACGGTGATCGGGTTTCTATTTCCGATGAATGTGGTTCAATACTGGAGGGTGATGAGGTGCTTGGGATTTTAGGCATACAAGCATTGCGTGAAGATAAATTAAATAAAAAAACTTTAGTTATAAATATTAACAGCAATCTTTCTCTTGATAAAGTAATGCAGGGTGTCGGAGGTAAAACTATTAGGGTTCCTGTGGGTGATCGTTATATTAGTAGATCTTTTGTTGACTCTGGATACAATTTGGGCGGTGAACCTTCCGGTCATATTATTGTGGGTGATCACTCAACATGTGGTGACGGATTACTCGCCGCATTAAAATTAATTGATGCAATATTAAAAAATGCTAAACCATTGTCTGAACTTCGTAAGCAAGTGCCTTTATTTCCATGTATCAGAAAGAGTTTAAAAGTTAAGGAAAAAATTCCTTTAGAAGAATTACCCGGATTGCAGCTGGATGTAAAAGAGCTTGAAAATAATTTACCCGGTAAAAGTCGAATTCTCATTCGTTATTCCGGAACTGAGCCTAAAATTAGATTGATCGTTGAAGCTGAGAATATGGCAGCTGTTGAAAAAACATACTGTGATTTGACAGATGTTATTGGAAAACACCTGACAGTAATAGAGGGATAGACTTAATAAACTTGCTGTTTATGAATGAAATTACAACAGGATTCAAAGAAAGCGGGACAATTTTTTCACAACAATAGTGGCATTGGCAGGCATGTCTCGCAGAGATCTCCAAGTCATAGAATTTGAATGAGTCCAATACTCAAATCAAATATGGAGTAACTGAAATTAAATTCATCATTCTCCAATAGTAACGATAAAGTTACTAAGTCGCGAGTCGCATCTCCATCTCAATTAGAAGATTAATCAATCCTTCTGAATAAACTCTCTTGATTTGTGACCTTCAAAAATCTGTCTGGGTCTCTGTATTCGACTTTCCGGATTTTCTGCAATTTCTTTCCAGTTGGCAATCCAACCTGGCATTCTACCAATTGCAAATAATACAGTGAACATGTTTAGCGGTATTCCAATAGCTTTTAATATTATGCCACTATAAAAGTCTACGTTTGGATAAAGCTTGCGAGAAATAAAATAATCATCACTCAGTGCGGCTTCTTCAAGTTTTCTAGCTATATTGAGTAATGGGTCATTTTTATTTAAAACACTGAGAACTTTTTCAGCTGCTTCACCGAGGATTTTTGCTCTCGGATCATAATTTTTATACACACGGTGGCCAAATCCCATCAAGCGACATTTGCCTTTTTTTGCATCTTCAATAAAATTTCCGCCATCATCACCCGATTCATGTATTTGTTCCAACATCTTAACCACAGCCATATTAGCACCACCATGTAATGGCCCCCATAATGCGCAAACACCCGCTGCTACTGAGGCAAATAAATTAGCACCTCCTGAGGCAACCATTCTTACTGTTGATGTGCTACAGTTTTGTTCATGATCAGCATGCAGCAGTAAAATAAGATCGAGGGCTTTTACAACAGCCGGATCGGCTTTAAATTCGTTATATGGTTCTGAAAACATCATGTGTAGAAAATTTTCAGTATAGGGAAGGTCTGGTTTTGGATAAACAAATGGATGACCCTCTTGTGTACTATAAGTCATCGCTGCAATAGTTCTAACCTTTGAAATTAAATGCGCTGCCGCCACATCAAGATGTTCTAAATCACTCTGCCTGTCATTGGTTGCCATTTCTGAATAGTAACAACCCAAAGTATTGAGCATTGCAGAAAGAATTGCCATAGGGTGTGAGTTGGCTGGAAACCCTTTAAAATGATGATCGACGTTCGTGTGAATTTTTACGTTATTGAGGATACTGTTACGAAATTCATGCAATTCCTCTGGTGTTGGTAGTTCTCCATAAATGAGGAGTCTGGCTGCCTCCAGAAAAGAAATATTTTTAGCCAAATCTTCGATAGCATATCCACGGTATCTTAAAATACCTTTTTCGCCATCTATATAAGTTATTTTACTGGCACAAGCTGCCGTATTTCCATATCCATCGTCGAATGTCACATATCCGCTTAGTTTTCTCAATGAGCGGATATCAAAAGCTCTCTCATTCTCAGTGCCGATCATTATCGGCAGTTCATATTCTTTCGACTCCAGTTTAAGTATAGCTTTTTTTTCTAACTCCATATCTCTTTAAATTGATAAAAATATTTGCTCTGTCAATCTCGCTTAAAAAATAAATTTTATGTACAATAAGAATTACATAATTTTGTCATTTTTCCTGTAATTTATTGTAAAGTAACTTTATCATTATTTGTGGGAATCAATCATGGTATTTGTTCTATCCGTACAAAACAAAACCTGGTTTTTAAAAACCAGGTTTTGAATAAATTATTTTTTTAGCAATTATCTTATTTTTCTGCGAATCAACATGGCAGTTAATGCTAGTATGCCAAATACGGTCGCATAAGCTGATGGTTCTGGAACGACAATCAGTTGGCCACGAAGCTCACCAGCGCCAATACTTGCAGAATGAACATTTATATATAATCCATTGTTGAATAATGCGGTTTCTTCACTAGCACTTAAAGTTACTGTTCCAGAGAAAGAACCTGTTAAAGTAGTGCCACCAGCTGTGTGATCCGAGTTTATATTATGTATTACACTCGCACTTGTGTTCACTGCTGGATAGTTAACTGTTCCACTCTCACCGTGAATATGGGTATTGGCCCAAGCACTGCCGAGATCGGTAAATCCAAAATCACTTCCATATGCAAAGTTAAAAGTTAATATGTCAAATTTTTTTCATAAATAAATGTAATTTCAAAAATTAGATATTCTAATAAAATTAGTTACTCAAATTTTCTAAAATGCTCTGGGTTCCTATTATTGTAAATTTTAAGCCTTACTTTTAATCTTACCAAGCGTCGGTTGATTATTGGCGCTAAAACGATACAGCCAGATGTATTAATCTAGCAACAACAGCAAGATTTAGCTTTTACGGCTTGTATGGTAGCTGATACAATATATTGCTCAATATTTTCTTCGGGTAACCAGTCATGTATAAATTTACGGCTCTCTTCTAATAATTCTACATTTATTTCTTCAAACCCGGCTTTTTCGAGTAGTTCTATCAGTGTTTCTTTTTTTATAGCCCCAGAAATGCATTCACAATAAAGTTCAGGGCTACTTTTAATTTTTTCCGGTAATTCTGCTGTAGCTATGATATCTGAAATAGCTAAGCGGCCACCCGGTTTCAATACTCTTAGTGCATCCTGAAAAACAGCTAATTTGTTAGGAGAAAGATTTATGACACAATTTGACATAATAACATCGACCGTATCATCTGCTACAGGAATGTGTTCAATTTCACCGAGTCTGAATTCAACATTCGTGTAATTACCTTTTTGCGCATTATTACGAGCTTTACCCAACATCTCAGGGGTCATATCGATGCCAATAACTCTTCCGGTGGAGCCCACTTTTTTAGCAGCTAGAAAACAGTCAAACCCCCCACCTGATCCCATATCTAAAACTACTTCACCTTTTTTTAATGCTGCTATTACCTGCGGATTTCCACAACCGAGTCCCATATTTGAGCTTTCAGGCACTGATTTCAACTCTTCATCAGTGTATCCCATAGTAGAAGATTTTTGTATGGCTTGCACCCCTGGATTAATATTTGTCGAACCACAGCAACCACCCTGAGGTGTGCATTCACATCCGATTCCGCCATTCTCGGCAACTTTACTATAGCTTTCTCTTACATTGACCCTTATAGTGTCTTCAGTTTGATTAATCATTTTTTTTCTATAATTTTAGTTAAATTATTTTGACGTTTTGAATCGACCTCATATTCCTCTAAAAGAAATTAAACAATAATATTTTATTCAAAAAAACTTTCTATTAGAATTATGAAATTTGAAACTATCAAAGATCAATTACCTGCTGAAGCAGTCCTCCAAATTAGTAAATTGCCATACACATTTCATGGATCCGGAAAAGTTCGTGAAATTTATGATCTTGGAGAGAATTTACTCATTATCGCAACCGATCGTCTTTCTGCCTTTGATGTAATTTTGCCGAACGGAATTCCAGGAAAAGGTATTATTTTAACTCAGATTAGTCTGTTTTGGTTTGAAAGATCTCGGGAAATTATGGGGAATCATCTTGTTGAAAATCATCATCAAGCATTACAAGAAACGTTAGTAAATCACCCTGATCTAATTCCTCGCAGCATGTTAGTCAAAAAATTAGATCCATTACCCGTTGAAGCAGTTGTTCGAGGTTACATATCCGGGAGTGGGTGGAAAGATTACAAAAAGACCGGCAAAGTTTTTGGGCAGGATGTTCCTGAAAATTTAGTCGAAAGCCAAAAATTTCCGGATGCACTTTTTACTCCTACTACTAAAGCACAAACGGGGCATGATGAGCCATTAACTCTGGAAGAATGCGAGTCATTGCTTGGAAAAGATATTTATGACAAAGTTTTACAGACTAGTTTTGATCTTTATAATTTAGGAGCTGAGATTGCTGATAAAACAAATCTCGTATTAGCCGATACTAAATTTGAATTCGGCAAAGATAAAAATGGAGAACTGGTTCTTATCGATGAAGTGCTAACCCCTGATTCTTCACGCTATTGGCCAAAAGAGGATTATGAGCCGGGTGGTAGCCAACAGGCATTTGATAAACAATATGTTCGTGATTATTTGGAACAACAGGATTGGGATAAATCAGCACCTGCTCCGACTTTGCCTGACGAAGTTGTTCAAATGTCTCTGGATCGATATTTGGCGGCGTTAGAGAGATTGCTGAAGCCTTAGTATTTTTGTGATTTTATTTATTATTAATAACGCCACAGTAATAAGTGGATAAATTATCTGCTCTCCTATTTGACAAATTATCAGATCGTCATTAGCGCAACAAATTATGCCGTGGATTGAGCAATCAAGTATCGAAAAACTGAAACAGCAAATTAACATCATCGATGTTGTTTCTGCTGTCGTCAGTTTGAAAAGAGCTGGCAGTCAGTATCGTGGACTCAGTCCATTTAGTAATGAAAAGACACCTTCGTTTTTTGTTAACCCAGGTAAAAATGTCTTTTTCTGTTATTCGAGTGGGCAAGGGGGCGATAGTGTGCGATTTGTTCAGCTGTATGAGAAGCTAAATTATTATGAAGCTTTAGAAGCGTTAGCCGATCGATTTCAGATTCATTTGGAATATGAAAAAAATAAAAAAGGAGTTGCTGAATCTCGATCTTTGAGACGAGAGTTACTCGATATCCATGATTTAGCCTGTCAATTTTATTATCAATATTTCAAAGCTGATAATTCTGTCAGTGATTCTGTAAGAAGCTATTGGCAAAATGATAGAAAATTTTCTTTAGAAATTGCCGATGATTATAAAATTGGATTATCACCTGTAGAATCAGGAAAGTTAATCGATATTCTTACTAAAAAAAAGTTTTCGTTCCAATCACTAAAAAAATGTGGATTATTACTTTACTTCGATAACGAATCTAATCCGCGAAAATGTAAAGAACGGTTTTGTGGTCGTTTGATGATTCCAATCAGAGATATTCAGGGACAGGTCATTGCATTTACTGCCAGAAAAATTGACAAGATTACACCTGCTAAAGGTGCATCTTCTGATGCAAAATATATTAATTCACCAGAGACACCATTATTTCACAAAAGTGGGCTGGTATTTAATATTGATAGAGCTCGTCATCATGTGGATGAAAACACACCTTTTATTATGGTTGAAGGACAGCTTGACGCAATACGGTGTTGGGCAAATGGTATTAAATCGGCAATAGCACCTCAGGGGACAGCAATTACTGAGGATCAACTAATCTTGTTAAAACGTTATTCCAGTAGAATAAAGTGTTTAATGGATGGTGATAGTGCAGGCATCAAAGCAGCGATGCGTTTATTACCACTTGCTTTACAAATTGGCCATGAATTGCAAATAATTCAACTTCCTGCGGGAGCAGATCCTGATTTATGGATTCTGCAAAATGGGAGCAGCAGTATTGATAAGCTAGAAAAAAATTCACTATCGCCGGTTAAATTTGCTATTAAAAGTTATTTTCCTGATCCAACAAAAACTCCGAGTCCTCAGGAATTGTCTGATGCAGTCACAAAAATTTTTGAGCTTGTAACTGTTTGCGAATCTTCAGTTGCCCGAGATGCCTATCTTAAAGAAGCTGTTAACTTACTTAGGTTAAATGAGACTGCAGTTCAAACTGACTTTAAGCGCTTTGTTAATCAAAAAAAAAGGAGAAATAGTTTTAGTCAAACTGCATCAAAAATCGAAATTGATCAGGAAAAAACAATGGGAAGGTTGACAACTGCAGAATTTGACCTACTTTACCTACTCCTTCAAAATGATGATCTTATTGTTTCTATATCGGAAGTTGTTGATGTTGAGTGGATTAACTCTGGAAATATCCATGGAAAATTACTTCGCCGAATAATTGTTGAGAAGCGAGAAGGTTTGTGGCAAGGCATAAATAAAATCGATACACTACTTGAAAATGATGAAGAACAAAATTGTATATATTCAATGCTCACTGAAGATCGGGAATTTGAAAACCCGGTTAAAATGGCAAATAATTGCATTAAAAGAATAGTTGAGGAATACGCAAATAAGAGAATAAAAGAGATTGATAATATTGTTGCCAATTTACCTAACCCTTCACCTGATTTCAAAAAATTGATGAATGAGTTGAAGGAGTTACGTAAACTCAAAAAAATATCTCTCGTAGTAAATTCAAAATAAATTTTTTTATCTAATTTATAATCAAACATAGGAACTTATATGCCTGTAAAAAAAGTAAAAAAGACGACTAAAAAATCAGCTACAAAGACTGCGACTAAAAAGAAAGTTAGTCTCAAAAAAGTAGATTCAAAAAAAGTGAAACCTAAAAAGGATTCTACTTTAAAAAAGAAGGTTGCTAAAAAAAATGAGAATGTAGCTCCCAAAACAAAGAATATAATAGCAGATAAAAGTATTTTAGCTGATAAAACGAACATCGATGTTGAAGCTGATCCGGTTAAAAAAAGGGCCTATCGTAAAAGAAAAGATAGAGTTTTAGAAACTGATTCAAATGAAAGCACATCTAAGAAATCTGTAGAAAATAAACCGAGTAATGAAGTCATCAATGAACAGATTCGGGGTTTAATTCGACATGCTAAGGAACAAGGATTTCTTACTTATAGCGATATCAACAATGCGTTGCCTGAATCAATTGATAGTTCTGAAGAAATTGAAAATGTAATTTCAATATTGGAAAATCTTGAGATTGATATAATTAATCAGGAGGATGTAGAACGCTATAAACAACGGTTGCAAAAACATACAGAAGCTGAGCAAAAAACAGTTCAGTCAGATGTCGTCGATGATCCGGTTCGAATGTACCTCAAACAGATGGGGCAAGTCCCATTGCTTTCAAGAGAACAGGAAGTAACAATTTCAAAACGGATCGAAAATGCTGAACAGAAAGCTCAAAATGAATTATTTTCAATTGGCTATACTGCAAAATTTCAAAATGAATTGGCTAGAAAATTAATAAATAGAGATGAACGTTTTGATAGGATTGTTCTGGATAAAAAAATTAATAGCCGTGAACAATATTTTAAAACTATTACCAAACAGGTTGAAATTGCAGAAAAGATTGAAGCAGAATTAGAGAACTATTGGGCAAACTATCGAAATGCTAGTTCTGAAATAGCAGCTAAAAGAGCTTTCAATAAATTTAAAAAAACAGAACTACTCTTAAAGCCAGCATTCAAAAAATATTGTTTTAAAATGAAAGTGTTCGAGGAACTACTCGACTCAAAAGAACAGTTAATCAAAGGTATTAAGGAATATTTGGAATATCTAAATCCTAAGTCCAGAAAACGAATCAGAGGGAAAAAAGATTGGGATAAAGATATTATTACTGCTCGCCTAAAAGAAATAGAGGGCGAATTGCGGCTCGAACCTGAAGAGTTTATCAGAATCGTCAGTGAAACACGCAAGTACATTCGTCATGCACATCGTGCTAAAACTGAAATGGTAGAAGCTAATTTGCGATTAGTTATTAGTATAGCAAAAAAATATATGAACCGTGGTTTGTCTTTTCTTGATCTTATTCAGGAGGGAAACATGGGGCTTATGAAAGCAGTCGAGAAATTTGAATATCGTCGAGGTTATAAATTTTCAACGTACGCTACTTGGTGGATACGTCAGGCGATAACCAGATCTATTGCTGATCAAGCACGAACAATTCGTATTCCGGTTCACATGATTGAGACTTTAAATAAAGTTATGCAGGTTCTCAAGCAGCTGGTTCAGGAACTAGGGCATGAACCGACTGCAGAGGAGGTAGCTGAAGAAATGCAATTGCCCGTTGAACGTGTTCAGGCAATCATGAAAATGGCGCAACAGCCAATTTCTCTTCAAAGTCCTGTAGGTGATAGTGATGATACTAATTTTGGAGATTTCATTGAGGATAAAGGAGCTGAAAATCCTTATAGTATGACAGCTTTCAGTTTATTACGGGAAAAGATTATCGATGTTCTCGATAGTTTGACTGATAGAGAGTGCCGTGTATTATCACTCAGATTTGGTTTAATTGATGGGTACAGTAGAACACTCGAAGAAGTTGGTAAGCAATTCAATGTTACTCGGGAGCGCATAAGACAAATTGAAGCAAAAGCTTTACGAAAAATGCGCCATCCAACGAGAATACGTCAGCTTCACGGATTTATTGAGCAGGATGGACCTAATAGAAAATCTGATAAATTTAAAAAGCATAGCCAGTAAATTTTATTCAGTTTTGTATTTATTTAAATTGAGCCTGATTGTTGGGATCATTTGTTTTGGCAGCTTTGGCTGTCATAGTAAGCAGTTAGGAGATAACAATAGTGACATAGCTGATTTACAGTCAAAAAAAATAGCATTCGAGACCTCTTTGCCCCCCAATAAATTAATTGGTGAAGTTGTCTGGGCTGATAGAAATAAAAAGAAAGCAGTAATTCTGCTTATGTCGAAAAATATTACAGTCGATAAAAATTTAGTATCTCGAAATATTTCACTACAACCTACAGCAATATTTGAGCCAACTGATATTAAGCGTAATCGTTCACTTGGGGTAATAATTAGCAAAGGATTTCCAAACGTAGGTGATCAGGTTGTCATTCCGGATACAGCATATTTAAATAACGCTCGTATGAAGTTATGAATTATTAAATTTAACATACTTGACATCTAACTCCAATGCAGATTATTCAATTTACCTCAATAAACGGATTTCCTTAAACAATTAACATTAAACGTAATTCCAATATGAATAATTCAAATATTATTATTATATCAGTATGCCTATATGTCTCTTCTATGTTAACAATTGCTAATGCTGCTGTAGTTTATACAGCTGATTTTAGTAATATCTCTCACGATGAAAAAGGAGGTATTGGTCCCAGTAACCAAGTGGATACGAGTGGAGTCGATTGGACAATTGATATTTCCAGTGCAACTCTAAGTGCAGTTGATGATTTTTTTAAAGTTAATAATCAACAATTTGAAGGTCAGGATATTGATGGAGAGGCAATCTGGTTGTCGCCGGTTATTAATATTTCATCTTTCACAAATATTAATTTATCGGTCGAATTCAATGAAGCTGGTACTGCTGAATCTTCAGATTTCTTAAAAGCATCTTACAAATTGGATGGTGGAACAGAAACATTTTTTGACACCAATGGCCAAAATATTGATGATTTTACATCGGTTACGGCCACCCATTCAGGATTAAATGGCAGTTCAGTTCAGGTAATTATTAGAGCTTCGAACAATGCAGCAACCGAACTTCATTCCTTTGACAATGTACTAGTAGAAGGCACTGCTATCCCAGAAGTTTCAAATATCAGTCTAATTATAGGATTATTTTCATTGGTAATATTGAGTTGTAGGAAAAAGGATTAATTTTTTTCAATAAATTTTTCGTGTATTTCGTGATTTTTGTAGTGTTAAATAATCGTAACTACAAAAATCACGAAATACACGAAAGTGAAATATGGTTTATAGCATACTAAATATATTTTTGTTATAGCTAATGTAGTCCTTCAAGCAGTCTCTAAAATATAATTTTCTGCATCAACTTTTTATTTTTTGTAGGGCCTCCGCTTGACGGAGTGCCTTTAATTGCTGAGTCTCCGTACATGGCATCGAACAAGTTCGAGCCCTACAAATATAAATTGAAAACATGATATTTATGGACTTATTGATTCGCTACTAGTTTAATTATTTATGACGACCTCCACTAGCTTATCATATTCGTAATCGCTTTTATTTTAACAATATCAATTTTCCCAACAGCATTTCTCGGGATGCTATCAACTGATATCCATTTCTTAGGAATTTTGTAAGTTGTTAATTTATCTGAGATTTTATCGATAATTTTTTCTTTGCTGAATGTCTCACTCACTGGACTTATTATTGCGCAAACAGATTGACCCCAATCAGGATCATCAATGCCAGTTACCCAAATATCTTCCACTAATTTAGTTTGTAAAATTACTTGCTCAACAAAGATCGGATCAACTTTTTCTCCTCCGGTATTTATGATTCTATCAGACCGACCAATAATATTTAAATTATTATTAAAATCTAATTCACCAATATCGTTTGTTAGAAATATTTTTTGATCAATCTCGCAATTTGGAAAATAACCGTGAAACAGTGATGGAGTCTTAATTTTTATCAGACCACTATTTTCTGATTCATAATTGATTGTTTGATTGGAAATTATTTTAATAGATGTATCTGGTAGGGGTTTGCCAACGCTATTGTCGCCAGCTAAAAAATTATCTGGTTTTTGCGCTGCTATTAAACCTGCAGTCTCAGTTAACCCATAACTGTTAGAAATTTTAATTTTTGCTTTTCTGGCATCTTCCAGTAATTTATCTGATGCACAAGCTCCGCCAATAATAACAGTCTTGAATTTACTAATCCAATTTTTTGAGTTTTCATTTTCAACTAACCGTTTTAATTGAGTTGGAACCAGAGATAAAAAATATTCTTTAGCATCAATCTTTGGGAAACTACCTTTTAAAAATGGTTTATAATCAGCAAAAATAATATTTCCATCAGTTGTAATTGATCGCACTAGTTGCATTAAGCCACTTACATGGTAAAGTGGCAACACGCAACAACTGTTTATTTGATCAATCTGAAAAAAACTTTTAAAATTTTCTGATGCTGCAGATAATGTTTCCCAGGAATGAACGGCAAATCGTATTCCATTTGATGCACTTCCTGTAGGAATTATAATTGTATTGGGTGGTAAGTTTGATGCTTGGACAATATTATCTTGGATAACAGAATTATTAATAGATTTGTCTGACTCAATGATAATATTTGGTTTGGCAATATCGATAGCCTGCTTTTTAAGATCTAATGTCCAGTCCGGGTTGCCTAAAAATATAACGCTTCGATTCATCAATGCTGCGAATAAATATTTAATTATTTTAAGTGGATCCCGTTCAAAAATAATTAAGCGAATACCAGGCTTGAGCTGGTGTCTAATTGACCAGCTATAGATATCATCCCGGTTTATTGCTGAATTTTTGAGATTAATTATATATTGTGTCCAAACAGATTCCATTTATTGATGAATAAACTTTTCACTTGATTTTTAAGAAAATTAGCTGCCATTATAGAAAATGGCGAAACAAACAACAGAGAAAAACTCTGAAGAAATTGATTCTGAATTCTATAGATCTGCAGATTATTTTTTTAGTGACAATTTACCTTATGCTCTCACTTTTGATGATGTTTCTCTAGCAACTTGCTTTTCTAAAGTTCTACCGAAGGAAACCAGGTTAGATACAAAAATATCTGATTCAATTCATTTGCAAATCCCTGTTATTTCATCCGATATGGATACTGTTACAGAATCCAACATGGCTATTGCCATGGCTTTGAATGGGGGTCTTGGATTGATTCATTATAACATGAGACAACGTGATCAGGTTAAGGAGGTTGCTCGTGTAAAGAACCACATTCATGGGTTGATTCAAGATCCAATCACAATTGCTCCGGATCAATTAATCGGTGATGTGATTTGTATGATTGATGAGAAGCGTTATAACTTTCGAACTTTTCCTGTTGTTGATCAAGACAAGAAGTTATTGGGCTTACTTGCGGGTCGTGTCATTAAGGAACGATATAAAAATATTAAAGTTTCAGATGCAATGATTGCTCGTAACAAAGTTTATACGATATCTGAAAGTGAATTAGGCAACGAACCTATCTCTAAGGCCGACAAATTTTTTGATAATAATATTGGTATTCATAAACTTTTAGTTACTAACGGCGAAAATCGTTTGCGTGGACTTTTTACACTGAGCGATATTGAAAGTATTACTGAAGAATCCAGATCGTTAGTGAAACCAGCTCGTGATGATGATTTTAGATTACTTTGTGGTGCAGCAATTTCAGCTAATCGTAATATTGATGGAGAAATTGATAAAGATAATCTGATAAATCATATTTCAGAACTTGTTAATGAGGGTGTCAACGCGGTAGCCGTTTCAACAGCTCACGGATATTCTGTAGGTGTTGGAGACACTGTTGAAATTATTCGCAGTGAATTTAAGGATTTAACAATTATTGCTGGAAATGTAACAAGTGCAGAGGGGGTACAATTTTTGGCTAAAGCAGGTGCCAACTCAATAAAAGTAGGGCAGGGGCCTGGATCTATCTGCACTACTAGAATGGTTGCTGGAGTTGGAATTCCACAATTAACTGCACTTTATGTCGCCTCTAAATCTGCCGCAAAGCTAAATGTGAAAATTTTAGCTGATGGGGGAATTTCAAAATCTGGTGATTGTGTGAAAGCATTGACATTAGCGGACTCAGTTATTTGTGGTGGAATTTTTGCAGGCTGTAGAGAATCTCCGGGTAAAATAATTGAAATTGATGGTAAGCTTTACAAACAGTATCGTGGAATGGGAAGCTTGAGTGCCATGGAAGCTGGATCTTCTACTCGTTATGGTCATGGGAAAAATATTTCCAAGCAAAAAATAACTGCTGAAGGTATTGAAGCTCTTAAAGAAGTTTCAGGTTCTGTAGATGATATCTTACATGAGTTTGTTGGTGGCATCCAGTCAGGCATGGGATATGTTGGGGCTGAAAATCTGCATGAGTTGAAATCTAAAGCCAGATATATTAGAACTACGCCAGCCGGTCAACGTGAAGCTGCACCCCATGATGTAGTCGAAGTTAAAGCTTCAACTATAGAAACTTCATGAAATTTTCAATTTAAGGAATTTAATATTCTGTGACTAACATTCCATTTCCAGAAATTAATGCTAGCCTAAATAGTGTTGCAACTGTTTTACTAACCATGGGGTTTATATTGATTAAATTAGGTAAACAGAAAGCACATCAATACGCTATGACCGGAGCTTTTTGTGTCTCTGTAATTTTTCTCATCTGCTACGTCAGCTCTAAAATTATAAATAAAGGCATGCATACCACTTTTGCAGGTGAGGGGATTTGGAAATCTATTTATTATTTTATCTTAATCACCCATATTATACTTGCCATGGCAATTGTCCCTCTGGTGTTACGAACACTTTATTTGGCGATTAAAGGAAATTTAGAGAATCATCGTCGATGGGCAAAATGGACTTTTCCTATTTGGTATTATGTTTCAATCACAGGTGTGATGGTTTACTTTTTTCTGTATCAATGGTTTTAGGAAATATCTGCTTGACTTGATCAAGTTACTGACTAGTTTACTAGATCATGAAACAAACTAAGTATATAAATATATATGATGCGAAAACAAATCTATCGCATTACGCTCGAGAATTAAAGAAAGGGCAAAGATATATTTTGTGCGATCGAAACAAACCATTTGCAGAAATATCTCCACTATCTAAATCTATTAAAATAAAGAAACGTCCAATTGGTATGTTTGATGGTGAAGTAAAAACCGGAGATCATTTTAATGATCCTGCAATCAATAATGATATTTCAAAATTATTTAATTCTTCTATCTAAATAATGCGTCTTCTGATTGATACATGTGTTGCATTGTGGGCATTTGGAGAAAGCTCAAAGTTAAGTAATGATATAAAAACTGTATTACAAAATATCGATAATGAAGTAATCTTGTTTCAGGTATCATTACTTGAAATTCAATTAAAATATAACTTGGGAAGATTGCACCTGCAAAAAAAACCATCTCAAGTATTTAGTGAAATTAAAAGTAATTTTGGTTTTACTTTTCATTCGTTAGATAGTGATAGTATATTTTTTTTGGAAAAATTACCTGCATTGCATAATGATCCATTTGATCGTTTATTGGTAAGTCACGCTATATTAAACGGATTAACTATTATTACACCTGACAGTCTCATTCATCAATATCCTGTTCCAGTTATCTGGAACTAAATCTTTTAGATAACATTACAGAATTCTTTCAGACAATTATCAATTGAAATTACTCCAAAGGTTGTGTCTAATGGAGCAAGATTTTCATTATAATTATTAATTGTGTCACTTGTACAACTTTATAGTATCGCCAAAAATTTTGACGAGAATCGATCTGTCTTAACTGATATTAATTTTGAGTTAAATGAACATGAGATCGTAAGTATCATCGGGCCGAGTGGTTGCGGTAAGACAACTTTATTGAAAATTATTGCCGGACTGGTTAAACAGACATCAGGCGAAGTAATATTAAATAAAGATGAAATCAGTTTCGTTTTTCAGGATGCTGCATTGCTTCCCTGGTTAACAGTCAGAAAGAATATCGAACTTCCACTGACGTTAGCTAAATTTGATGAAAACCAAATTGATCTCACTGTTTCTGAATTACTTGAACTTGTGAATTTATCTGATGTTTCTAATTACTATCCATGGCAATTATCCGGTGGTATGAAAATGAGAGTTTCTATTGCTCGTTCATTAACAAAATCTCCACAAATTATGTTGCTCGATGAACCGTTTGGTTCACTCGATGTAATGACCAGAAATAAATTAAACGAAGATTTTCTTCGATTGCATGAAAAACAAAAATGGAGTGCGTTCTTTGTTACTCACTCAATTACCGAAGCAGTTTTTTTATCCTCCAGAATTGTTGTGTTGGCCAAAAAACCAGCCACATTTGTCAAAGTTATCAATGTCAATCTACCATTCCAGCGAACCGAAAAATTACGTGAGCAACCTGAATACCTTAAATTAGTTGCTGAAGTTTCTCACGAATTAAGAATTTCAAATAATGATATATAAAGACAATTGGTGTTGGTCACTAATCACGGGCAGTAGCTTGATAATAGTCTGGTATCTTTCTATCTACTTATTTGAGTTACCACGTTATTTTCTTCCGGCACCGCATGAAATTTTCCATGCATTAATATGTGAAAAAAAATTACTCTTTGATGCATTTTTTCAAACATTAATCCCTGCAGTTTCAGGTCTTGTTGTTTCTTCAATACTTGGAGCTTTAATTAGTTTAATGCTTTCTTTATCGGGATTAATAAGAAAGACTTTATTTCCTTGGGTATTGTTGTTGCAGTTGGTTCCAATAATTGTCCTTACTCCAATTATTGCCATCTGGTTGGGTCATGGATTTTTAAGTATAGCAACAATAACGTTTCTAATCAGTTTTTTCCCAATCGTTGCCAATACGACACATGGTCTAATTTCAACAGATAAAATTTTAGTTGAACTATTAAAAACATATCGTGTTTCCAAATTTCAGGAAATGTTTTATTTAAGAATTCCCTATGCACTGCCATTTTACCTAACTGGCTTAAAAATATCAGCTAGTTTGGCGATGATTGGCGCGTTGACTGGCGAATTATTTGTTGGTAGTGCCTCTGGAGCTAAAGGGTTAGGCTACTTGATTATAATTTTTAGAGCACAAAATAAAATACCAGAACTTTTTGCAACGGCATTTATAGCCTGTTTAATCGGATTAATATTTGTTGGAATTGTTTGCCTGATAAATTGGCTCATGCTGCGAAAATGGCATGATTCATTTAGATAGTGATTGCCATAAATGTTTTCGTTTAAACAAAAAAATAATCATGGATCGCCGCGTAGCTTTGCTCCTCACGAAGACAAAGTGTGCACGATTGTCATGTTTTCTCGTGATCATGTCATCCCGATAAATCGGCATTCGGTAGCGAGACCTGCTGAGGCAGGTCGCGGCAATCTATCTGGCTTTCAATTTTTGATTATAGTTTTAATCATTCAGTTTATTAGTTCTGATATTTAAAATATACGAATGTATTTATGGCAATCGCTATATATCATCTGCCACACACACACAATTGTAAATTCACCCACCGAGTCCGGATTTATCGGGACGACGTGATCACTATCGAATCCGAAGGATGAAGGATGACACCCCAACGAGTGAAGCGATTACCTGAACGAAGTGACATCAAACATAACAGATCACATGACAATTGATTATAATCTTTTAGTTTCAATAATTCAGGTCAGGAAATATTCAGCAATTCTCTTATTTCAGCTTCAGGCCCTTCATGGTTCTGTATAATTGCTAATTGTAATGCTTCTTCCAACCATTTTGTTGCGTCAGGAATTTGATTAAGTTTTAAACAAACCTTCCCCAATAATATTCTTGGTACCATCCAATCCGCTTTTTTGTCTGCACAGTATTTTAAGTGCTCATAAGCATCTGCGAAATTTTCTTCTGTAAACAAAGCCTGTCCCAAACTGAAACGAAATAAATTATTTTCCGGTTGTTCTGCAACTTTTGCTCTGAACATGTCAGATGACATTATGTTTTTGGTGTATTGAGATATTTCAATTTACATAAATAGCAATACCTGTTGAATTGTCAGGTCCACCTTCTTCATTTGCAATTTCGATGATTCGGTTAACGAATTTTTCAGGGCTATTTATGGCCTTAATTTCTCTTAAAATGTCATCTTCGCTCATTGTTTTTGTGATACCATCACTGCAAATTAAAATGCGATCACCTGCGGCGATATCTTGGTTGTAAACATCTGCTTCTACTTCACCTTGCTGTCCAATGCATCGTGTTAAAGTATGGGTGAAATATTCAGGGATGCATGCATCCTCACCTGGTTGAAGCCTCGATCTGATTTCTTCTTCCATAGTATGATCAGTAGTGAGTTGGTAGAGTGCGTCCTGTCTACACAAGAAAACACTACAATCACCTACGTGACCAATATGCATATCCTTAACATTTAATTTGACTACAGTTAAAGTTGTTCCAATGCCGACTTCTTCACTAATTTTTTTTCCCTCGGCATGTACCTTCTCGTTTATTTGATTAAAAATTGTTTTATAATCTAATGATTTAGTGTTGTTTAAATCATTTAATTCTTCTTTCAGAGTTTCAATTGCCAAAGTACTCGCCAGCGAACCTCGAGGTAAACCGCCTAATCCATCAGCTACTGCATATATCCGCATCGAATCATCTACAAAGAGTGAATCTTCGTTTTTTGACCTAACCATACCTTTATGGGTCAATCCGAATGTTGAGAATCTCATATGTTGTTTTTTCTATAAATTATTGCCTGTTTATGAGTTTTCTCCAACTTATTATAGATTTTTAAAGTAAATTTTTTTAATGGCATAATCTAGGTAAAAAGGAAAAACTAAATTAAATGAAGAAAGCTAGGTTAATAATTTCGAGACCTCAATACTAAACAGTACATCTGAGGTAAATTTATTCAAAATTTGAATTACGCTTGATTAAATTCGCTGCCGAATCCAAGTGATTTGGGTATAATCAAAGTTTTGAAATTTTTCGATAACAATATTCAAAACTTGGATTTGTTAATTTTTAGGAAACTTTTCAACTCTATTACTCAAATTAATTAGATCCCAGCGTTTGTTGGGTAAAACAGATAAAAAGTTTTTTCCATATTCTTTGTTAATTATCCGGGAATCAAGGATGGTAACGAATCCACTGTCAGATTTATTTCTAATAAGTCGTCCAATACCTTGACGAAAACGCAATATAGCGTCGGACAATGTCATTTCATAAAATGGATTTCCACCGGAATTTTTTATCCATTCACTACGCGCTTCCGCTATGGGATGTGACGGATTTTCAAAGGGTAAGCGTGTAATAATTACTTGTGATAATGAGGGCCCGGGAATATCAACACCCGTCCAAAAACTATCTGTGCCAAAGAGTATGCCATTACCAGCTTCTCTAAATTTTCTGGTTATGTCGGTTCTTGATACACCTAACCCTTGCACAAAAAAAGGTCGTCGAGCTTTGTCAAAATCTTCCTTTAATTCTTTAGCCACAGTATGCATGTCTTTGAAATTTGTAAATAAAACCAGGCTACCTCCTTTAATTCTTAAACTACAAAATCTGATCATATCAGTTAAATAGCCAATTTCAATTTTTCCGGTTGACCGATTGGGAACAGGCATATCTGTCGTGATAAATATTTTCATTTTATTTTCAAAATCAAACGGAGAATCTGCTATTTCAGCAGATTGGCCGACTGCACCTACTTTTTTTAAAAATTTTTCAAGATTTTTATTCTCGAATAGGGTAGCACTTGTCATAAGGACGGATGTTTGTCTTTTAAACAGGCATTCTTTTAAATAGGGAGAAATATCCAATGGAGCTGATCTAAGAACTATATTTTGTTTATGCCGTCCTGTTTTTTCCAACCAGTAAACGCATTTATTATCGGACATCTCAATACATTCATTTAGACTTCTTCTGTATGAGCCAACTCTCATTTTAAAATCCTGATATTCAAATTTTATATTAGAATTTTCTGAATCTTGCGACAATTCATCCAACCTTTTTTCAATATCCATCAAAGATCTATTTAATATTGCATCTGTCCAATCAGGGTTAATCAGTCGATAGATATCTTGTGATGATAATTGATTTTGTTCTATGTGTCCAAAAAACTTTTTAGCTGTGTTGAAAGTTTTATTGATCAAATTAAAATCTTTGCTTGTTCCATGTTTAACGAATAACCCTTTTTTTGATTTTGGGTTATAAAGTCTAACGAGCAATCGATCCAGGCCGATTGAACTTAAACTGATTCCCATCCGCTCAGTGGCGATTGCCGGAGCACGATGAGCTTCATCTAATACGGCAAAATCATTGGCAAATAAAATGCCCGGTACATCTGTTGCCGGTGTACTGCCAATGCCAATAAGAGTGAAAAGCAAACTATGATTTACGATGATTATATTGGCTTCTTTAACTTTCGATTTGGCTTTTTGGTAGTAACAAGTTTCAGGGTTGCAAGTTCTTGGGTTACAAGTTGAAGAATCTGCGTTTACCCAATCCCAGACTTCTATACTTGGTGAGGGAATTATTTCCTCCAATAAACCATGTTCTGTTGAATTTGCCCAATCATTTATTTGCTCTAAATCGGATTGTTGGGGTGATTGAAATAATTCTATTTTTGAATTAATCGCGTGGCGAAGACGATTTGGACAGAGGTAATTAGCTCTGCCCACCATCATGGCAGTTTTGAAATCTTTATATTTTTGTAGTTCTTTTGAATCGGTGAAAAGTTTTCTGCATATTGCTAAATCCTTGTTCTTTATCTGATCCTGAAGAGATATTGTTTGAGTAGAAACTACGCCTTGGCGTTTTTTTTCTATTGAATGAATTATTGATGGAATTAAATAGGCTAAACTTTTACCAACACCGGTTCCTGCTTCAAAGACTAATGGCGAATTATTTTCTAATGAGTAAGCAGTAGACAGCGCCATGTGTTCTTGTTCGGGTCTGTGTTCCATATTGAGGTTTGTTTCTAAAAAACCGTCATTGGAAAAGATTTTTTCGATGACACTCACTAATGGAAATCTTTCTCCGAAAGGCTTTATTGATTCTTTAAATGCTATCATATTTATTGCTCAAATTTAGGCTAAAAAATTTCAATTATTTTTCCAACGGAACCGTTTGCTAGTATAAATTGATCCATTAATTGTTTATTAATTATTTGTTGTGCTAACGGCGATTGAAGTGTGACGATAGTTATTTCCAAAGAATCAATTTCGATATTGATACCCCCACCGACCGGCGATAAAAAATACCAATCTTTAACCCCATTCGACTCACACTGAACCAGGCTGCCTAAAGAAATTTGTGAATTCGTAGAAGGTGAATCTATCGATAAATTTTTTATAATCTGAATTTCTTCAATAATTTTTTTTGATTGTTCTGCTTGCCCTGCTGCTAAATATGAGGCTTCGATACCTTGAGTATCCCATTTTGAGTCAGCTTTTGATTCTTCATCTGTTGCATGAGCTGCAGCAGATTCAGATGCACTTTTAGCAGTTTCAAGTTTAGCTTCTAGCTCTGTAATTAATTTTTGGACGACAGTTTTTTTATCCATTTAATAAGTTCTGTTTTAATATTTGATAAGTTTTTAGGCTGAATTTGACCACAAAAATAATTTCTGAAATGACATCATAAAAAAAATAATTTTAAATAACCGATGTTCTGAAACAAAACAATCTTGACTTTTATTCACAAATTATTCAGACTAGCTCACATGCTTAAAAAAATTGTTCCTATTGTTGCCCTTAGTTTAACCACTCAGTCTTTAATTTCTGCAGTTCTATTTAATCAAAACTTTGATAGTTTTGCTGATAGTACCACAGCCGTTACCAATATGATATTTGATCCGGCGATGTGGTCAGTGCAAACTGATACAACATTTGGAACAGATAAAGTATTGGAGACGTCACAGACACAACAAAATGCAGCCGGTACATTTAGTAGTACAACTTTGGCATCTGGAGATGGAATAGCCTTAAATGTTAATTATCGATGGAATGGCACACCACCAAATGATGCAGCAGGAAATTTTATTAGAATAGGATTATTTAATTCTGGTGGCACTACTGGTGATCATAATGCAACTGTCTATGGTGATGATAGTGGTTATTTGGCCGATGCGACTTATTACGGTTCGCCTACGCAGTTTGGATTTTCTTTGAGAACAGAACAATCAATTTCAACTGCATTTTCAGAAATTTTATTGGATACATTACCGACGACTGATATGGTGAATCATGGTGACAGTAGCAAAGTAGGTGACAATGGAAGTAATTTCCACACCGTATCACTTGCACTTCAAAAAACAGGTAGTGCTGTAAATATCAACATATTTTTTGATGACCCAACATTTACCGGGTTGCCTGCTCATTCGATTGTAGACTCATCAAATACCATTACAACATTTGATTCATTTTTTATTAGAACTGCAGGTTCATTAAATGCATCTGGAACATTTCAGATTGAGAAAATCAGAGTTGAAACAATCCCTGAACCTAAAGTTTACGCTACAATTTTTGGTTTCGTTATATTAATTGTATCAATTGTCCGCAACCGCAGAATTGATAAATAATTTTTGGTATTAAATGCTAGTTGGAGAAATTCCAACTTATACTGGCAACTAATATAAAATGAAATAAATATTATATTTTTGCAGCTTCGATATTAATTTCAATTGTAACCTCATTGCCAACAATTCCTGCACCGTATGTTATACCAAAATCTGTTCTGTCTATTGTTGTGGTAGCAGCCCAACCTGAAATTGTATCACCTTTATGATTTTTTCCCATACCGAGTAATGTCACATCCAGAACTACTGACTTTGTAGTTTTAATTATTGTTAAGTCTCCGGTAACTTTAAATTTATTTTTTCCTGCAGCCACCCATTTTGAGCTTTTGAATGTCATGGCCGGATATTTATCTGCGGTAAAAAAATCTTCATTCATCAAATGGCCATCGCGCTTCTTGTTGTTAGTATTAACACTGGAAACTGCAATTTCAGCTTCAACTTTGCTGTTTTTTAGATCTTCACTATCAAATTCTATTAGTCCTTCAAAATTAGAAAAACTACCTGGCACGGGCGTGAAAAAGTGCCGAATTTTAAAATTAATTCCAGAGTGAGATGGGTCAATTTGGTGTTTTTCAACTGCAGAACTTACAATTAAAGAACTGAAAGATAATATTAATAATGAAAGTAAGCTAATTTTTTTATTCATAGTATGTATTGTTAAATTTGTTTGGATTGAGTCAATATTTAGAATTAAAATTATTTTTCAGCAGTTGATGTTATAAAATATCATTATAAACATTTGAGTCTCCTTCAGCAGACAGAATATAAAGTTGATTATTGATTGTCCATGCAGCTGTAGTTATCTCTCCCCAATTATTGATAGTCGGTTTATTATTATTCAAATCAGGCAGCTTATTTTGTTCAGTGACATAAAGATGGTATAGTCTATCTCCCTTAAAGCAAATCATGCTCATTGGATGTCCCTTTATATCCATAGTAACACAACCAATGCTTTTTAAATCTTCAATTGATTTAGGTAATTTATTTGGGCTGGGAGAATTGCTGTCATTTAAAAATCGGGTTAATTCGACGAGTTGATTGTTTTTATACTCCAGCTTTGGAGAATTTTTAGCATTTTCAGCAACTGCTTGAATCAATAAATTTAGCTCATCGTGCTGCTTATTAATTTTAGTTTGATTAATAAAAACAACACCGAGCGCTAAGATTATCATAAAACATGCTGCTATCGAAAGTGGCATTGCCTGCTTCCACCAAACTATATTATTTGTTGTAACTGATTTGCCGGAAAGTAAATTTGGTTTTGAAAGATCATTTTCCGTTGTTTCAACAATACTTAAAATTTTATTCCTTAAATCAGCGGGAGGTTGGATCGATTTTAATTTTTGTGATATTGCTGAATCGAATTCTAGCTCATTGTCTAAGAATGCTTTAATCTCTGTATTGTTTGCAGCTGCTTCTAGAGCTTTCTTAATTTTCTCATCCTCTAGCTGATCTATTTCAGGGCGATAAGCCTGTAAAATTTTTTTGATTTCTGAATTATTCATTCACTCAATATCTTGTTATGTTTTTAAATTTAATGAACCTAATATAAAAAAATTTTTATAAGTGTAAATACTGCAGAGTTCTAAAGATTAGAGGTTTTTATTTCATTTTTATTTCGTTCTTTTTCTAAAATAATCGATTTTAATTGTGATTTGCCTCGAGATAATCTGGACATCACAGTGCCGATAGGTAGATCAAGCGCAGCGGCTATCTCTTTGTAAGCAAGCTCATTCAGATAATATAGTGTGAGTGGGACGCGGTATATTTCGTCTACTTCTTGCAGGCATTTGACTGTATCATTGGCATCGAGAACTGTCACAATATTTGACTCCACTACTGGCAGTTCAAGTTCCATAATTTCAGGCTCAAATGTGGTGGTTGTACCTTCCTTTCTTTTGATTCTCAAAAATTCTCTGTATAATGTAGTAAACAACCAAGATTTAACTTTCGAGGCATCGCGTAATGTATCACCTTTTTTTGCCCAGATATAAAAAGTTTGTTGAGTTAAATCACCGGCGGCATCTTCACTTTTACTTAAACTATAACCAAATCTAAAGAGTGGAGTGTAGTATTCATCAACCAAATCCTTGAAATCTAAATTATGTGATTTATTATTTATGTCTGTCATTAATAGAGCATTTTCAAACCAGAAAGAATGAGTGAGATTTAAGTGAGGCTATAATTTTAATTGAATTATAAAATAAGCATAGCATCACCATAACTGTAGAATCTATATTTTTTTTCTATTGCAATACGATATATTTCTTTAAGCCAATCAATACCTTCTAAATCTCCGGGAGACAAAAATGCAGCAACCATACACAATAGAGTGGAGTAGGGTAAGTGAAAATTTGTAAGTAAAGCATCAGTGACTTTAAATTTTTCAGGTGGGTAAATAAATACATTTGCATCTGAATTAAAGTTGGCTTCAGGCAAAATTTTTTTCTCAAACTTAAGTGCAAAGTCTTCTATTGCTCTAACAGTGGTTGTGCCAATAGCTAATTTGGTTCCGGTATTTTTAGATAGTAATGCATTACACGCTTCGTGGGGGATGTTATAAGTTTCTTTATGCATCAAATGATTCTCAATGTTTTCAGTTTTAACAGGTCGAAATGTTCCGGCACCGACATTGAGTGTTAGATCATGGATTTTTATGTTTTGTTCTATTAGTTCATCAAAAATTTTATTGCTAAAATGTAAGCCGGCAGTGGGTGCAGCGACTGCGCCTTTACAGTCATCAGATGCATAAATTGTTTGATATCTTACAATATCTTTTGAATTTTTGGAATCACTGTGTGATCTTTTTATGTATGGGGGCAACGGTGTTTCACCAATTTTTTCTGACAAATCCAGAACACTGTTACTATTAAATAAATTAAATTTAATTCTGTATTCACCGTTTGTAGATTTTTCCATAACGGTTGCGATGAATTCTCCCTTTACCTGAAATTGGTTTTCAACTGTTAATTTTTTTCCCGGCTTTAGCAAACACCACCATTCATTGTTGGAGTTTGTTGGTCTTAGTAAAAGGCATTCAACGCGTCCGCCCGAAATTTTTTGGGCAAAAATTCTAGCCTTAATTACTGATACGTTATTTCTGAAAAGTATACTCTCTGTTGGAATTAGTTTCGGGAACTCTTTAAAAGTATGATGCGAAACTGATTTATTATTTCTGTTAACTACCAGTAACTTTGATTCATCTCTATTTTGTAGCGGATATTGTGCAATTAAGTTTTCCGGTAAATCATAATTAAATAATGATGATTTGAGGGTATTCGCTGGCACTTTTTATACCTTTATTAATTATAATTTTAGGCTGGTAAAATTACGCAATCGTTATTGAAAACGCGCATGGGAATTAAACTGTGCTATCTTCTTCTTTTAGGACCAAAACTTCTAATTGGTGCATTGCGTTGTCTTTGATTTTTTCTCAATCGATAAATTATGCGGGCTTTGTGTAAATCATATTTGTTCATCTCCATATTTACCATGTCGCCGACAGTTAATTTAATAAAGTTCTTTCTTAACTTTCCAGAAATGTGTGCCAGGACATTGTGGCCATTTGCCAATTCAACCCTGAACATTGTTCCAGGCAAAACTGCTACAACTTTGCCTTCAACTTCTATCATTTCTTCATCTGCCATAAAAATATATTTATCTATTAATTTACATTCAGTAATTTCTCACAGCACTCAGACTGGAAAAACCTAATCTGAGTCAAGGCTTAATCGTATAATCTAAAAAAAAATCACAAACAAGATAAAACTAAATCTTTTCCATCAGACGCAGTTGCTCGTTTCCTTTTCTCCCCTCATGAAATTTATTTGGAGTAATAATTTTCAGTGTTTTAAATTTTGATTTAAACAGAATATCAATTTCATTGCTTTCGATTTGATGAGGAGGTTTCCCATTATTTTCAGTATGTGTAAAAAAAATTGCTAGCAATTTCCCGTTATTTTTTAAAATTTTATGAGTCGATGAAATATATTTATCACGCTGTGAAGGATCAATTGCACAAAAGCATGTGTGTTCAAATACCCAATCAAATTCATTAGATAAATTTTTAGGAGATGCAAAATAGTCTGCCAAAATATAATCTTCATTGTTCAATTTTAAAAATGAATGAGCTTTCTCAATTGCAAATTTAGAAATATCCATGCCGATGGCTATTGCTCCCTGGCTGGCCAGTAATCTTACATCATGACCAAAGCCACAACCCGGTACTAGAACTTTACCGTGGACAGAATTTTTTTCCAGAAACTCAACTAGTGGTGGTGCAGCTTCTCCTTCTTCCCATGGTGTATCATTTTCTCTATAGCGCAAATCCCAATCCATTGTCTTATTTATAATTTTGTCATCACTCATAATTTAAATTATATCGTATAAATTATGGACTTGTTTAATGAACAATGTGAGCAAAATATAATACTGAATTTATAATCATAATCTTTAATGAATATCAAACGTGTCAGCTGACGACAATATTAAATATATGAGACGGGCAATTGAGCTTGCTAGAAAGGGGTGGGGAACTACGCACCCAAACCCTATGGTCGGTTCTGTTATAGTGGATAATGACAATATTGTTGCCGAAGGATTTCATCGTAGGGCTGGAACTAATCATGCTGAAGTTGAAGCAATTTCTAAATTGGATAATGATATTTCTTCTGATACTGTGCTTTATGTAACTCTCGAGCCGTGTTCGACAATGGGCAGGACTGGAGCTTGTACTGACGTAATTATTAATTCTAAAATTAAGAATGTTGTTATTGGCGCTACCGATTCCAATCCATTACATTCCAGTAAAGGCATTGAGATTTTAAAGAAAAATGGGATCAACGTCATTAATAATATTTTAGCTGAAGAGTGTTCTGATTTAAATTTGCTTTTTAATCATTGGATAAAAAATAGTTCGCCATTCTTAGCCGCAAAAGTAGCTACAACTCTTGATGGTAAAATTGCAACGCGTGCTAAACAATCGAAATGGATAACCGGAGAGAAAGCGCGTACTGATGTTATGAAATGGCGACGTCTTTTTCCGGCAATTGCTGTCGGCTCACAAACAGTGATTGCTGACAACCCAAGTCTAACGAGTCGTCTGGGTGACGATATCTGGTGTCCGAAAAGATTTATCTTTGATAGAAAATTAAGTACTGTTAATGATAAATTATATAATGTTTATTCCGACGAGTTTAAAAAAAATACAACTGTGGTTACTTCAGTAAACAGTAATCTGATTAAGAAAAATAAATTAGCAGAACTTGATATAGAATTTTGGGAAATCGATACTTCCAAGGATTTAGAATTTTTTAATTTATTTTGTGAGAAATCTTCAGAACAAAATATTGTTGGAATATTATTTGAAGGGGGAGCAACTTTATTGAGTGCTTTATTGCAAAATAAAAAATTAGATTACCTTTTTAATTATCGGGCACCTGTCATTTTGGCTGATGATCAAGCTTTGACTCCGTTTAGCGGTATGTCGCCACTTAATATGGATCAAGCTATTCGTTTAAATAATTTAATGTATGATAAATTTGATCAAGATCAACTCTTGCGTGGAGCGGTTATCTATTCTTAATATTTATTAAATTTAAAATTTATATCTTTATTATAATAATTAAGCATGGAAATAATTCCAAATATACTGGCTGAGCGTTATGCATCATCATCGATGAAGTCTATATGGTCAGTGCACGAAAAAATCTTAATGGAAAGAAATTTTTGGATTGCCGTTCTTAAATCACAAAAAGAACTCGGTTTGGATGTCTCACAAAATGAAATTAATGATTATGAGTCAGTTAAAAATAAAGTCGATCTGGATTCGATTAAGAAGAGAGAAGTAATTACGAAGCATGATGTAAAAGCGAAAATAGAAGAATTTAATTCACTGGCTGGACATCAACATATCCATAAAGGAATGACGAGTAGGGATCTCACGGAGAATGTTGAGCAAATTCAGATTTACAAGTCGTTACAATTGACTTTAAAAAAATCTGTTGCTGCGATGGTTATTCTTTCCAAAAAAGCAGAGCAGTACAAAAACGTTTTAATTTCTGGAAAGTCTCACAATGTGGCTGCACAGCCTACCACTTTAGGCAAGCGCTTTGCAATGTACGGTGAAGAATTACTTTTAGTCGTCAGAAATTTTGAGCAATTAGTTGAACGTTATCCTATTCGTGGAATTAAGGGTGCCGTTGGTACCCAGATTGATCAGTTAACATTGTTTGGAGATGATGTAACTAAAGTATCATTGCTGGAAGATAATATTATTAAGCATCTTGGATTTAATAATTCATTTAAAATTGTCGGGCAAGTTTATCCGCGCAGTTTAGATTTTGAAGTGATAAGTTTGCTCAATCAACTGACATGCGCACCTGTGAGTTTTGCAAAAACATTACGTATTATGGCCGGGCATGAACTTGCAAGTGAAGGCTTTGGTGAGGGTCAAGTCGGATCATCTGCGATGCCGCACAAAATGAATGCTCGTAGTTGCGAGCGAATTTGTGGATTTCAACAAGTTCTTAAAGGGTATCTTACAATGATTTCCAATGTAGCTGGAGATCAATGGAATGAGGGTGATGTCTCCTGTTCAGTTGTTAGAAGAGTAGCAATTCCAGATAGCTTTTTTGTTATTGATGGTTTACTCGAAACATTTATTACAGTTTTAAATCAAATGGAGGTTTATCCCGCCGCTATTGAAAAGGAGAATGGCCGTTATCTTCCATTCCTGGTAACGACTACGATTCTTATGAAAGCGGTGAAGAATGGAGCTGGAAGAGAAGCAGCACACGATGCAATTAAAGAACATGCAATATCGGTAGCCAAAGATATCCGTTTGGGAGAAATTAATGAAAATGACCTAATTTCCAGATTAGCTGAAGATGATCGAGTTAATTTGGACAGAAAAATTCTTGATGAGATACTTGGTGATTATAATCGATTAACCGGCAATGCTAGTAATCAGGTTGATTTATTTTTGAGTGAAGTGAACTCCTGGATAAAACGTTATCCTGATTCTTTAGATTTTAAGACCGAAAATATTTTATAAAAAAATTGAGCTCAAAAATATCTGAAGAAATTTCTTCTAAAGTTGTCTTGCGACGGGCAATGAATATATCACTGGTGGTTGGTGTCTTAATGTTGATAATCAAAGTGGGTGCCTATTTTCTAACTGGATCCTCCGCAATATTAAGTGACGCAGTTGAATCGATAGTGCATGTAGTTGCCGTCGGATTTGCCGCCTTTAGTCAGCAATTATCAAATAAGCCAGCTGACCCTAATCATCCATATGGTTATGCGAAAATTAGCTTTTTTTCTGCAGGTTTCGAGGGTGCCATGATTGTTATGGCTGCAATTTTTATTATTTATGATGCTATTAAAAAATGGTTGGCTGGTCTGGCGTTAGAAAATATTGGCTTTGGTACAAGCCTAACATTGTTAGCGTTATTAATTAATGGAATATTAGGGCTCTATTTAATTCGATTGGGTAAGAAACATGGTTCAATTATTATTAGAGCGAATGGCCATCATGTTCTGACTGATGCCTGGACCAGTTTGGGTGTTATAATTGGGCTTGCGTTAGTGTGGGTGACCGGATGGCTTCATTTTGATCCTATATGTGCCATACTGGTCGCATCTAATATTCTTTATTCAGGTTTTGGATTAATGAAAGAAAGTTTTGTTGGGTTGATGGATACAGTAGATGAGAAGTCGCGCAATAAAATTGAAAAGGCATTAAGAAAGGAAACAGATCGATTAAATATATCATATCATTTACTTAGAATTAGAAATACTGGGAGTGGATATTGGATTGATTTTCATTTAGTCTTTGATGATGAAACTCAATTAAAATTTGCTCATGAAAAAGCTACTGAAATTGAGGATAATTTAAGAGATTCCATTGGCTCCAACACTTTAGTCACTACGCATTTAGAACCGGCAAAAGATCACGAAATTATTCATTCTCATTCAATGAATCGTTAATTTAATTGTATCAATAATTTTAATATTTCGAACTTTAAAAAATAATTTTAAATGAATGTACTTCTGTCATTTGATAAATTTAAGGATTCACTAACTGCCCATGAGGCTTGTAATATTGCTGAGCAAGTTTTCACAGAATTGTGCCCTGATTGGAAAATTGAAAAGGCACCGTTATCTGATGGAGGAGAAGGATTTTTCGAAATTTTGACAAATTGCTATGATGGAGAAATAGTCAGTGAATTTGTTAGCAACCCAATATTTAAAAAAATTGATGCGAACATCGGTGTAGTCACTACTAAAAGTTTACCTGATTCTATCTGTGAGAGTTTGAATTTGTCTCAATACAATTTAATTGGGATTGTAGAAATGGCCCAGGCAAGTGGGTTGCAGCACTTGAACGATAGTGAAAGAGACCTTTGGAAAACATCAACTTTTGGAACGGGTGAGCTTATTCAATTAGCTGCGAATGTTGGAGTTGATGTGATTATAGTCGGTGTAGGAGGTAGTGCAACGAGCGATTTAGGAATGGGAGCACTTGAAGCATTAGGGGTAAAGTTTTTTGATAAAGAAGGGGGAACGATTGAAAAAATTACACCTGAAAAATGGCCTGATGTTGTGAAAGTGGATATGGAAACTGATTTAAAATTACCACCGATATTTATAGCAACAGATGTCAATAACCCACTTTTTGGCGAGAATGGAGCGGCTGCTATTTATGGGGAACAGAAAGGTCTTAAAAAAAATGACTTTTCTCGATTTGAGTTTTATGCAAAAGAAATGGCAAATTTATTATGCGATTTTTTCAAGGTCGATTATAAAATTATTGATAAAGCTGGATGTGGTGCCGCAGGTGGTGTCGGTTTTGGTTTAAATTTAATCAGTAATGCACATTTTATTTCTGGTTTTAAACTCATTAAAAACTGGTTACAATTATCAGATAAAATAAAAAATTCTGAATTAATACTAACTGGGGAGGGCTCGTTTGATCAAAGCTCTTTTAACGGTAAAGGTCCGGCCGAATTACTGTTAACCGCATCAAAATATCAAAAGAAAATATATATTTTTGCGGGAAATATCAGTAAAAATTTAAATGATTATTTGCCTGAGAATATTAATTCTAACCAACTTATTCAAATTACCCCACAAGATTACTTATTGCAAGATGCATTAAGAGATGGTAAGATGTTGTTATCAGAGGCGGTTAGGAAATGCATTCAACTTGAACTAGATATTAAGAATTCTCAAAATATATTTGTTGACCCTAACCTTGATTTTGATGTCTAATACTTAAAGAATTAACAGATAAGGTATTATGCTATTAGAGATTATAAAGAAAAAGAAATTATTTAATTTACGATTAATTATCGTTTTAAATATAAATATTTTAATTATGACGGGTCTAATGAGTAATTCAGAAATACTACCAGTTTGGGATTTCGACAGAGGATTGCTTACTGATCAGGGTGGATTCTATAATCATTTTGGTAGAGGCAAGTCAGAGGCTCGAATTCATCTAGTCAGGGATGTTTACCGTGGTGTGGGTGGCCGATCAATGAAAATTTCATATAAAAAAGATGAAGGATGGGCTGGTGTTTGGTTACATTTATTTGATGAAGAATTACCTGTTGTAGAGAGAAAGTTTCTAAATATTGTTGATCATCAATATTTATCATTTTTTGTGAAAGGTGAAGAGGGTGGAGAAAATTTTTCAGTACAGGCAGCAGATCCAAATTGGTTTAAAAAAGATGATTCACGATCTGCCGGAGTTTGTGATAAATTTATGAAAGGTTCAGTTACCACTCAATGGCAGGAAGTCGTTATTCCTTGGAGTCAATTTAATTTAGGTTCTAATGAGGCATCGACTATTGTTTTTAATTTTACCGTGCCAGGAAAGGGAACAATTTTTATTGATGATATTAATTTTAAATCCAGTCCGGATAGCATGCCACCATTTAGTGATTCAAGAAAACTTAAGCCTGGATCAGCAAGAAATACAGTTCGTGCCATGTGGGTTTGGGAAGTTGAAAAGTTACTATTGGATCAAAAGGAAAGAGATGTTTTTTTTAAATTTTGTCAGGATCATAAAATTAGCGAACTTTTTTTACAAATCCCATATAAATTTGAAAATGATTTAACACCTTTTGTAGTTTGTGTTTTAAAACACCCTGGTAAACTTGCAGAATTTATCAAATCTGCCAGAAAACAAAACATACTTTGTCATGCATTGGATGGTTTTCCAGAATTCTCACTATCAGAGCATCATCCTAGGGTATTAGCACAAGTAAATGCAATTATTGATTTCAACCGTGCCGTTGAACCTGATGCACGTTATTATGGGGTGCACTTGGACAATGAGCCATATCAATTACTCGGATTTGATGGACCTGAAAGAGAGAAAATTTTGACACAATTTCTAGATCTAAATCAAAAGATTATGGACTTAATTGCTAATGAAAAGAGTGATTTAGTTTACGGAGTAGATATTCCATTTTGGTTTGATGAGGGGACCGAGGATAATAACTATATCGTAACTTTTAATGGTGAACGTAAAGATTCGGCAAAACACCTAATCGATATTTTAGATAACGTCGGCATTATGGATTATAGAAACTTTGCCGGTGGTGCAGACGGAATGATTCGTCATGCTGAAAAAGAAATTGAATATGCAAATTGGATGGGTAAGAAAATTTATTTAGGTATTGAAACATTTAAATATAAACCAACAAAAGTTAGTTTTTTAAACGGCTTACCGGAATCTGACTGGATAAAAGAAGCGCAAAATTCAAAAGATATGCAGTTAAAAAGTATATTTAATGGCTTTAAGGTCAGAAATGTATTTGCGCGTGGATTCAGGTTCATAGGACTACTGCAACAGGATGATATAATGTCTAACGAAATGTTTAATGACGAGCTAATAAAATTATATAATTTATATGGATCGAGATCAAAAGATCGGAATGTTGATCAACAAAAACTCAAAGCAGCAGTAGATAATATCATTAATAATGATGGGCGCTATAATGGATATCATGAGTTCTCTTTAGTAGGTAATAATGATAAAGTTGTAGCTGAAGGATTTGAGACTACTGAAGTAATGCTTGAAAAAATCACCTTTGCTGACAGATCGAAAACCGATTTAGAGATGGTTATTAGAGAAGTGAATGAAGCTTTTGAGTTTGACCCATCATACATTGGTGTTGCTATTCATTATTATGATACTTATAAGAATCTTTCGGAATGAGTAGACTTAATATCTACAAAGTCATATTTAACGAACGAATCTGAAACTAGCATTTTGCGTTCTAAAATTTGATCTATCGTAGTTATTTATCGAATAGTTTTTGTTTATTGAAGAAGAATTTTCAATTTCCCCAATACTTCTTTTTGAAAAAATGTGTCCATTTAGATTTTTCATATATGGGTAATTTAGATAATTTGCTAAAGTCGCATAATTATTTGATACCTCTTTTAGTTTTATTTCAGTTGGATTATTTCTTGAATCATTACTGGTATTTTTGTCAGTTGCTGTAGTGTCTTCATAATTTTTGACTAAAACACTTCTTGTAAGATTTTTATCTAGTGAGTTTAATCTATCTGGAAAATCTTTTGATGCAGTGTGCAATGTGGGAAATCTATTTACTGGGTCCTTATCATATTTATATAAGTAAAGAGATACTGCAGAAAATCCAAAACATGCCGCAGCAACACTTGTTGAAAATAATACTGAAATTACCTTCTTTTTATTTTTCTTGGCAATTTTATCACTTTCAAAAACAGCCTCTCCGGTATTTTTGTTAATTTTAACTATTTTATTTTCTTCAGAATTTTTAGTAACATTTCTCTTTGAATTCCTACTGATTGTTTTTTTAGTGCTTTTTGATATTTTCTTTTTGCTAAGTGCGAGCTGTGATGCTTGATGCAACTTACAATATTGATCAAAAAGTGATTTATGTTTAGCACTTGAACTAATGAAAGCTTTTAAGCGTTTCATCTGCTTTTCTGATATCTCATTGTCGAGATACAGATTAATTAATTCTTCAAATTCGAGATCTTTCATGCAAAATCGCTACCGATTTTTTCGCGCAGATTTTCTCTTGCTCTTGCAATGCGACTTTTAACAGTCCCTAAGCTAATTGATAATTTTTGTGAAATTTCTTCGTAAGTTAAATTTTGAACAATACGAAGAGTCAATATTTCACGCTGCTTTTCACTTAAGGCCGGCAAACATTCTGTGACGCGATTAGCTAGTTCATTAGTTACTGTGTTTTGCGCTGGATCTTCTGATCGATCAGGGATTACATCTTCGATTGTCATTGTCCCATCTTCAGAAATACTTTGATCCATAGAAATTGATTCTGCCCTCTTACGACGGAACCAATACCAATATTTATTATGGGCTAAATTTGTAGCTATTTGGTAAAGCCAAGTTGAAAATGAAGCATCACCTCTAAAATTTTCTAATCCTCGGTGAGCTCTGACAAATGCATCTTGAGTCACTTCCTCAGCATCTTGTGGGTTTTTTAGCATTTGGTGAACACGATTATAGATTCTATCCCAATATCGGCTTACCATATCTTCAAAAACAGTTTCATCCCCACTTTTGAAGCGACTTACTAATAATTTATCTAATGCTATTTCTTGTGCTCTATTTGTCATTGTTGGTTTTTTTGTGATAAGAACACTATAAAGGTATATTTGTTCCAATTTATTTAATATTTCTATACAATAGCCGATATTTATTAAATTTCAAATTGTAATATAATTTGTCGAATTTGCCTAATAAAAAACCTCTTCCTTCATAGAAGAGGTTTTTTAAAATTACCTATTTAAAAATCTATTTTTTTCGAGATACTAAATAAATTGATCCCAATCCAATTGCTAAAAGTAAATATGTTGATGGTTCTGGTATTGCTGCTAGTTTCCCGTCGTTTAGACCACTACCTGCGTCGATTAAAGTTCCCACAGATGCTACATTGAATGCATTAAATTGCACATTTAATGTTGCCCCAATCGGTGAGTCATCTCTAGGTACTACTACACCACTATTTTGAAATGCTCCCCATTCCCCATTTAATGTAGCTACTAGATGAAATTTATCAGTTGCAGGAAAATTTCCAGTAAAATTACCAGTTGTTGCACCAAAGCCACCTGTTATTCCATTTCCTCCCAAATTAACTGTACTCTTTGTACCTATCAATGTAAAATTTGCATTAGCAGCTAAATTATCAATACTACTAAAGCTAAAAATAGTATTAAAATCAAAACCAGAATTAAAAATACCAATACCAATTTCAGTTCCATCAGGTAGCCCTACTGAACTGGAATTTAACAACAATCCAGTGTTAGGTGTTCCAGGTGTACTTTGAACATTAATTTTAGCAGCATTAACTGTAAGATTTCCTGCAATAATCAGCAGTGAAAATAATTTAATTACTTTTTTCATATTATTTATTAATTTAATTTAAGGATTTAATATTTATAAGTTAGCAGGTCTTTGCGGTGCTATCCAAGCAAATTTTTGAGAATTTTTTCTTTTAATTATAATTGAAGCACCAATTGGAATTTCTTCATTGTTAGCCTCACCAAAAAAAGGATCATCACATGGTCTCCATTGTGCGGTACCAAATGTTGAATAAAAGAAACATTTAGATGTTTGAGTTGCTGAGTCATAAATAATGACTTCGTCTGCCGCTCCAGCACTAGTCGCACTTGCAACTCCTGTTGCAGAATCTCCAGTAAATAATCCTGAATTCAATAATGATACTTTAGTTGGATAAATATTAGCTAAAACGTTAAATCCAGTCAAAACAGCCAAATTTGTATCTTTTGTCTTAACAGCACCTAATAGTTTTATATTAACATCTGTTGATGCTTTGCGTTTTACTATTAATCCAGATTCAGGAAATATAATTGTATCATTAGCAACGCCAAAAAAAGCATCGTCACAAGGCCTCCACTGAGCGGTTCCAAATGTTGAATAAAAATAACAATTTGATGTCTGTGTAACTGGATCATATAAGATTATTTCATCTGCACCACCTGCACTTGTTGCGCCAGTAAATCCAGCAGTATTATTTGCTCCAAATACAGATGCTAGTGTATGGTGCTTGCGAATTCTAAAAGTATCGGCAGTGGCGTCAGCCAAGTTTATTGCATTATTTCCAGAAGTCAGATCTAGTTCTGCTTGGGTGTTTGATAATGTTAATGTATCTCCTGAAGCTGACGTAATCGTAACGAGTAAACTACTATTTGGATCAGTTAAAAACTCTACAAAATATTGACCACCAGTAAAGTTATCAAAAGTAGCACCTGAAACCGTTAATTGATTAAACGCAGGAACTGCAGTAACGGCGCCTTGAAAATCAACCGGATTAAACATGCCAAGTCCAACTAGCGAGAAAGCAAATTGATTAGTCCCGGCTCCTTTAACATTAAGTGTGATAAACCCGACGGGGTCTGTTGTCACGCTAGTTTGAGCATTTATTGGAGATGATAAAATTGTGCATAAAATTGTTACTGCCAAATACTTAATCGGTTTAATTATCATTATTATAATATTAGTTTAATTATTAATGGATTTTAGTTTATTTATTATACCTAATTTACAATAGCTAAATGTTAAAGATATCAAGCTATTTTTAAAATAAACATATAGTGATATATTATTGAATCAAGCTATTTTATTAATTAATTAATAAATTAATTTTTAAAATGCAAATTTTTTTGACGCTTGCTACAATTTTAAACTATTCAAGATTTTTCAAATTTTATTACTTCTAGAACTCTTTATAAATCAAATTGAGTAAAATGATTAGTAAAACTATTATTTATCATTGATAACAAATTTAATTGTTGAACTACCAACATGAGTATGACACAATATTTTACCATTAATTTTGCAAAAACAGGCCAACTGTTAATTGGTGACCAGTTTTAAACCATTAATCAGCATATAGATAAGTGCAGATAATTGTTAATACACAAAACTTAAAAGAAGTGTTAAATTTGTATTGTAATTAGTTGAATTATTTCTTAGAAGTGCTAATATACAGACTGGGGAACTACAATAGGGCAAATTATGTCCAAAAATTTTAGAGAAAGATGGGTTAAATAAGAGAAGAAGTGTTGGTAAGAGGGGCGTATCCTAATGTCGGGGTTTTTTTTGTTGTGTTTTTTACCCGGGGGATACGCTCTTTTTGTGTTCTAAACTTGCCTTAACATCGATAAAGTATTTTTTATCTAAGATAAATCTATGTCTCAAATTTCACTAAATACGGAAGAGTTAAGCCACAAACTGAATTCCTATCTTAGTCAAATACTGGAGTTATTACCTGAAGATGCGTCTGAAACTAACAATCATTTAATTCGTGCAGAGCAGTCGGGCAAAGTGGATCATGGGTTAATTCGATTTAAATATATCGCTGATTCCGGTAAATTTGGTCCATTCGGTTTTAAATCTTCACCACATCCTGAAAAAGTTACTGAGACGTATTTTCAAGTGAATGGGAAAAATAATTTGGGTTATCCGATTATGAAAAATATTGTAGACACTGGGTGTGAAGTCTGTGAGCGAGATGGACTATGTGTTATTTCAGGAGACTCAGTATACCCGAGTGGTGCCATTGGCGACTGGGCACGACTGGCATGTAGTAAAAGGTCGGCTGTTATTATAGTTTCTAGTTCGCCTCATAGGGTTGCTCCTATTGGAGCAAAAAAGCCAGTAGTTGGAACAAACCCAATATGTATTGGTATACCATCGGCACCCGAATTTTTTATTTCTGACAGTTCAATGAGCGCGATCACTCACGGTCAATTATTATTGAGCCAACTTACAGGTGATGCATTACCAGAAAATTCGGCTATAAATTCTTGTGGAAAACCGACAACTGATTCATCTCAAGTTTTTCCAACTAAAGGGCTAGGTGCTCTGCTACCTTTTGGGGGTTCACATAAATCATTTGCTCTTGCTATGGCTGTTGAGCTTTTAACTAAAATTGGCAAGTCATCGGATTTAGCTCAAATTTCAAATAGCACAGGAGTGTTTTGTGTTTTTATTGGGCCAAAAATTTTAGAAAGTGGAATGCCATTAATAAACGATTGGCTTAATAAACAAAAGAATGATGGTATTAGAATTCCTGGTTGGGAGTCTGGCAAAAGTTTAAAAAAGTTTAGCGAAAAGGGAATCGTTGAATTTTCTAAACAAACATATCTTGAAATAAATCGACTAATTAATTTGAAGAAATAAATTTATAACATATACTTGATGGGTTTAAAAATTTAGTATAAATACAAAATAATCCTAACCCGGCGAAGCCGGAACCAAAATTGTACGATTGTCATTGCGAGACCTGCTGAGGCAGGGTGTGGCAATCTATGTGAATAAAGAAAAGTTATGGATCGCCGCGTCGCGTTGCTCCTCGCGATGACAAAAGTTGTACGATTGTCATTGCGAGACCTGCTGAGGCAGGGTGTGGCAATCTATGTGAATAAAGAAAAGTTATGGATCACCGCGTCGCGTTGCTCCTCGCGATGACAAAAGTTGTACGATTGTCATTGCGAGACCTGCTGAGGCAGGGTGTGGTAATCTATGTGAAAAAAGAAAAGTTATGGATCGCCGCGTCGCGTTGCTCCTCGCGATGACAAAGTTGTGCGATTGTCATTGCGAGACCTGCTGAGGCAGGGTGTGGCAATCTATGTGAATAATTAAAAGTCATGGATCGCGCCGCGTACAGCCGTCGTAGCCAGAGGCTACTATGGCGCAGTCGGCTCGCGTTGCTCCTCGCGATGACAAAATAATAATTAATTCCTTGCTAAATATGTCAGGATTTTAAAATTGAGGTACTAATTATGGAGAATAAATCGAAAAAATTTCGGCAATTACTAAAAAATCCTGGCAGTGTTTTACTGAGTGGTGCACATGATGGAATTTCATCAAAACTTTCTGAGCGAGCCGGTTTTCACGCAATTTGGGCAAGTGGATTTTGTATTAGTGCAAGTAAAGGAATTCCCGATGTTGGGTTAGTGACGATGACTGAGCACCTCGATGTCACTAAAGATATTAATCGTTGTACTAATTTACCTGTCATTGCTGATGTCGATAATGGTTACGGTGATGTGATTAATGTGACACGAATGGTTGCCGAATATGAATCTGTCGGTATCGCAGGAATTTGTATGGAAGACTATCATCATCCCAAACGGTGTAGTTTGGTTTCAGGACTCAAACGGGATCTTGTTAGCCTGGAAGAATTTGCTTCTAAAGTAAAAGCTGCTAAAGCTACACAACAAAATCCAGATTTTTTAGTTATCGCCAGAACTGAAGCTTTTGTAGCTGGTCTTGGATTAGAGGAAGCGTTGAAAAGAGCCAATGCTTACGCAGACGCCGGTGCAGATTTAATTTTAATTCAATCAAAAGATTCAACTGCGGGTGAGATGAAAGCATTTGCTGCTGGATGGGGCGATAGAATTCCCTTGGTTTCAGTTCCAACTATGTATCCAACAACCACTGCTGCTGAACTCGATGGGATGGGTTACAAAGTAATTATTTTTGCTAATCAAGGTTTGAGAGCAGCTGTGTTGTCAATGGAATCTGTGTTCAAGCAAATTGTAGATAAGCAAACTATTTCAGCAGTCGATGATCAGATCAGCACATTACCAAATATTTTTGAATTAGTTGGCTATGACAGAATTAAAGAATTAGAAAGTCGATACATCACAAGTTAGTTAATAAGAAAGTTAGAATTTTTTATAAATTTAATTAGTGTGAGTGAAAACAGGATAGAGCAAAGTCTGTTTCAGCAAATTTTTTCATCGATATCGGATGAACAAAAATTATCGTTAGCTTTAAAATGCGGTGATGTAGAATTAACCTATGCTGACTTAATTCTTAATATAGAATATTCTGCCAATAAACTTATTCATGCGGGTGCCGAGCAGGGTGATCGGATCGCATTGATGTTGGGAAATTCAATTGAATACGTAATTGCATTTATGGCGATCACATCTATCGGTGCAATTGCTGTGCCGATTGATGACAAAGCAGGGGATGAGCGACTTAATTATATTATAAAAAATACTGAGCCAAAATTTTGTCTGAGTTCATCCAGTAAAGCTGACTTCCTGCACGCAATAATTCAGAATTATATTTTTAAATTAGACGCTGATAAAATAAAAATATCAATTACGCCTGAAATTAATGTACAGAATAATACAACAACTAAATCTGTAGATGAAAATAGCCCGGCCTTAATATTATTTTCAGCTGGCTCTACCGGCTTACCTAAAGCCGTAACTTTGCAGCATAACCATTTAATGAATATTGCCAAAACTCTTTCAGAAATAATTGGTATGGACAGTTCGCATCGTGATCTTGTTCTTTGTCCAATGACACACAGTGGAGGCTGGCAGCGAGTTACTTCAACATTGTTGACGGGTGGGTGTGTGGTTATTCCTGAAGGTTTTATCACAGTGACAGCAGTATTGGAGGATATTCAAAATTTTGGTATAACCGGATTTTTTTCCACACCTCCTTTGATAAGAAGTTTGCTGCAATCAGATCCGGAGAAAATAAAAAGTATGACCAGAAATTTTAGATCAATTGAAATTGCCAGTGCACCGTTATCATCGAGTGAAATTAAAAAATTATTAGAGTATTTTCCAACAGCCAATGTTTTTTTCCAATATGGCCTTACCGAATGCTCTCGGGCTCTTATTCTCAATTCTAGAGAAAATTTAAATAAACTCCACACAATTGGACAGGTTACCCATGGAGTTGAAATAGCCATTGCCGATGAAAATGGAATATTTTTAGATGCTAATCAAGAAGGCGAAATTTTGTTGCGAGCTTCAGATCGTATTGGGCAGTATTGGAATAATGAAGAACTTAATGATAATAAATTTCGAGATGGCTGGTTGCTTACGGGTGATTTTGGTTATGTTGATGAAGATCATTTTGTAGTCTATAAAGGGCGCCGTGATGACATGATAAATTGTGGAGGCTTTTCATTTTTTCCTGCTGAAGTAGAAAATGAATTTGGCATTTTAGATGGCGTAAAAGAATATCTGGTTGCCGGTGTTGCCGATCCTCAAAAAGTTCTCAATCAAATTCCCTGGATATTTATTGTTCCACATGATCCGGGAAAATGGTCATTAAAACAGTTCTTATCTTTTGCGCGAAAAAAATTACCAGCTCATATGGTGCCAAGACATGTAGAAATAATTTCTGAAATTCCACGCACTCCGACTGGAAAGCCGAATCGTAGAATAACTGTTCAAAAATACGGACCGAATATATTATAATTACGAATTACGAATTACGAATTACGAATTAAATATTTATAGTTGTACTCGATTTCACTGATTACGAACAACTAATTTGTAATTAATTAAAACAGCGCATTTGCCGCAACGCCAACGGCAGAAATTGGACCAGAGTCACTCACTCCGTCAACTGTTCTTTCAGCTTTATTAAGTAAGCTTTTTAAATCTCTGTAAATCGTATCATCCTTTAGCAATAATCCAATTGTTCCTTCATCAGAATTTAGTTTTTCTGAAAAGCTGCGGAAGTTAATTGTCACATCGTCTATTTGCTTTGCTAGACTATCATCATAAATTAATTTACCTAAAGTTCCTTCTCCCTTTTTAATATCGTCAATGAGAGTTTTGGCCTCTTCAAAAGTAGTGGAAATAGAACTAGCTGTTTTCTTGATATCGCTCATTGCGGTTTGTAGCTCATTGAAAGTTGAGTCATCATTGATCAGTTTGCCTAACGTCCCGTCACCTCTGTTTATTTTTTCAGTAACTTCATGGATATTATTAATCATTGATTCAATTTTTTCTCTATTCTCATCAATGAGTGCATTAATATTTGCAAAAGGGTTTTTTGAACCTTCTTCATCTCCGCCTAAGAAGTCACTGAATTTAGCTGTAGCTACTTCAATTTTTTCGCCGATCTGACCAACTTTAGCAATCATGTCATTCATATCGAAACTTTTCTTCGAAGTGATTGAGTTCCCATCGGCAAGAAATCCAGCAGCTTCATTGCCGTATGCAATTGTGATATAATTTCTGCCCAATAAGCCTGCTGCTGCAATCATTACAGTGGAGTCTTCTGGTATTTTGTATTCATCAATAATTCTTAAAACAACTTCAGCCTGACCTTCAACTAATCGAGTTTCATTGACAGTCCCTATTTTCACACCCGCCATTCTCACTTCATCGCCTGCAGCTGTTAATTTTATATCATCGAATCTTGCCGTTAAATGATAGCCTTCTTTTTTACTAAAGTCCTTTTGTCCTAACATTTCATAAACGATATAAAGTAAGCTTAATCCTAAGACAAAAAATATACCGACTCGAATTGATTGTAATGCATTATTCATTTGTTTTCCTCCTTCTGTCTAAAACGTGGTTGATCTATATTAATTTTTGGATTCAGAAATGATTGAACTCGTGGGTCTTTTGATTTTGTCAAATTTTCCGGTGTGTTAATTTCAATAATTTCACCAGCCATCATCAAGGCAACACGATCGGAAATAGTCAATGCAAGATCACGATCATGAGATACCACGATACTTGTGACTTGTGTTTCATTTCTAACAGTTGCAATAATTTCGCTGATTGTTGCGCCCATTGTAGGATCCAATTCTGATGTTGGTTCATCATACAATAATAATTGAGGTTCCATTACCAGCGCCCGGGCAATCGCCACTCTTTTTCTCATACCACCTGAAAGTTCGGGTGGAAATTTATCTATCGCATTACCAAGTGATAACATTTCCAGTGCGTGAGTAACTTTAGTTCGAATATTATTTTTATTATACCTGCGGTGTTCACGTAGATATAAAGCTAGATTATCGAATACATTCAATGAGTTAAATAACGCTCCTTCCTGGAATACCATGGCTATTACATTTTGTTCGACAGTTTTTCTTTCAATAACATCCATCTCATTCAGTAATACTTTACCGGTATCAGGTCTAAGTAACCCGATAATATGTTTTAGCATGATACTTTTACCCGCTCCACTTGGCCCCATAATTACAAAAATTTCGCCTGGTGTTACATTAAAGTTTATATTCTTTAAAACTTTTTCTGAGCCAAAACTTTTTGATAGATCGACAACATTAACTGATATTGCCTGTCCGATATTTCTGTTATTAGTCATTATCAGATATAAATTATTTTTATAAATTTTGGCCACAGATGAAACACGGATTGAACACAGATTTTAATTAATTTATTAAATATTAAAAGTCCTATTATAATGATATTTTTTGTTTTATTCTCGTGATCAAGATACTTAATTTGATCTGTAATTAATCCGTGTTTTATCTGTGTTTAATCTGTGGCCTATGTATATTGATTTAAAATTAAAATTACTTTTTCTATATCAGTCTGTAGTCAAAAACTTATTTAAATTATAGCAGTGCTTTAGTGATAAAATAATTAAGAAACAGGATTAATATAATAGAAGTTACGACGCCTTTAGTCACTGCATTACCAATTTCTCTCGGACCCCCATGTGTTCGTAATCCTATATTGCAACAAACCGTTACTACAGCGATACCAAATATTTCGGCTTTGCATAAACCATCCATTATTGCATCTATTGTAACAAACTTTTTTAAGACTCTAAAATAAATCTCATGGTCCAAATCTATAAAACTAACATTTTGAGCGACCAGTGCACCTCCGAGCCAACCAACTGTTATTGCGGTAATTGCCAATACCGGCATGACCAAAATTATTGCCAACAAACGGGGGAGTACCAAAATTCGTTCTGGTGGGATATTCATTGTTTTTAAAGCATCGACTTCATTGTAAACTTTCATTGATGCCAGTTCTGCTGTGATTGCCGAACCTATTCTCCCTGCAACCATTATTGATGTCATTACCGGGCCCATCTCACGAACCATTGCTAATCCGACTATACTGCCAATATATTGATTAAAACTGACTCCTTGAAAACTGTAGCCAATTTGCAGAGCCAATACTGATCCAATAAAAAAACTTAGAATTGCCACTAACGGTAATGTCGTATACCCCATAATGTAACACTGATCCATGAATCGTGGAAATTGTCTTGTTATTGATGGCAGGTAAGTAAATGACCGCAGAAAAAGGAGGACACTGCTACCTATTGCTTCTAATATTTTGGATAAACTAAACATTTTGAAATTATCAAAAATATTATAACAATTACTTGGACATGTTAGTCAAAATTTTATTCAAATTATTCAAATTTATCATTTAAGTAATTTTAATAATTCTTTCGGATCATAAATTCTTAACTTCGATGCTTTAAAATCTTTTTGATTTCTTGTAACAATTGCTTCCGCATTACATTCATATGCAGATTCGTGAATTACGGCATCTTCAAAATCTTTAAATTTAAGTAAGAATGCTTTTTCAATAATTAATCTATCAACCTTTGCTATTTCAAATAATTGAATCAATTTTTTGACAGTATTGGTAGCCACTCTCTTACTATTATTTTTAGTTATTATGTAGTAAATCGTAGTAATAGAAATCGCAGATATTAGGCCTTGAACCTTTCCTATTGAGACTAGATCTAACAGAAATGCAGAATCTCTGACATAGGGTTCTCTATCCAAAACTACGTCTAATATTACATTTGTGTCAAAAAGTAGTTTCATTTATATTTATCAGTCAAATAGTCTTTGTAACTTTGTTCATCCAAATCTGCTCCTTTTGCTATACCAATTAATGATTTTGTTACTGGAGTTAAACTATTTTTGAAGTCAGTTTTTTTTGTGGAACTTTCAAAGCTGGCAAAATAATCTGCAACCATTTTAGACACAGATTTCCCTCTTTTACTTGCCTGTTCTTTTGCTAGTTTTACTAGAGAATCGTCTAATCTGAGTGTTAATTTAGTTTGCATGACGTATATTTAAAATAAATTATACGTCACAGGCAACTGTTTTTTATTTTTGAATGTAAATTTTAACTATAAAATTAATATTACATAATTTAGTTACGATTTTTAATCTGACTAATAGCCCAATCTGCATGTTCACTGACCATACTGCTACAATTTCCTTTTAAATTTTCTAGTGAATTGAAATCCTCACGTTCACCAATATTTCCCAAAACAACGCAAATATTTCTCTGCAATCGTTCTAACCCTAAACGATAAATAGGCGTTTTCTTGAAATTAATTTTAAAATCTTCTTCATTCCACTTTAACATAGCTGTTAAATCCGGATATTCTCTGGCTTTGCATTTTTCTTCATCAGTCTTTTTTGCCCACTTGTTCCATGGACAAATATCCAGACAATCATCGCAGCCAAATAAATGATCGCCGATCAGTTTTCTGAATTCTTCTGGAATCGATCCTTTGTGCTCAATAGTTAAATAGGCAATGCATCGGCGAGCGTCGAGTTGGTAAGGCGCAGTAATCGCTTTGGTCGGGCAGACATCGATACAGGCCGTACATTTTCCACAATGATCAGAATCTGCAATATCGGGTGATAATTTGAGTGATGTCAAAATTTCCCCAAGCAGTAACCAAGTGCCGAAATTTTTGTTGATTACGATTGTGCTTTTAGACTGCCAACCTAGGCCGGCCTGTACACTTACCGGCTTTTCCAGAACGGGTCCTGTATCAACGTAAGGTTTGTTTATTCCGCCATTGTCTCGTAATATTTTACAAAGCTGTTTTAGCTTTTTAATCATTATATTATGATAATCAAGTCCGAGTGCATATTTGGCGATTCGACCTCTTCTTTCAGGCTCGGGCTGATAATAATTAAATCCGAGACAAATAATACTATTCGCCTCCGGTAAAATTTTTAATGGATCGAGTCGGCGTTCATTATTATTGTTCATCCATTCCATCGTGCCTAGTTGTCCCTCTTTTAGCCATTTGAGATAATAGTCTTTTCGAAGGTCTACCGGTACACATGTAACCCCAAAAACTGAAAATCCGAGGTTGAGTGCTTCTGTTTTTATCTTGTTTGTTAGATTATTTACTTCAATATCCATATTCTATTATTAGAACTTAAACTTAAGCTGTTAATTGGCTAGGGAAATAAAAAAATTGTGAGCAAGGATAAACCAGAAAAAATAAAGAACAGTGCCGTAGATAGCAGCATTGCAATTATTGCTGCCCGATATAACAAAAAATTTGTTGAGCAGTTAATTGAAAATACCGTTAAAACTTTAATGAAATCCGGTTTGAAAGACGAAATGATCGAAATTTTTCGTGTTCCCGGTTCAAATGAAATTCCCTATACAGCATCCATGGTTGCTGAAACTGACGAGTTTGATTGTATTATTTGCCTCGGTGTAATTATTGCCGGTGACACCAAACATCACGAAATAATTTCATTCAGCGCAAATCAGACATTACAACAAGTTTCAATACGACAGGAAACACCGATAATTAATGGTATTATAACTGTCGAAAATATTCGTCAGGCCGAAGATCGTTGTATGGGACGAATTAATCGCGGCAAAGAATTTGCTGAGGCAGCTTTAGAAATGTGCGCTGTTGATGATGCATTGACTGATCGAATTTATGAAGATGGTATTGAGGACGATGATCTGGAAGCTAGTGATCATGCTGAGTTCTTTGATTTTGAGAAAAATTAAATTTTTAATTATTTATGAGCACGCGACGAGATAATAGAATTGCGGCGATGCAATTTCTCTATTCATGGGAAATTAATCCATCCGGTGATTTAGATACTGATGTAAGGCTTTTTTTTAAAGCACAAGAAAATCCCAGAGATTATTATAATTTTGCAGAAGAACTTATTTATGGAGTCATTAAAAAGGGTGAGGTGCTCGATTCAAATATAAATGATAACGCTCAAAATTGGAACTTCAAACGGATTGCTAAAGTCGATTTAGCCATTTTGAGATTAGCTATTTACGAACTACTTTATCGCCCGGACATTCCGCCGGTGGTGACAATAAATGAAGCAATTGATATGGGTAAATTATACTCAGGATTGGAATCAAAACGTTTTATAAATGGAATTCTCGACAATATAAAAAAACAGCTAAAACGTCCATTCAGGGAACCTTCTGTTTGACCGGAAATCAAACATCCCGATAACTCGAGTATTGCTCAGTGTAAAAAAAAATAATAGTTCTGTGCAAAAATAACCATTAACATTTTTAAAATTAAATATTATGAATTTTATTGCATATAACAATTATGAGGAAAATGCGGAATTGCTTTTTCAAAATTATAAGAAACAGATTCAGAAAGTTTTGGATAAGGAAGATTACGTTCCTGTACCACCTCAGGCCAGAAGTGATCCTTACTATACAATTACATATCTGATTAAAGATGAAGTCAGAAAACATAAATGGATTGAAGGGGAAAAGGGTAGGAAGATGACCTGGGATGAAGCTCGTGATGAATGGCTAACTAAATATCATGAAGACTTTATCGACTTTATCATTCAGATGAAAAAAGTTTAGTTTCTTTTAGCCACAGATTATTCTGTGTTTCATCCGCGGCTAATAATATTTTTTACGATTTTTCAGAAATACTAAAAAATAAATTTAAAAATTCGTGCTCGGCTTATTTAAAAAATTTAAAGAAGGACTTTCCAGAACTACCAGTTCGCTTTTTAGTTCTGTGGGTGGGATTTTTTCTGGAAAAAAACTTGATGCTGGGTCTATCGATTCCTTGGAAGAAGCACTCTATGGTGCTGACTTTGGTACTGAAACCACTACTGAAATAATTGAAGAAATACAAGCTGCATATAAAAAAGAAAAGGAATTACGTGGTCAGGATGCTGCAACTATTGGTGCTTCAATATTAAAAAGAATTCTGCAAGGCTCTGAAGGTGAACTAAAAGTTGGCGTCAATAAACCCGAAGTCATTTGCTTGGTCGGTGTAAATGGATCCGGCAAAACTACAACGACTGCAAAATTAGCTTATCAATTTAAAGAAGATGGACACAAACCAATTTTGGGTGCTTGTGACACTTTTCGGGCTGCGGCAAACGAGCAAATAAAAACTTGGGCAGAAAGACTGGAGATCGACTTAATTTCTAGTCAACATGGTGCTGATTCAGCCTCTGTTTCATTTGATGCCTATCAAGCTGCTGTCAGTAGGAAAAAAGATATTTTAATTTTAGATACTGCAGGTCGTCTTCATAATAAATCTAATTTGATGCAGGAATTAAAAAAAATTCGACGTGTGCTTCAGAAAAATGATGAGACTGCACCTCAACACAGATGGCTGGTCTTGGACGGAAGTATCGGATCTAATTCTATTGAGCAGGCCAGGATTTTTAATCAGGAATTTGATATTACCGGTTTAATTATCACAAAACTGGATGGTACAAGTCGCGGTGGATCACTTGTCGGTATTTATCGAGAATTGAAAATACCGATCTATTTTGTTGGTCTTGGTGAAAAAGCCGAAGACTTACAGCCTTTTTCAGTCGACAATTATGTCAACGCTGTATTTGGTTTGGAAGTGTAAGTGAAAACATTGCAAGTAGAACTAGGCGAGAGAAGTTATCCAATACATATTGGTAGAGATTTGAGTGAGGTTATTCTACAAGAAATAAACATCCTTAAAAAAAATTCTCAACCAGTTGCTATTTTAACTGACGAAAATGTTTATCACTCACAGGCAGAATTTATAGAAAAAACTTTTTCAAATTTACCGATTCTCAAACTGCTGGCGGGCGAGTCGACAAAGTCGTTAGAAAGTCTTGGTAAGGTTTATAATTTTTTAGCTGAAAACAAAATTGATCGAACTGGCGCTTTAATTGTCATGGGTGGTGGTGTTATTGGCGACCTAGGTGGCTTTGCTGCGGCTACATATTTACGGGGCATTGATTTTTATCAAATCCCAACTAGCCTTCTTGCTATGGTTGATAGTTCTGTTGGTGGGAAGACGGGTATTAACTTGGTTTCAGGAAAAAATTTAGTCGGTTCATTTTATCAACCGAAAGCAGTCTATATTGAGACTGAAAATTTAAAAACACTGCCAGCAAATGAATTCAATGCCGGGATGTCAGAAATTATTAAATATGGAATGTTGGATGATGAAAATTTATTCAATCTTTTAGAAAAATCTGAATTACTCGTACATGATAGTTCTGCATTACCAAATGTTATAGAAACTTGTTGTGAGATTAAGGCTAACATTGTTAAAGCCGATGAAAAAGAATTGGCCGGATCTGGCGGTCGTGCTTTACTTAACCTGGGTCATACATTTGCTCATGCCATTGAAGCAGTGACAGAGTATGGGGAGTATCTGCACGGTGAAGCTGTTGCAGTCGGATTAGTTTTAGCTGCACGATTGTCAGAGACGTTGGGAAATATTTCAAATCTAGATGTTGAGCGTGTAATAAATTTAGTTAAGCGTTATTCACTGCCTGTTAAATTAAAAAATTCACTTGATCTCGAAAAATTAATCGAAGCGATGTTACGCGACAAAAAAGTAAGGCAGGGAAAACTGCGATTTGTCGTCATGGATAAAATTGGCAAAGCGGTAACTATTGAGAATGTTGATATGGACTTAGTTAGAAAACTTTGGCAAGAGGTTATTTAATTCACGCCCAATATTATTTATGCAAATCTTGAAATACATAACGTTTAATTATACTGAAAGAAAATTGATTTATTATAAAATATGCCCTATTATTAATTTATATTAATGTGGAAAACATTAGATTTAGAATATGAGTAATAATATAAATGACAGATTAGCGTCGTTGTTTTGGGATAGAGAACCACCACCATTGGAAAGTGATCAGGCAATATTGCGAATCATGGATATCGGAGACTGGGATGATATTTGTTTTATGGAAAAATCTATTAGTGCTCCTCGATTAATAGATGTCTTTAATAACGCACCGGTAGGTGCATTGACTCCTCAAAGTCAGCGTTTATGGCAATTGCGACTGAAACTCAAAAATTTACCTAAGCCAACAAGAATTCCAAATTTAGAATACCATGCACTGCCATTTAGAAATTCTAGCTGAATCTCAGCAATATCTTTGGAATAAATTTTCAGAAGCTAATTTCAAAGATTTTGTACTATACGGCGGCACCGCACTTGCTTTGCGTCTTGGACATCGACGCTCGATTGATTTTGATTTTTTCAGTTCAGCCTCAGTAACACAGGAAAAAATTCATAGTTCTTGGTCATTTATGGATCAAGCAAATCTTCGCATTATTCAGCAAGAGTTAAATACGTATACAGTTTTAGTTCAAGATACTAATATGTCTACTACTGTGAAACTTTCTTTTTTCGGTGGAATCAAATTTGGCCAAATCCAATTTCCTGATCAAGCAGCAAATCGGATAAAAATAGCCTCTTTACATGATTTATTTGCCACAAAACTTACCGCGTTATTTAATCGTATTGAAGCAAAAGACTATATCGATATCGCGGCACTTCTAAGTCATGGTATTTTGCTTGAAGATGGAATAGGCGCATTAAAAGCAATTCATCCGCAAACTAATCCGGCAACTATCGCACGAACACTTTGTTATTTTGAGGGAGGAGACCTTTCTAATTTATCTCATGAATGTCGTCAGATAATTGAGGCCAGCGTAGCCAATCTTGGTACAATTCCTGATACGCCTATTATAAACCCCACTATACCTTGACACTACAATTTTGGTCACATCAAATAAAATGGACGTTTTCGATTTTCCCAGACTTATGGTGATAGCCAATTATAATTTCATTAAACAAAAAAATATTTCATGGCTGCAACAGCTGGATACTGTGATCCATTATTATTTTCGGTCAAAATTTTTGTGAATTGCTATAACTCCTGAGATCAGTTATAGTTAATTAAAATTATGGTAATAAATTAATACCACATCATGTCAGGCTTTGATGAAAATATAGTAAGAGAATATTTTGAGTTGCACGGCTTTTTAGTTCGGCAACTTCGTAAGTACCAGATTCAATCACGACGCAAGCTTGCTGAAGAGGATATCGATTTCATGGTTTATAATCCGGCATATAAAAATACTGATCGAACTCCGGCATTTTTACTTTTCTCAAATGAACTGAAATATATTCATCGTGCGGTTGTTGTTGTCAAAGGATGGCATACATTGAGATTTACACCATCAATGTTGAGAAGCAGTTCGGAGATTTTTAATTTTTTGGAAAAAAATATTATCAAGAAAGTGGAAGATTTTTTTCAGATTGATGAAGATGATGTGAATGGGTCGCATGAGATTTTGAAAATTTTGGTCTTACCCGGATTACCGATACACGAACCGCATCGCTCGGAAAGCATGAAAATGTTAAAAGATCGTGGTATCGACGGAATTATTTCTTTCCGATCGATGCTCAATGATATTCTCAATAAAGTGGAAACCAACAGGAATTATCAAAAATCACAAGTGCTGCAAATTTTGAGAATTTTAAAAGTTTACGATTTAGTTAAGAAACCACAAATGGAGCTTTTTGAGCCGAAGTGATTTTTTTTTTGTAACTAGATTTGTGTCTAATCTTCAGATGGGTATGAAAATTCTACACGAATCGTTATTCATATTTTAACGTGTAATTCCCCGTGGCTTGCCACGGGGAGGGGACTGGAAGGGAAAGTTTGAAAACCGCAGGTTATCATTTAGGTTCTTATCACAGAATTTCTCCTCAACAGAGCAAGAAATTCAGCATTAAAAATGGTAGCCGGTTAGTGATGACTCGTCTTGGACCGAGCTATTGTCGAGGGCCGCCGCACTCCAAAGAGGCTTTCGCCTCAAAAACGCAACTGCTCAACTTATCTATAAATACCAAGTTTTTAAATCTAAATTTGTAGGGCTCGAACTTGTTCGATGCCTTGTATGAAGACTAAGCAACTTGAGGCACTCCGCAAGACTACGGCGAGCTCAGTCGAGTCGCGGAGGCCCTACAATGAAATTCAGAAGAATATT
>JAJFLR010000114.1 GCA_021772565.1 Opitutales bacterium | reverse complement strand
GGACAAGGCATCGAACAAGTTCGAGCCCTACAAATATAATTTGATAACATGATATTTAGGGACATATTGATCCGTTACTAGTTTAATTGCATTAATAACTATGATATTAAGTTATATTATTTATGACGACCACCACTAGATTCAATTTTCTCCTCTTGTATTTAGATTATCTAAATTCATAGTTACAGGTAATGAAGTCTTATGATGTTATTGTTATTGGCGGGGGTGCGGCAGGTTTAATGTGCGCAATAACAGCTGGTAAGAGAGGTAAGAAAGTATTGATTCTTGAACGGGCTGATAGGATTGGCAAAAAAATTCTCATATCAGGAGGAGGACGCTGTAATTTTACAAATTTGAATATTAGTCCGGACTGTTATCTATCCAGTAATCCACACTTTTGTAAATCGGCATTGAGTCGTTACACACAGTGGGACTTTATCGATTTAGTTGAAAAATATAAGATCGTATATCATGAGAAAATCCATGGGCAATTATTTTGTGATAAATCATCCAAAGAAATTTTAGCAATGTTGCTTAAAGAGTGTGAGGACGTTGGTGTGAAAATTTTTACTGACGTTACAGTAAGTTCTGTGGAGTCTGTCGAAAAATATTTTGTCACTTCAAATTATGGAGAATTTTCTGCTGCATCATTGGTAATTGCTACAGGGGGTTTATCATTACCTAAACTTGGAGGTTCAGGATTTGGCTATGAGGTCGCTAAACAGTTTGGCATTAATTTAATTCCTAATCGTGCTGGTTTAGTTCCGTTTACTTTCGATGGTGATGTTAAAGAAATTTGTCAGCATCTTTCAGGAATATCAGTTAAAACTGATGTTAAATTATTTAATTCTGCTACAAAAATAAATTTCACAGAAAATATTTTATTTACTCACAAAGGATTAAGTGGACCAGCAATTCTCCAATTATCGAGTTACTGGAATTCAGGAGGATTTATATCGTTAAATTTATTGCCTGATGCAGATAGTCTAATGATATTTAAATCACTGAAAACTGAATTCCCAAATTCTTTACTCCGTAATAAATTATCTAATTTTCTGCCAAAAAGATTAGTTCAAGAATTAGAAAATCTATTGTGGCAGGAATTATCTCAAATACCATTGAGAAAAATTGCTGATGAGCAACTCAAGCAGATTGCTAAATTAATTAATGCATGGATTTTAAAACCGAATGGTACTGAAGGATACCAAACTGCTGAAGTAACGCTTGGTGGTGTCGATACAAATGAATTATCGTCAAAGACTATGGAGGCAAGAAAACAGCCGGGTCTGTATTTTATCGGTGAAGTGATCGATGTGACAGGTCATCTAGGTGGGTTTAATTTTCAGTGGGCCTGGTCATCAGGTTATGCCGCCGGGCAGTATGTGTGACAGCTTGATTAGCAAATAATATGAAAACAAATGTGTAAATAGATATATTTTTCTTTTATACATGCTGAGTAGTTATAAAAAATTACCGATATACATCTTTTCTATGTTGAATACGGGTAATTAAAACAGTGTCATTATTTATGATCGTGAAAATTATTCTATAATCTCCGATCCGGTATTTACGTAAACCGGAAAATTTACCTTTTAATTGCGGAATTTTATCTGCGCTCTTTGTCAGATCAGCTTCAATCTTATCGAGGATGTGCTTTGTTTGCGACTTGCTTATTTTCTTTAAATCTCGAGCAACTGATTTTTTGAATGAAATCTTAAACATGAAGCTCTTTTCTAAAATCTTCTATTGACATTATGGGGTCGGAAGTATCATGCAATCGATCTAATGCAATTTGTAAGTCAGCTTGTTCTTCAAGGTAAAGCTCCAATGCTTTTTGAATATGAAATGATCTGGATCTTTCAGTTGTTTTACTCACAACATCAAGATCATTTACCAGTTTATCCGGGATTCTTATCGATACTGAAATACTCATAGCTTTATTTGTTTAATATTTAAGTGTAATACAATGTGTGCACTGTAATTACTTGTCAATCATTTTAGAGAATTTATTACGAATAGAATACGTTTCAAATTTTCGTGCATTTACTAGTTAAAATATGAACTACGTACCGAGCTTGCGACATCTACCAATGCAATAAATGCACGAAAAGAAGAAATTCTAATAAATGATATTTTTTTAACATACTAAGTAGAAACAATTTTTATAAATCAGGAAAATGCTTCTTCTAATTTTATTCGAGTATCCGGCTTAGACATAAATATCAGGGTCGTATTTTTTTCGAGAGCGATATCTTTATCTGGATTAAATATTTGCCTGTCGTTTACCCTCAACCCAACCAATAAGGCGTCGCTAAATTGATTGATATCTAAGTCGTCGATTTTTTTACCAATAAATTTTTCTGATAAATTAACTTCTTCAAATCGTACGCCGTCTTCTTTATTTTTTAGCATATCATTAAGAAACGAAACAACATTTGATCGTACCATCTCGGATGTCATTCTCATGCCGCCAATGTGCTCAGAAGATATTACACAATCCGCTCCGGCTCTTTTCATTTTATCAGTTATACGTACATCTTTACAGTGAGCAATTATACGAATATTATTATTTAGCTGTTTGGCGGTTAAACAAATTACCAGATTTTCATGATCATCATCTGTCGTGGCAAAAATTCCACTCGCACGTTCGATACCTGCTTTAATTAATACATCGTTGTCAGTCACGTCTCCTTCGACAAAGTGTAAGTAAGAATACTTCTGCGTCAGTTGTTCTAAATCCTCTTCAATTTCCTGATCTATTAATACGTATTTTCGGTGCGTGTTATCCAATTCTTCCATAACGTAATGGCCAAGTTGACCGGCTCCACACACGATATAATGATTTTCTAATTGTTTTAATTTTTTATCCATTTTTCGCCTCCTAAAGGTTGAGTTTAAATTTCCTTCAACAATAATCGCAGTCATATTTGACAGTAAATAAGTGATAACGCCAATTCCAGATAAAGCTACAGCCATTGTGTAGAATTTCCCGAAGGCACTATTATTCATATCAATTACTTCACCATAGCCAATGGTTGAAATTGTGATAAAAGTCATATACAAACAATCAATCCATTCAGCTTTTTCATCACTTAAATAATAAAAGCCAATTGACCCAAAAGCTAAGATCAGGTGGAGCGCGATGAACGATCCAATAAGACGTTTTAAAACTTGTTCGAATGACTGATTCATACAGTTAAGATTGTTAGCAATAGTTTAGATAACATTCTAAATAATTGGCAATAAACAATTTTCTATTAAAAAAGTCTTTGTAATCTGAATTCTGAAATATAATTTCTTTAAAGTCTGCAATTATTGTTGCTATTTTATTTGTAAAAAATGATAGGAAGTTTTCGCTTTTTCACCCTGTTTGGATAGGACTTTTTTCTCGGTTCCATATTTTAAATCACGACTAGCTGTTGCACTCGATATTGTTTTGAAAAGTTTTAGATAATCTTTCCGCGAAAATATTGAAATACCAAAATGTTTCACCGCTATTTCCAGTCGACGCTCCATAGTCAGTGGTGCCGGTTGTAAATCGTCAAGAAAACTAGATAGAGCTTGATAGATCATCGAAAGACAAAATTCAATAAAGACGCTTGAATCACCTGATCTGTCTGATTTTTCTAAAGCCGAATAATATTCTTTTTGATGATCGCGAATGAGAGACTCAACTGGAATAAATTCAAAAACAGGATGATATTTGTAGAGTAAAAGAGAATGCCAAAAACGTCCTATTCGTCCGTTGCCATCTTCAAAAGGGTGAATGAACTCTAATTCGTAATGAAAAACACAACCACAGATAAGCAGATGTGTTTCTTTATTCTTAGTAAAAGCAAATAGTTCATTCATCAAATGAGGCACGCGATCTGCCTTTGGTGCAACATGGGCAATTGCTGTTCCCTTGATAACGCCGACGTTAGTATCTCGCCATTTGCCAGCCGTGTTAATTAAACCAGCCATCATTGTTTTATGTGCTTTTAAGATGTCCCTCATCGCAAATGGATTAAAATCCGTAAGGCTGTCGTATGCTTCAATGGCATTGACGACTTCTTTGATATCATTCTTTTTACCGATTACCGTTTTACCATCAATCAGTGCGGTCACTTGTTCCAGACTAAGCGTATTTCCCTCAATGGCCAAATTTCCCTGAACCGTGCGCACCCGATTTGATTTTCGCAAGAAAGGCTGCGGAGTTGGCTGATTTAGACTTTCAATACGGCCAATAAGACGTTCAATTCGTCCGAGATTATTAAGTATATTCGGAGTTAATGTAAAAGGCGGTTTCATAGAATGATAGTATCAAATGATACTATAATGAGTCAAATATTAAAAAGCTGATAATTATAATTTGAGGCAATAAATATTAGACTTTCTTTTTATAATTTAAACCAAGATTAAACTTATTGCTATTACTCAATGACGTTATACTTCAAGCTATTCCAGCCATATAATTGTCTATGAGTCACTACACTCTATTTATTATCAGCGATTAATCGCCTACTGGCTATCGCTACTTGGCCATAGACGTTTACTAGCAAATGCTTTTCCTGATCCTGTTTTCAGGTAGCGTTCGAAATTAAAGCGTCTTCTTTTTTTCTGAATAAAACTAATATATTTTTCAATGTGTATCTCGAAGTTTAAGGCGAACTAACATTGTATCAACATTTTCTGTTCCGGAAACGAGTACAGGATGAAAATACGTTAATGCATTTGCGCCATCAGATTGTTCGAAGTATACCTCTTCGAGTGATTCCCATCGGGCATTTTTGTCTTCGATCCATACTTTGCCATCTTGCGAAGTTTCAATCACTGGCTGATAGCCAAGACCTTTTGTAATAAATGGTACCATTAATCGTAATTCTTTATCGGTTTGATTCCATTTTAGGAAAGTCCATCGTGCACGGGGCTCAAAGTAATCCCAGCTGTCGCCTCCTCCACCAGGATTCTGATTCATGACCCACTCGATAAGATTATTTATTCCATTTCCATCGCTGTCATCACTTTCATTAGGCGAATGATTTGGAGATTTTTTAAGATAAGTTAACACTTCTGAAAATGGATTTGTTAACATCTCCGGCCAAATGTGCAAAAATAGTCTTCCTGCAAATGGTAGGAAATCGTCAGAAATTTTTGGTCTATGATCTGGCATAGATGCGATTGTTAGATCATTTGAAATTTGTGCGAGAGAATATCCCCAGGTATGAATTCTTGGTTTTGATTCAGGGCTTCGGCTTACTTGTCGCAACCATTGCCAATTACCATCTTTTAGGCAAAATAGGGTGATGCCATACCAGGGATAGTTGCTACCATCAATTTCGGTACTATTAAAAAGATAACCTGGTGCAGAGATGGCTAGTGTGTTTTCAAAGGAACTGAGACCAACGCCAAAAGCCGATCCGCTAGATGAAAAAGGTGACGTTAATGTTTGATGAAACGTCCATTTTTTATTGTTCCGACGGTAAACATGTACAGCACCTGTATTATCGGACTGTCGGAATGAACTTACAAATAACCAAGGATCCTTCAGTAACAGTTTTTCACCGAAAAGAGCGTTTGCCTCTGGACGTGTGGCTTGTATTTTCTGGTGATGAACATATAAGTCGTCATCCTGCAATTGAAATAAGTGAACTGCACCGGCATTTTCTGCTCCGTCATCATCCTCATTTGCTGCTGCAGCAATCCAGTTTTCATCGATAGAGCAGGGATAACTAAAATAGTCAGCAATGCTAGCGTTGGGAGCTTCAAGAATTTGGGAATACTGCCAGTCATTTCCATCAAAACGATATATCGCAAGGCCTCCCGTATTCTGTCCTGCTGAATCCATGCCCTCAATGCTAGCGATTAAAGTATTATCATTTATATCTACCCAACCACCAAAATAAAGTGATGGCTTAATGATGGGCGGATCGAGACGTGCCTCTTGAATCCAAACGTTTTCTTCATATCGAAATACATAAACATAGCCAACAGCTGAAATTTTTGATCCACTATTACTAATACGACTGGCTTCCGGCGCACCGACTACCAATTTGACAGGATAGTCTATGTTCGATGGTGCCAAGGCGACACTTGCACCAAAAGCTTGACCCGGGCGTCCTGATTGAGGCTGCAATATATCGCTCTCTGTGAAGTTATTTCCAACTGTTTCCCATAGGCGCACTCTGCCATAATTTGGGTTTCCTGATCCAGACCAGACAAAACTTGGAAATGGCTCACCAGCAGCTAACCATCCATCGACTGCATCTAAAGAAAATCCAAGTAATCCGTTTTCTTGAGGTTGAATGAAAGTGCGCATCTGAGTATAATTTGTAATTGCAGGTTTCGGTAATACTATTCGTGAATAAGTTATTTCGTCCGAGACCCAGCCACTTGCCGTATTATAATCTATTCGAACGATAAATGTGTAAGGCTCAATTCGAGCATAGCCTCTATCATCCGGCCAACGTAAACCGCCTTCATTATCAATGTAAACACCAGCGGGTGCGCCAATAAGTGACCAGCGGAAAAAATTACGGTCGTAATCAGTTGGTTGAAAATTCGAAAAAGTAATTCTGCTCCATCCTATTGGTTTTCTCTCAGAGAAAATAATTGGTTCCGAACGTCTAAGTTTTGGTAAGCTTTTAATAACATTAGTAGAGAAGTTTTTAATATCTGTATAAATGTCCTCAGCATCATGTTTTACAGTAATTTCGATCTGTATACTTACAGATTGGCCTATGAGATCGACACTGGGTATCCAAATAAGATTACCTGTTTCATCTAAGTTCATGCCATCAGGGGCGCTCAGAAGGCGATAGTGATAGTCATATTCTATAACTACCCAATTACCATCAGCGTCTTGATCTATTCCTACAAAAGGATCTGAATAAGTTGATTCAAATACATGTTGAATTCCTTTTTCAGCTATGACAAATGACGGAATATGATATGTAATCAAAGATGGGCCAAAATTAATAATCGGCGTTGTATAAACTGATGATGCTTGAAGAAAATTTACTAACCCAATATTGATGATAAATAAAGCATATTGTAAAGTAGTAGAAACCATGTACGAGATATCTTTATTACTTAGCTACGTGTTGCAACTCTGTTTTGTTAAAAAACCGGTTTTAATTCTTAATAATTGAATCGGTAAACAATTAGTCCTACTATAGCACGAAACTCAAATTACATACAGCGATTAATCACTGAGTTTACTGCTATCTTTGTTTGGCCAAAGACGTTTACTAGCAAATGCTTTTCCTGATCCTGTTTTCAAGTAGCGTTCGAAATTAAAAGCGTCTTCTTTTTTTCTTAATGCGGCGTAAAAGATCAACTCGTATGGCTTATAATTCTTAGTTGATTTTACCTGACTGTTATTATGTGCTATAATTCTTTGCTTCAGATTAGAAGTAAATCCCGTGTAAGAGAAGTTGGTGTTTGAAATGCTTTGAATCCTATAGGCGTAATGCATAGTTATTATTGTTATTGCTCAATATTGGTTGTAGGAAATACTACGATTAGAGAATACAATTTAAAAACGTAGATCATATATTCATCAATACAATTTTCCATCCTTCGCCAAGGCTACGAAAATTAAAATTTGGATGTTAGGCCCTACTACGCTAAGGCTATGAAGATTTTTTTAATGGCTATAGAAAATAATTTCACAAAGTGATATGAAAAATTATTAAGGGTTAAATTGGATAGATTGCTTCGTCGCGTTACTCCACGCAATGACAACGGTGTTTTTATTTGTCATTGTGAATTCGACTTTAGTCGAATGTGACAATCCAACTGACTTTTTTTGAAATTAATTTCTGGAATTAGTCTCAAATTTGGATTTGTGGCTCTAGAACGCCAAGGCTATGAAGATTTCAATTTGGATGTTAAGCCCTACTACGCTCCTCCTTTTCTACGCAAAGGATAGCTTCGAAGGGCCATTTTATCTTACCAATATTTAGCCGAGATTTGATCCTCGACTAAATATTGGTAAGATAAAATGGAGGTGGCGGGAGTCGAACCCGCGTCCCTTGAGACTAAGCGCATAGCATCTACAAGCTTAGCTTATTTATTAAGTCTCACCAATTAGTGGCGAAAAAGCACGCTTCTAATCAGCTAGTTCCCTGTTTTATTACGGTCTTAGCCCGGAAGCCCGACTTTGACTATGCCTGCTAACGTCATCTTCTCGCTCAGCAGGTATCGGCGAGTCGATGTTGCTACTTATAACTAAGCAGCAAGGGCAAGTTCATTATTGCCAATTATTATTTCGATGGAATTTGATATCGAAGCCAACCATCATCTTCGGCCTGCCACCATGCACGCCATCTCAAGGTCGAATTCCGGAACACCCCCAGTTAATTATTAAATATTATTGAAAGAGTAATCTTGTTTTTATTTTTTTCAAGGGCGATTTTTATTTTATATAGTAGGGCAGTTAATTATAATAGTTTGTAACTAGTGCTTGGCCGGAAACCCCTATTTCGAAGCAGTGCCATAAAATTTCAGCGTTTTCACGTTCTGTTTGTAATTAATTGGACATCCGAAATCAGGTAAGTTGACTGAAATTTGTGTCATTATTTCAATTCAATTTGA
>JAJFLR010000113.1 GCA_021772565.1 Opitutales bacterium | reverse complement strand
TTATTGTAGGGCCTCCGCGACTCGACTGAGCTCGCCGTAGTCTTGTCGGAGTGCCTTTAATTGCTGAGTCTACGGACAAGGCATCGAACAAGTTCGAGCCCTACAAATATAATTTGATAACATGATATTTAGGGACATATTGATCCGTTACTAGTTTTATTGCATTAATAACTATGATATTAAGTTATATTATTTATGACGACCACCACTAGGTTCTGTAAATCTGTCCGTGCTAATGGTGACCAAATTATTTGGTAAGCCATTTTTTCAAATCAATTTTTATTTTTTCATGAGGTATCCCTTTGCCCTTATCCAATTCACTCATTCCTTTGCGAATGCCCGCTATAAAATTTATTCTTTTTAGAATATCTTCCCATGACGAATCGACCGGAAGTTTGCTAATAGTTTCAATAGCTATGTCTTTTGCAGTCATGACTACATTTGTAGTATAAAAATATTATAGCTGCAAGTAATAAAATACACAGCAATCGTGAAAATCTATCTATAGATATACTGATTCCAGAAAATAATTTCACAAAAATTCAGCTGGATTGCCACATTCGACTAAAGTCGAATTCGCAATGACAAATGAAAACACCGTTGTCATTGCGAGGAGCAAAGCGAGCCGACTACGCCATAGTAGCCTCTGGCTACGACGGCTGTACAAAGTAATCTATCTAAATTGAGCTTATAAAATTTATCAAATTACTTTGTGAAATTATTTTCCAGAACCAGTATAAATGTTAATAAATCTTAGCAACTACAACTTGCTTTGCCTATATATAAAGATTCATATCAAATTAATGAAAGTTGCCGATGAGGATTTTGTCCATTTACACGTTCATACCGACTATAGCCTTCTTGATGGGTGCTGCCGGATTGATCGGTTGATGCAGCGTACTGCAGATCTTGGAATGAAATCGGTATCCATCACCGATCACGGTAATTTATTTGGTCTGATAGATTTTTACCAAAATGCAGCAAAAATTGGTGTGAAACCCCTTCTCGGTTGTGAAATATATTTAGTCACGCACGATAGAACATTACGACCCGATCGGAAAACACATAAATATTACCATATGGGTCTGTTGGCAAAAGATTTTGAAGGTTATAAAAATTTAACAAAACTTGTCTCTGACGCCCACGTTAATGGATTTTATTATAAACCTCGCAGTGACATTGAACGTTTGGAACAACACGCAAAAGGATTAATTGGCTTTACCGGCTGTCTTCAGGGAATCGTTCCGCAAATGTTGGTTCAGGAAAAATTTGATGAGGCACGAAAATGGATCGATAAATTTATTCAAATATTTGGTAGAGAAAATTATTTTGTAGAAATTCAAGATCATGGCATTGAAGAACAAATTAAAATTGTACCCGGCCTTCTGAAATTAGCTGATGAATTTAAACTAAAAGTTGTCTGCTCAAATGACGTTCATTATGTAAACTGTACTGATTCGCATCCTCATGATGCCCTACTCTGTATCCAAACCGGCAGTAAATTGGCCGATGAAAAACGTCTACGTTATGCCAACGATCAATTTTATCTTAAGTCGAAAGATGAAATGCTGAAAGTTTTTGGAGAACGGCCTGACTCTCTTTTAAATACGCGCACAGTAGCAGAGATGTGTGATGTTAAACTTCCCTTCGGAGAGAATCATTATCCAGTATTTGAACAACCAGTCGAAATTAAAGAAAAAAAATTTTCCAATTCAGAATACATTAAAGAACTTTGTATTCAAGGGTTAAAGGAACGTTATGATGTGGACTATCATAATTTTGAAAGCAGTAAAAATTCTGTCAGAGCAAAAATGCTGGTCGATCGTTTGGACTACGAATTAGAGATAATTGAAAATACCGGATTCCTCGATTACTTTTTGATTGTTTGGGATTTTATAGCCTGGGCTCAAAAAGAGAATATCCCGGTTGGTCCAGGTCGCGGTTCAGGGGCCGGATGTATAGTAGCCTATCTTTTGCGCATTACCGATATTGACCCGATTCGATTTAAACTTCTCTTTGAACGTTTTCTTAACCCGGATCGTGTCTCTCCACCCGATTTTGATATCGATTTTTGCATTCGAGGTCGCGATAAGGTGATTGAATATGTCCGTAATAAATACGGTAAAGATTGTGTCGCAAATATTATTACTTTCGGAACGTTTGGCGCCAAAATGGTTGTTCGCGATGTTGCGCGTGTTTTAGACATTCCTTATTCTGAAGCTGACCGAATTGCTAAGATGGTTCCCGATGACCTGAAAATAACTTTAGAAAAATCTATAGAAAAAAGTAAGGAATTGCGGAGTGAAGTTGAAAATAATCCGTTGGCAAAAAAAATAATCAGCAATGGGAAAGTTATTGAAGGCATGATTCGCAACACCGGAACTCACGCTGCGGGTGTTATAATTTCCGACAAACCGCTCACTGATTACATTCCTGTTTTTATGCAGGAAGGAGCTCTAACTACTCAGTACCCAAAAGGTCCAGTTGAAAAGTTGGGTTTGTTAAAAATGGATTTTCTAGGGTTGAAAACACTGACCGTTATTGCCGATGCTGAAGAAAATGTCAGGCGCACTGTAAAGCCGGATTTTAAAATTAATGAACTGCCATTTGAAGATGAAAAAACGTTTCAACTTTTAAACGATGCCAAAACAGTTGGAGTATTTCAAATGGAATCGGGTGGCATGCAGTCACTTTGTCGACAATTCAACATGAATAATATCGATGAAATTGTTGCCCTGATTGCACTCTATCGACCCGGACCGATGGATTGGATCCCTGATTACATCAAAGGTAAAAACGATCCATCCAGTATTAAATATCCTCATCCTTTACTGGAAGAAGTTTGTCGAGAAACCTATGGCGTCATGGTATATCAGGAGCAAGTCATGGAAGCAGCCAAAATTATTGCCGGATACACATTAGGTGAAGCAGACATTCTGCGACGTGCAATGGGTAAAAAGGATCAGGATGTAATGGATGAGCAACGAGAGGTTTTCATTAAAGGTGCAAAGCATACTCATGGTATTGACAAAAAAATTGCCATCGAAATTTTTAATATTCTGGATAAATTTGCCGGATACGGATTCAACAAATCTCACTCTGCTGCCTACGCGATATTAAGTTTCCAAACAGCCTATCTAAAAGCTAATTATCCGGTGCAGTTTATGGCTGCAGTTCTTTCAAACGAATTAGGAAATGCCGATAAAGTTTCACATTTTGTTGATGAATGCACAGCGTTAGGTATTCCGGTGCTTGGACCTGATATTAATCATTCACTGGAAAATTTTACTCCGGTTTTAAATATTGATTCAAATGATAATACGGAAAATATAAATGGCAGCATACGCTTTGGTTTGGGTGCCATTAAAGGTGTTGGCGATGCCGCAGCCCACAGAATTTTAGATGAACGATCAGAAAACGGAAATTTTGAAGACTTTCGTGATTTCTCAATCCGTATGGATTCAAAATCAATTAATCGAAGAGTCATGGAATCTATGATCAAAACTGGCGCCTTTGACTCTACAAATAATCAGCGCGGAAATCTTCTGGATAATATAGATAGTTTAATAAAAGACGCCGCGGCAATACAACGCGATCGTGAATTAGGCCAGGGTTCGTTTTTTGATTTGTTGGAAGTTTCACCGATGGATTCAAAACAATTTTCAAATGGCTCAAATAGCACTCAAAATGGGACTGAAACAGATAGTTTATCGCTGGTTGAAAAACTCAATTTTGAAAAAGAATTATTAGGTTTCTACGTTTCAGGACACCCGATGAATCGATTTGAAGGATTTACTGAAGCACTCGATTCAATTCAAGGTGATAACTATAGAGATTTAGAAGATCGCTCACCTTTCAGGTTATGTGGTGTGGTCTCTCATTTTTCCAAAAAAATATCACGCAAAGATAATCAACCTTGGGGAATCTTAAATTTGGCCACGCGTAAATCCAGCTACAATATAAATATTTATACCCGACAATATGCAGCGTGTGAAAATGTTTTAGAACCCGGCAATGTATTGATTTTAACTGGATCAGTTAATCAACGTAACGGTGATGCTGTACTCAGTGGTGATAAAGCAAAAACTCTTGAACCACTGATCCCAGAATTAATTAAAAAAGTTGATTGGATTCTCGACCCAAATAAAAATGCAGAAGAATTTCTCAACGAACTTTACAATGAGATCATGGATGCCTACGGAGAAACAAAAATGCATATCGGTTTTTTAGTAGAGAAAAATAAAGTCGTTATGGCAGAAATTGCAGCATCCCTTTCATGGAAATTTAATTTGGAAAAATTTAATAAACTAAAAAAACATGAGGCAGTTTTAGATGCCATTATAAAACCAAAACCAGTGCCAGTTCCTGAGAAACCCAAATGGATGAAAAAGCAGGAGAGTTAATAGAAAATTATTTAAATCAATTTAATTTTTTTATTTAGAAAAGTTTGCTATTTTAAACGTACTTTCAAACGGGCAAAGCTTTTTAGTTTTTCCAGATTCATGTCATTAAGTAAATTTAAGGTAACTGTTTGAGTATCGTTATTATCGGTGACTGACATCTCTTCGACTAATCCTGGACCAATCAACCAGGTATTTAGATCATCAGAAACTTCAATATCATAACGTAAGTGACTTCTGGATTTAAGACGCTTATATTGAAAAAATCTTTTAGTTGTATCAAATGTAATTGCAGCGCCAGATCCATGCAGCAATGGATCAGTGCCGAGTGCATGTTCAAGAAGATTTGATAAACCATCCTTATCTGGATCAGCAAATGGACCACTAATATTGCTATCACTTAATTGTGCCGCTGAAAATCTTTGACTCTTCCAATTATCAATTTCGCTGCTGCCAATTGTCAAATTGTCAGATTCGATTGGAAATTGGCCAACGTGCACAGCTGGTAAATCAAACGGTTGTATAAATGTTGCCGGAATATTTGCAGCATCAACTAATGAAGCTGAAAATGTTGTGCCATCTGCAACTGGGTGTGCCAGGTGATAGACTAAAACCCATTGTTGTGTAGTTTTTTCGTCGAGTTCGATAGAATCGGTAACGAACGTTACTGTACCATCATCAGTATCAAATGTAGCATTGCTGCCAATTGTGATATCTACATCATCAATTACGCCATTTCTATCTGCATCGACCACTAAACTTGCGCCGGTCAAATCCGTTAGCTCATTGAGTGTACCACTTGCTTTAAATTTTACAAAACCAACAATTGCTGTTCCATTGGTCGGCTCAACAGTAATTGATAGAACAGAAAAATTCATAACGTCTGACGGGACAAAGCCATTTGCCGGATCCATTCCATCTGAACGTCCAACACTTAATATTGGATCGAAATCAATATCAGTACCGAATTCGGAAGTCGAACCGGTGTTCACGTTGGTAGCAGTCATCGTTAAACGATTACTAAATGGTTGCGCAACATCGAGACGCCAAATGCCACCGGTATCAACTAACGTGCGTCCTAAATAACGATAACCTTGTCGACGAGGAGCCGCACCAATTATTGGCCCTAGCGGATTATCAAAGACTTCAATAATGCTGCCAACCGGCACTGAAGCTAAATCGGGAACTTCGCCGCGGATGACTCCATCATCTAATGCACCTTGAATAGGTGGTTGCTGATTATTGTTGCCACCTGAATTGTGTTTGATACCTCCGAGAGTATTTTGATGAATACGATTTCGCAAAATGGCATTTGCGGCAGCTGATCCTTCAACAGCAACACCGTATTGAGTATTATGATGAATTATATTACGTGAGGCACCGGTAAAAACAATCCCCTGTAATAGTTCATCATCTTGACCCCCGACTAAATTATTATGCGCAGCATCCGTTATCAGAACACCATTTTGTGAATTTGGATGACTTAACGAAAATCGATCGACCCCAATATAATTACCAGCGACTAAATTTGCAAAACTGTTTGAGCCTTTAATAACGACACCGTTTTTATTATCGCCAATCTCATTGTTAGTCGTTGCCGAGCTATCCCCTATTTTATTTTGCGATGAATCGACTATAATCACTCCATCACCAAGATTGCCGTTTGTTTTAACGAGTCTGTCTTCGATACCGATACTGTTTGATCTTATAATATTTTTCTTCCCTTTTGAGATTACAACACCACCTTGATTAGCACTGTTACTGCCGTTTTTATAAATCAGATTACGAGACAATCGACCAGTACCTCCGACAGTGATATTTTCAGAATCTCTTAAGAATACTCCGGAAAAAATATTTTCAGAAATTCGCATTGATCGAAGCTCATTATTTTTAACTGCGTCAAAATAGACACCAACGACATTTTTCTTAATTTCATTCACATTAAAAAATGATTTGCCGATAAGCAGATTTTCGGAAGTGCCACTTACCAATAGCCCTACCCCTTTGGGTGCGGCCAAGAAAGGATCACCCGGGTTTGTGGCAAAATTCAATCCATTGTTTTCAATGAGGTTATTTCTTAGATCAATTCTGAGATTATTGTTACTATTCCCAACCACATTTTCAAAATGAATACCAGCATCGTCGTTGAAGAAAATTCTATTACCTAAAGTTTTCCTGCTACCACCTATAATATTAGAGAGTTCATTGCCAATTATCTTAATTCCCACTTTATTCGGTTCATCATTCCCAGGTTGATTTTCTCCAATCCGATTATTTTGAATAACATTTGGTTGTTTCTGTAATGCTAGAATATTTGTGTCGTTAGACCCAGCATTTTCAATTAAAATTCCAGCTTCAGTAGAGTTGGTAATAATATTGTGACCTTGATAAATAAAAAAATCAGATCCGATTTGAAATTGAAAACGGGCTCCCGGTAAACCAATTGTATTACCATAAGTTTTATCTTTTAAATGGATACCAACAGTATTTTTTCCTTCTTCAGGTATTGTTATAAATCCATGAAATGAGCCAATCTGGTTACCCAAAATCGTGTTACTGTGGGTATTCTCACCCTCGATTAAAATACCGGCTACCTGACCGAGAATATGAAGATCAAGAAAACTGTGGTAGTTTCCCAGTATATTATTATGACTGCCATTTCGTATATGAATACCAGCTTGCCCATTTGGAGAATACGTTACCGGAAAGGCAAATGAAGTTTCATTATCCCCTATGTTCATTCGCGTTATGGTATTAAATGCTGTATCAGCGCCGTCGAGTAAAATACCGCTATTTATATTACCTATTATAGAACCGCGTTCTCCTGATCCACCCGGAGTCATGCTACCGAGCAAATTGTGATGTGCACCGTTGATTAATCTAATACCACTGCCATTATTTTCCAGTAGAGTTGGCGTAGAGGGATCAGTAAAATAATCCATACCGGTAAAAATGCCATCCAATTGATTGAATGAGCAATCAGGGCCTTCCAGTAAAATTCCGTCAAGCTGATTGCCTGCAGGATTGATCCAACGAACAACAGTTTGATTCACACCTGGTCCTAGATAAACACCATAACCACCATTGTTATAGACATCACTAAATCGAGGTCTGACATTCGAATTAATGCCAATTACATTAAAGTCAGTACTTTCGCCAATGACTCTAACTCCGCCGAGAGTATTACGTCTGCAGGTGCCAGGTGAAACCTGATTGAATGTTGCTCCATCTTCAATTAGCACACCATAGCCAGAACAGTCTTCATATTTCCCTAATACATCGTTAGTTGAGATTGCAGTTTGATCGGCAATATTATATTTGACGCCGGCGCCGGATAATAGAATTCCATTTTCTCCAGCGTTAGTAACTTTATTATCAATCAATATATTATTTGTCACATCACCGGTTAAGAAAAATCCATTACCGCCACAATTTTCAACACCGACATCTACTAAATTTATATTTTGTGTGCCGTTTGTTATTAACACACCGTGACCATCAAAATTTCGAAGAATAAAATTTTTAACTGTAATTGCTTCATCGCCATCAAATGTTAAACCATTGGAGTCGGCAGGTAACCCAGCACCATCGAAAACGATCCGCAGGTCATATTCATCTCCTTTTGAAAGAGCTGGGATCGGTGCGGATAAAATTACGACAGGAGGTGGATCAGTTGCGACACTACTATCGAGGCTAATACGATCGACAACGTTTGGTCCTCCACCAAAACCAGCATTGTCATCACCATTAACAAAATCAGTTTCACGTGGAGTGAACGGTATTTTATTCGGATGATCAAAAGGAAGAGACTCACGAGGATCATGTTGTTCGAGACCACGACCCAAATCACCACGAGCAAAAGCAAAAGCTTCGAAAATACTAATTTTGCCATCAGCCGCATTATTACTCATATCAAGTAGATTCACTCTGATTGTGGTGGCAAATGAACTAAATCCTGAATTCGTACTAGTCGGGTTAACAATAGTAAAATTAACAGTTTGCGTTACAATATCACCTAATTTCACCGATAATGTATGCTGACCTTCACTTAATGAACCAGATAGCCTAACTGTAATAAAAGTATCGGAAGCATTGACGATTTGTAGTTCTTGCACGCCATCCAATAAGACAATATTTCTTAACCGAGCTTCGCCGTCAAAAAACTTACCTTTGATTCGGATGACTCCTCCAGGCGCCACAACTTTTGGATCGATGACATCCGGATCAGCTGGATTGATTTCAGGAGGACGTACATAAGTGAATTCTCGACAGCCCTCCTCCAACGCAAGGCTGCTGCTCAACTCTCCATCTTCACTAAAAATGCAAATAGCAGCATTTAATTTGTTACTAAAAGTACTCAGCCAATTTTCAGGAACTTTTACTACTAATTCATTACCGTCCAAAGTTAAGATTTCAGCTGACAATTCTGCAGAGCTATCGCCATCCGTACTATCAAATCTACAAAATTTCACTGTTAGCTTATCTTTAGAGTCAGGAAAATTACTGCCACTGATTGTGATTAAATCTCCGTCCCTACCCGTCTTCGGATGAAAACTCCTGATAGTCGGATCAAAAGGATTTCCAACTACAACGACAAACCGTTCAACCGCCAAAGTACTCGGTAACGCATAACCGGCAAATCGCTCAATAGTATTGCCAATAAAACTGAGCTTTTTAGTAATGTTAAGAGTTCCCAATAAAGTTTTCCCAAGACCTCTGGCAAACCGATCGGCAATATTCGCAGCACTCCCCTTTAACAGTTTTCCTCCGTAGACGTTGATAGCGGTACCGGCAAAGGTTTTAAATAACTCATAAAAATTAACACGGTTGGTATTAGCATTACTGCCACTTAGCTGTGTGATTAATGCTCCACCGGTATTGTCAATTTGCAGATTAACCAGATCATTCAAACAAGTTGGATCGGAAAATATTGTTAGATCAACTCCAGCACCAAATAAATCTATAACCGTTTGTATGAAATTGATTCGCAATGCTGCAGCCCATTTTTCTTCACCTTGATCTAACTTAGCCAATAGAGCACTTTGATTTTTGCTAAAATTAGCCGGTCCACTACTAGGCAGTAAACCAGCACCATACCACAAGTTTCCACTATATGCCTCGATCATATAAATTGCAGGAACGTTTTTGGGAATTATAAACTGGTTACCACTTAAACCTGAATCCAAGCTCAAACTATCTGGCAGAAGATTGAGAGCTTCATTATAAAGTGTACTTATGTAATTTAATTTATCTGTGTCTAGTTTGGCGGCGACGAACCCAACTGATAACTCTTGAAGCAGGTCAACAACGTCATCATCTTGCATTGCATTAATAGAATCAAACCCATTAGGAAATTTTGATGGTGCAACTAAATTGAGCTCAACTCGCCAATCTAGAGGTGTTAGACCTTCTTTGCCATTAACTTTAACTTTATCGACTGTCAGTATCAGACTAGTATTACTATTTGGATCATCTTCTACTGTTACTTCTAACTGTTGCTTAGTAGCCGGTAAAGTTTGTGAATAATCTGGATTCAACTCCTTGTTAAGAGTAACCGCCTCACTGTCACTACTATCACCAACACCACCCCCAGAAGGAGCCAAAGTAACGACTGTTGGCTGAGTTTCTAATTCTTTAAGAACAGTAGTCATCAGTGCTTGCATTTTTTCTTCATACAATGGATTGCCATTATAATCCTGAGCATCTCCACTTATTGCACTGATAATTTCGGCGAGATCCTGATTTGATTTATCGATCGTTTCTATAATAAATTTTGTGCGGTCGGTATCAAAGTTTTGAAACAGAGGTGAAAAATATACCAACCCAGTAGCCGTAGAACTTGCATTGATATTGAGCAAATTTTTATCAGGAATTGAAACAGTGAAAAATACAGGATCATTATTTTCGCGCATCGCCCAAATAATTTTAGGCCGGTCAATAGGAACTGCAACATTTACCTGTTCATTACCTGTGACAATATCGGTAGTAGAAAATCCATCAGTGGTAATAAAATAGCCAACCGGATTTATACCCGGTGGTGGAGAAAAAGAAACAGTAATATTACGGTTAACTTCAAATGGAAATGACAATCGAGTAACGGCACCATCTTCAATAATTTCAACCAATCCGGATTTACTGCCAGCACTGACATTAAATTTTAATTCTGTCTCTGAAACACTTACTTGACTCGCTTCGATTCCACCGAAAAGAATTTTGTATACTGAATCAGTTTTAAAACCGCTTCCGGTAAAAGTAACCGTCGTACCAACTGGACCTTTTGGAGGATCAAAATTTGTGACAGTAAAACTGTAGACATTGCTACAAATTAGTAGAAGCAAAGATCCTAATAAAAAATGAAGATTCCAATTATTTGAGGTGATTAATGTAGACATATATTTTCTTCATTGAGGTTAATTTCTTTCAAATAAAATATAGATAATATTATTATTAACTAATAAGTAGATCTGTGCTGTATATCATTTTTAAGAGTAAATTACAGTAAATATATTTTCTCTATCAGTAGATAAACAGCAAATACATGCAACTACTGGGCATAGTAATGTATTAATACATTGTAATAAATACACAATCACTATGACGTAAATTCATGTTCAGTAAGAATTAACTGATATTAAAAATTCAATATCACTAAACTCAGTAATAATAATAAATACTATAATATTAATTATGAAATCAATAAATCAATTACTCTCAATACTACTATTAACATCACTTACATTTCACCAATTGCAGGGATCAGACTTTGATAAAGGAAATGTTCAGTCTGAAAAAGAAAATTGGATAAAAGCTATTGAACATTATACTAAGCACTTAGAAAAATTGAGTCTTAAAAAGAAGGAAAAATATATCAACGCCATGACTCACGAAAAAATCGGAATAGCCTATCAATATATCAAGGAGTATGAGAAAGCAATTAATCATCATATAAGTGCACTAACTATCAGAAGAAAAATTCTATATAAAAATCATCCGAATATTGAATCGAGCATTAATAATATAGGAATAATTTATAATAAAATTAAAGAATATGATAAGGCATTGAGTTATTACAAACAGGCAGAAGTTATATATTCTAACAAAAGATCTAATAGCTTTGACCGTTTGGGTGGGGTATTTAGAAATATGGCAATTGTATATTTTCAAACAGAAAAATATGATCAAGCTCTCGATTATCTTAAAAAATCAAATGTTTTAAATAAACGTGATAAATCTAAATTTGGAAGAATCGGCTATGCAAATAACTACATGACAATTGGCAAAGTATATAAAGCATAAAAAGAATATGACACTGCTCTAATTTCGTACAGAAAAGCAATTGATATTTTTAATGTTCATGTCGGCAAAGATAATCCGAGAATCGGAAAAGTACATTATCAAATGGGTAGAGTATTTTATGAGACTAAAGAATATGACAAAGCAAGAGAAAATTTTTCTATTGCAATAGAAAATTACAATCATGCAAGAGCTAAACAATGGCTTGAAAAAACAAATGATAAATTAATCAAATAAGCTGTATTCGACACTCCAACTTGCCTATTAAATTTTCATTTGTTTTGGCAGATTTAAAACATTAATGAACTTATCTCTAGTTAGCTGCAGACACCGGCTCGATATCTAAACAATCTAACAGTAGAATCTGGTTAATTTCATCATAAAAGAATTATTGAAATATCTCATTTTTCATGGTTTGATTTTTTCTTAGTCAACAATTTGAACTAATTAAATTTTTCTCATGCTGGATAACGAGAAATTACTGAAAGCTCTATCGGAAGATAAATTTTTTTCCCGGATATCGGAAAAGATGCGTGAGAGGTATGCACGCCATTTTACAGAATGCAAATTTACCCTTGGTGATGTTGTTTTAAAACAAAATGAAGAACCTGATGGGTATTATATAATTCTTAATGGAAAAGCCAGAGCAGTAGACAGTGAAAAAAATTTAACTCTTACACAATATAAAAAAGGTGAATCTTTTGGCTATCATTCGATAGTATTAAATGAAAAGATGCCATTTTCTTTACGGTCTTCTGGCAAACTTACATTGGCTAAACTTGAAACTCCCCACTTCCATGATTTACTTGAAAAACATCATGTTTTAGAAAAAAAACTTATAAAAGAAACCGGGTATTTTAAAAATTTACTACTCCTAAAAAATATAGAAGTTTTTGAAGAAATAAAATTAGATGTATTACAGGGAATAGTTGAGAGTGTGGATAAAGTTAAACTTCAAGCCGGAGACTATTTGTTTAAAAAAGGTGATGCTGGTGATGCTGCATATGTCTTGCTCAGCGGTAAAATAGCTGTAGTCGACGAAGATATAAATAAAGTTATGTATCTTCCAAGAGTGGGTGATATTATTGGTGAAACATCACTCGTCAGGGATGAGCCACGCAATGCATCAATTAAAGCTCGTAAGGATTCTGTGCTATTTAAATTTACTCGAGACATTTTTGCTGAACTCCTACCAAAAATTCAGGCAAAAGTTGAACTACTCGTCGAAGCACGAGCCAAAAAACGAAAGGCATTTACAGAAGACGAAAATATAATAAAAAGTACTGAAAAAGAACCCGAATATAATACACAAACATTTAAGTATAAATCCGGTTGGATATCACATAATTTTAAATGTATCACGGTCAATGACCAGTCAATTGCAAGCATGGCATGCGTAAATATGTTAGTGACCCATTATGGATTAAAATTACCAGAGCAATGGAACAACTGGGGAAGGTGGTTATTAAAATCAAATAAAATTGAAAATATTTACGACATTAGTCATCGATTAGAAAGTGCCGATTTATTAACGCGATTAGTAAAAATTAAAAAAAATCAGCTTAAAGAAATTAATTTCCCTGCAATAATTAATGATAAGGACGATACACCTGTTGTATTGCTCAATATAGATTTCGCTAATTCAAGAGTTTTAATTGCTCACCCGATTAATGGAATTAAAACAATAACGCTTATTGATTTAGAAACTTTTTGGAATGGAAAAATTCTATTAGCATTTCCATTTCCGGAATTTGGCAAGGAATCAAAATCAATGCTAAACTTTATTTCCAGATTTTATCCATTACTCAAACCGTATAAATTTTTGATAATTTGGAGTTTAATTTTAGCTAGTTTAATAAGCCTGTTGGCACTGGTGCCACCAAAATTAATTGAAACAATCGTTGATAAAGTAATCGTTTTTCAGGATGCACATTTATTAAAATTAGTCATAGTAGGACTGATTCTGATTTCAGCGTTCAGTTTATTTGCTACAGCATTAAAAAATCTTATCCAGATTACAATAATGCAAAAATTAAGCACGTTAATACAAACGCGGTTTTACAATCATTTAATTCATATTCCATTCGATCGTTTTACAAAATATGAAGTTGGTGAATACACTACCAGACTGAACGAAATCTCTTCATTAGTTGGAATAATGTTTAGTGTTGGGTTTTCGATGCTTCTTCAATTGTTTACAACCGTTATTTTCTTTATTTATCTGCTCACTCAAAATAGAGAACTGACTGCCATAGGATTAATATTTATAGTTATTTTATTTGTGATGATATTCATAGCCGGCCCCAAAATGCGTAAAAATGACAAACAGGTTTTTGCGGCAAATACAAAAAATGAATCTTTTATAATCCAGTTAGTTTCCGGCATCCAAACAGTTAAATCACTGGCAAATGAGAAAAACTTTTTCAGTGAAGGCATGACAAAGTTAGCTAGTCTGGTAAACAACGAATCCAAAGGTGCACGGTATTCAAATTTAATTACCAATACTTCAGTGATAATTGCCCAACTTGCAAATATAACAATATTGGTTTTTGGTGCAATGGCTGTTTTAGATGGAGAGATGACCGTTGGTTCATTTTTGGCATTTAGTGCAATTTATGGATTACTAATGGCACCAATTCAAGAATTAGTAATGTCTTTGAATGAGTTACAGGCAATGCGAATATCTTTTGACCGAATAAATGATATCCTGGTAATGCCAATTGAGAAAACCAGCCAAAATTTTGAATTAACTCAAGTAAAAGGCAACATACAGTGTGAGGGGCTATCATTCAGATTTGATGGATCAAGCAAGGACACGATAACAGATATAAATTTGGATATATATTCTGGACAAAAAGTTGCCTTTGTCGGCCGAAGTGGATCTGGTAAATCAACACTGATAAATTTGCTGCTTGGATTTTATCAAGCCACCAGCGGAAGAATTTACATTGATGGAAATGATATTTCTTCAATTAATCCTTCGTCACTCAGAAAACATATCGGAGTCGTTGAGCAGCAACCTTATTTATTTGATGGAACTATCAAAGAAAATATTTGTAAAGCTGATCCTGATTTATCGTTTGAACAAATCACTCAAGCATCAGTTGTCGCCGGTGTTAAAAGTTTTGTGGAAACATTACCGATGAATTACGATACCCGTGTTGGTGAAGGAGGAATCGGACTGAGTGGAGGTCAAAGACAACGGATTGCAATAGCCAGGGCTATAGCTAGAAATCCTGAAATTTTGATTCTTGATGAAGCAACTTCAGCATTAGATTCTGAAAGCGAATCTTTAATTCAAAAAAACCTGGATGAAACAATGAAAGGACGAACAACACTAATCATTGCACATAGATTAAGCACCATAATTAATGCTGATTTAATTGTAGTTATGGATGAAGGGAGAATCGTTGAATCAGGAAGTCATTCAGAATTAATTGCCAAGAAAGGTATCTATTACTATTTAGTAACTGCCAGTAAAGCTGCTTAATTTCTAGAGGTAATTCTGTCGTAAATCCATAGCATGGATAAAAAATAAATTATTAGGCAGACTGGCTAATCCATTTTGCTAAATTAATCTAGTGAACAAGATAGTTATATTCTGTCAGGAAAAACTAAACTCAAACTGGTTTGAATCAAATGTCTCTTTCTTTACTATTTTTTGTTTTGTTACCACCGATTTTTTTTGTTTCCTGACGGGTGGTCTGGACCATTTCTCTAAATCTTTTTCAATGGCACGAAGACTCGATTTAAGGTAATCAATTTCATCATCCATCTCAGCGTCGGTTATGTTAAATAGCTTATCACGTTTTTTAGGATTCGAAAAAATCATAGCCGGTTGTTTCTTTATCGAATATAATTTTTCCCTGAGCTTGACTGCCTTTTCCTTCAAAAATCTGACTGCATCAAAAATGACGGAAGGTGTAGAAGATTTTGAAATTCTTCCATCAGGGGAATCCAATTGAGTTTCAAGAAACTTCAGGTGTTCAAGGTCATTATTTTGATAGGCTTCCTGAATATCATGCCAGACTTCAGCAAGTGGTGAATCAGATGATCTTGTATCGGGATGGATTCGCTTTGCCAGATTTCGATAGAGTTTTTTAATTGCGATTTCTTTATCATCGTAAAGAGATGTGGCATTTTGATCCACTAATCTATTATGTTTAACCCCTTTGTTTTTACTTTTTGAGTTATATTTATTCCATAAGAATGTTATAAAATCGTCAGGAACAAATTCGCCTATTATATTCTCAAAATTTAGTTTCGCTTCTTTTTTCGTACTACAATTTTTAAAGCATTTTTCAAATAATTCATCCATGCCAGGGAAAATTAAATCATTAAACATATCATCCATCATAGAATCAAAATCGTCATCTTCGTCGTCATAATCATCCTCATCATCGAGATCTTCTTCATCATCAAAATCTTCATCGTCAACATTTTCACTTTCAGCATACATCCTATTAAATTCATCGGGATTATCTCGACGCAATTTCACTTTTTGGTAAGCCGAATAATAATCTAAACCATCAAAAAACACGGTGTCTTCCACTTCCATAAAGAATCCTCTTTTATCATTGAATGAATAAGTCAGCTCCCTAAGTTCAGTTAACTTAACACCAAAGTTTGAGTGTAGCCATTGGTGATATTCATTCTGATATACATTATGATAAGCATCCCACTTTTCCTGATAATCATTCACCTGTTTAAGAAAATAACGATATTGCTTCAATGCTCTTTTTCGAAGTTCTTTTTCCGGAACTATCATTAAGGCAACGCATTTTTTCAATTTCCTTGAATTTTTCTTTATCGAGGATTTCCCTTTTCTTTTCTTTTGACGTTTTTTCATTAATATTAATATTTAGAAACAAAAAAATTTATTGTTAAAATATATTTATATAAATACTTAATCAAAATTTCGATAAATTATTACAACAAGTGAATAACTTCACACTTGGTTTGTGTATTGATTCTTGTTTTTAGGTTACATTAAAAAATAAAATAAGTTACATAGATTGCCAAATTCGACTTACATCAAATTCACAATGATAAGATGTTATTCAGATCTATGGGCGTATACATTTTAGTGATGTAACAACACTTATAGTTTTTGATATCTAAATTTTGATATTAAGTTTGATAGCTTAACCATAGTTCAAAGGTACTCACACTTCAACTTTCTTTCGGTGACATCTACTTTTATTCAATATTGTCATTTTAATCTTACAATTACCAAGATCACTAGTTTTTCAAAACCAACCTATTTTTCTTCTTAGCAAAATATAATTCCAAAACTTTTTTACCTATTGGAGCAGCGGTACTCCCACCGTGATAATTATCATTGGGATCAATACCTTCAACAGTAACAACTAACGCAATCTCTGGTTTCTCAACAGGTGCGAAACAAATGAACCAGGCTGTATTAACTTCTTTGCCTTTTGACCACAATTGTGCAGTTCCTGTTTTAGCAGCTATACGAATTCCGGGAATTCTAACAAGCCTTGCTGTGCCAATTGACGCAGCCTGCTCCATGCCAACGACAATTGCTGAGTATTGACCATCAGATAATGGAATAGGCTTACCACCATGATCAATTGAATCAATATCATTGTTAGTGTTATAGATTAGTGTAGGTCGTGTTTGGGTCTCCTTTCTAGCAAATGAAGCAGTAAATGTAGCCATTTGCAAAGGGGTTACTAACAGATATCCTTGGCCAATTGATAAATTTGCTGTATCACCCGGATACCATTTTTCAAATAATTTTCTTTTTTTCCATGCAGGATCCGGAACAATCATTCCACGAGTTTCATTCAATAATTCAATACCGGTTGGTTTATCAAAACCAAATTCTCTGGCAGTTTTTGAAAGTAGTTTAATGCCGGTTTTTAAACCTGTTTCGTAAAAAAAGATATTACAACTTTGGGCAATTGCTTTGGTTAAATTCACTTTCCCATGCCCCGCTCTTTTATGACAATGAAATTTTCTGTTACCAACTAAAAAACTGCCACTACAATCAATAATTAAATCTGAATTTATAGAATCTGCTCTCATCCCAGCAATAGTTGATAGTATCTTAAAAGACGACCCGGGAGGGTATCGTCCCTGAATCGCCCTGTTCAGCCAGGCGCCTATTTCAGTAATTTTATCATGAACATCAAATGTGATAAATGGCGATAAACTATTAAGATCATATGAAGGTGAATTTGCTAACGCTAAAACTTCGCCAGACTTAATATCTATAGCAACTACTGATCCTACTTTAGTATTTAGCGCTCTTTCAGCAGCAATTTGTAAATCAATATCTAAACTAACGTAAATATCATTACCCTTTTGAGATTGATGTTGAACTATACGTTCATATTTATAGCCAGAAGGATCAACAACCCAAATTTCACTGCCGATTTTACCCTGCAATTTTTCATCAAACTTTCTTTCTAAACCTGATCTTCCAGTCTTACCTTTAAATTTAAAAGTTGTTAAATTTTCTCCAGGCAGACTATCTCCAGCAATATCCTTCGTTGAAGTTACATATCCAAGTGTATGAGCCGCACTGTAATTATATGGATAATAACGCGAGCTATCTGTCAGCATTTGGATTGGAGCATCGACTGGAATTTTTTCTATTAGTAGAGCAAACTCTTCTTCTGATAAATCTTCATATAGTGTAAGTGGCAGCAACAATCTTTGACTAAAATGACGTTCAATTTCATAACGACTTATTTTAATTGAACGGTCTAAAATTTGATTTACAGTATTTAAAAATTGTTGAACAACGGTGTACCTTGCATCAATCTTAAGCTGGTCTCGATCAATAATAACTTCTGTATCTCTTAAGTTTTTAACTAAACGAATATATTCTTTTCGAAATTCATCACGTAATTCATTTAAATAAATAACAGTAGAAAATCTGGGTCTGTTTCCAACAAGTAATCGCCCTTCTCTGTCAAAAATATTACCTCTCGTACCAGGATTTAATATTCGGCGCAAATTTTGAATTTTTTCTTTTTCACGATATTGGTTACGTTGAATAATTTGCCGATACCCCAAGCCAATTACTAAAAACAGTAGCAGAAGACCAAAAATTAAATAGAAAATAATTAGACGAGGATTATAAAATCTGTGGACTTCATACATTTTCATAATTTCTACATAATACTAAACAGAATAATTCAGTCCGCTTCATCCACGAGTCAAGTTATCAGTGAAAATTAATCGATGGATTCGTTTCAATTGAGATTAAAGAAAATATATTTACGATAGGCTTATACTATAGGCAAATATCAAAAGTAATGTCGGTATTGAGATAAGGCACGCACTTTGACCTCACGGTAATCGAAGGGATGTGCAATACTTGTCAACTTTTAGTTCACCAACTACGAACCAGAAAATGCGCCCACCATTATAAGTTACCGCTCGATATATAGCATCTGCCATAATAAATTTACGAAATAAATCAGTGTATGCAATCATAGACATAAGTCAGATAGATCGCCACACTCTGCATTAGCAGAGCTCGCAATGACAGCTCTGGTTTTTAACTTTGTCATCGCGAGGAGCAGCGCGACGTGGCGATCTATGACTTTTTTCAGACAGAATATTTGCGAAATGCTAAACGACTTTATTTTAATATACAACCAATCGTAATGGATACAGAACATTCTATCTATTTCGGTACCGAGTTGAAAACGACATCTGCCAATTTCTTATGGGCAGATGCTATAAATGGGCAGGAGCAAAGGAATATGGCTATCGTTGACTTTTTAATACCAGAGATAAATTTTAATACTTGTTATAGACCAAAAAAGCGCTCCCTAAATATAGAGAGCGCTTTTGATTTTTAAGATTTTTGTATGTGACAAAAATGGTTTGGCTTACATCATGCCGCCCATACCACCCATGCCGCCCATACCACCCATATCACCCATGTCAGGTGCGGATTTTTTATCATCCTCAGGTATGTCAGTAATAATTGCTTCTGTAGTCAGCAACAATCCAGCAATAGATGATGCATTTAGAAGTGCAGAACGTGTTACTTTAGCCGGATCAACAACACCCGCTTTTACTAAATCCTCATACACTCCAGTTGCCACATTATATCCAAAGTTTCCTTTTAATTTTAAAACTTCCTGCGTTACAAGCGAACCTTCTACACCTGCATTAGCACAAAGTTGACGAAGAGGTTCTTGTATTGCACGAAGTACAATTGCCGCACCTATTGCTTCATCTCCTTCAAGAGCTAATTTTTCAATACCTTTGATGCAACGAAGTAAAGCAACACCACCGCCGGGAACAATACCTTCCTCAACAGCAGCACGTGTTGCGTGAAGTGCGTCTTCAACGCGTGCTTTCTTTTCTTTCATTTCAGGTTCAGTTGCAGCACCTACATGCACAACAGCAACACCACCGGCTAATTTAGCTAAGCGCTCCTGTAATTTCTCACGATCATAGTCACTTGAAGTTTCTTCGATATGACGGCGAATCTGTTTAACTCGGCCTTGTATATCACTTGTTTTTCCACCACCTTCAATGATCGTGGTATTTTCTTTATCGATTGTAATCCGTTTTGCTTTACCGAGATCAGAAAGCTGAACATTTTCAAGCTTAATTCCCAAGTCTTCGGTCAAACAACGACCACCGGTAAGAATAGCAATATCTTCCAACATTGACTTGCGACGATCACCAAATCCAGGTGCTTTTACTGCACAGACTGGTAGTGTTCCTCGTAATTTATTGACAACTAACGTCGCTAATGCTTCACCTTCCACATCTTCAGCAATGATTAAAAGGGGCTTACCTGATTTAGCAACAGTTTGTAGTAATGGCAACATATCATTTAGATTACTTATTTTCTTTTCGTGAATTAGAATATAAGCATCTTCTAAAATTGCTTCCATGCTATCTGAGTTTGTTGTAAAGTATGGACTCAAGTAACCTTTATCAAATTGCATGCCCTCGACAACATCAAGACTGGTATCAAGTGTTTTTGCTTCTTCAACAGTTATGGTTCCATCCTTACCCACTTTGTCCATAGCATCAGCAATAATGTCACCAATCTCTGTATCCCAATTAGCAGATACGGTAGCTACATTTCTTACTTCGTCACGGTTGTTTACTTTCTTACTGAGCTTTGTCAGCTCATCAGAAGCACCTGTAGCCGCTTTATCAATACCACGTTTTAAATATACCGGATTAGCTCCGGCAGTAACGCTTTTTAAACCTTCACGATAAATTGCTTCTGCTAAAACCGTAGCAGTGGTTGTACCATCACCGGCATTATCAGAAGTTTTACTTGCAACTTCTTTTACCATTTGAGCACCCATGTTTTCAAATGGATCCCTAAGATCAATTTCTTTGGCAACAGTAACACCATCTTTGGTAATTGTTGGAGAGCCAAATTTTTTGTCTATCACAACATTACGTCCTTTTGGTCCTAATGTAACCTTAACCGCACGAGAAAGTATTTTGATACCCTCAAGCAGTTTTTTACGAGCATTTTCGTCGAATAATATTTGTTTTCCAGCCATTGTAATTTCTAATGTTAAAGTTAGTTAATTATACCGAGAATATCATCTTCTCGAACGAGTTGATACTTGACATCGTCAATTTTGACTTCAGTCCCTCCATATTTACTAATGATGACGGTATCGCCAACTTTTACCTCAAAGCCAACAGGCTTACCATCTTCACCTTTTTTACCAGTGCCGAGGACAATTACCTCTGCTTCCTGAGGTTTTTCTTTTGCGGAATCTGGAATTATGATTCCACCTTTAATTTGTTCTGATTCTTCTATGTGCTTGACCAGAATTCGGTCTCCAAGCGGTTTAATTTTTGGCTTTTTCATTTATATTATACTATTTTAATTATGTTTAGTTATAATTTGATTTTAGATTGTAGTTAACAAAATCCTCACGGTATTTAATTAACAAAAATTTTTTTATCAGAATAGATTTTTATTTTTCTTTATCATCGTCAACGACTTCAAAATCTGCGTCAACAACGTCTTTATCATCTACTTTTGATCCCTTATTTGATTCTGATGATGCACCTTCGGGAGGATCAGCATCAGTAGATCCACCTGTTGGAGCTCCCTCACTTGGCTGACTTTGAGATGCCTGTGCATACATAGCAGCCATAGCTTCTTGCAGATCTTTATTATTTGAAATATTTTCCATTGCCGCTTTCATCTTATCGGAGTCATTGGTTTCCAAAGCACTTTTGCCCTCGGCAATTACTGACTCGATAATACCTTTTTTATCATCTGGAATTTTATCGGCATTTTCTTTTAAAAGTTTTTCATTCTGATAAACCAAATTATCCAATTGATTTTTGATTTCAACAGCTTCCTTACTTTTACTATCTTCATCAGCATGCAATTCTGCTTCCTTTCTTAATTTTTCAATTTCATCTTTAGAAAGTCCTGACGCACTAGTAATCGTTATTTTTTGATCTTTACCGGTGCCTTGATCTTTAGCAGTAACATTAAGTATACCATTCGCATCGATATCGAAAGTAACTTCAATTTGAGGAATACCTCTCGGAGCAGAAGCAATTCCATCCAGATGAAAATTCCCCAACAACTTATTATCTTTAGCCATTGATCTTTCACCCTGCAAAACACGAATTTCAACACTGGTTTGATTATCAGCATATGTTGAAAATACCTGAGATTTTTTTGTCGGGATGGTAGTATTACGTTCTATCATAGCAGTCGCAACACCACCTGCAGTTTCAATTGCAAGCGTTAGAGGCGTTACGTCCAATAGCAAAACATCCTGAACATCTCCTTGTAAAACTCCACCCTGAATAGCTGCACCGATAGCAACAACTTCATCAGGATTAACTCCTTGGTGGGGATCTTTACCGGTAAGCTTATGAGCGACTTCAATAATTTTAGGAGCACGAGTCATTCCCCCTACTAAAACGAGCTCTCCAATTTCTCCCTCTGATAATTCTGCATCTTTAAGGCATGATTTAAATGGAGCAATTGTTCTAGAATATAAATCTTCACAAATTTGTTCAAGCTTGGCACGTGAAACAGCTAAATTTAAATGTTTGGGTCCACTTGCATCCGCTGTAATAAATGGCAAATTTATATCGTAACTTTGTGACGATGAGAGGGCAATTTTAGCTTTTTCTGCTTCGTCTCGCAATCTTTGAATTGCATCAGTTTGCCCATGTAAATCGACACCTGTTTCTTTTTTAAATTCACTGATCATCCAATCGACAATAGCTGAGTCCCAGTTATCACCACCGAGGTGTGTATCTCCATTAGTGGCTTTAACTTCAAAAACCCCATCACCAATTTCTAAAATTGAAATATCATAAGTTCCACCACCTAAATCATAAACAGCAATTGTTTCTTCACCTTTTTTATCAAGTCCATAGGCAAGTGATGCTGCTGTTGGTTCATTGATGATTCGCAAAACTTCCAGGCCGGCAATTGTCCCGGCGTCTTTTGTAGCCTGACGTTGTGCATCATTAAAATATGCGGGTACTGTAATAACAGCCTGAGGTACTTTTTCTCCCAAATAAGCTTCGGCATCTGCTTTTAATTTAGCTAAAACCATTGAAGAAATTTGTTCAGGAGCATATTGTTCAGTTTTGTCACCTACTTTACATTCGATCCATGCATCACCATTTTTTCCTTCAACGACCTTATAAGGTAAAAGCCTCGCTTCTTCTTGAACTTCATTAAACTTACGTCCAATAAGACGCTTTGATGAAAATATTGTATTCTGAGAATTTGTAATGGCTTGTCTTTTAGCAGCCTGACCAACAATGCGCTCACCCGTTTTTGTAAATGCTACAACAGATGGTGTTGTTCGTCCTCCTTCAGAATTGGGTATGACAACTGATTCACCACCTTCCATAACGGCCATGCATGAATTTGTTGTCCCTAAATCTATTCCTAATACTTTACTCACGGCATGACACCCAGCAAATGGTGTGCCACTTTGTTGTCATAAATTTAAATACTTATTTTACAAAGACTTATAATTCTAACAGTTATGAAAAGATAGTATTTACTCCAGAACAATATGTCACTATGTCACAAATGAGACAACTTATATTAGATAATAAACATTAATATGTCACACATTTAAACGAAATACGCATTAATTTAATTATTATGGTAAAGTTCTTACCCACTTAGAAAGAAACTCTTTAATAATTTTTTCTTTATTATTTATTTTTGAGTCATCCCAAAACGTTTGGTAATCACTTTTATCCATATCAATAGAAGTAATCCGGCTAATTCTACCGATAGAAAAAGGGACAAAAAACTTTTGAGCAACTTGTTCAAGTTTAACTTCAGTTGGTAATATATATTTGGGATAAGGAACTAAATCACCATCAGCTCCACGAGTCATCTTTTGATAAATGAATATATTATTGAAGGTATTAGAATCAAAATGAAATTTAACATCTTCAATTAACCTGTCTAAATATGATATAATAAGAGATGACTTCTCCATAATAACCCAAGGCAAGCGTGAATTATCAATAATCAAGAAGTTTTCGTTACCATATTGCTCCATAATTTCATATTTCCAGTTAACTATTGAGGCAGCTGTGTTTGCTTTTATTGACTGTCTTTTACTTAAAGCAGGAATTGTCTGTATAAAAATAGATAGCGTTATGATAAAAAAACAAATATTCCAAATTTTACTTTTATTAATAAAAATGCTGGCTAGACAAATAGTTATAAGCACAAACAACAAATGTATAGGCAAACTCAATCTTCTAGTTAATGGATCATCAAATTGCCCCCAAAAATAGCACAGCAACAAGAGAGTAATAAATAATAAACTGAGTATAAAGCATGTAAGTGGAACTAATAAATTTTCATCAATTCTCTTACGGTCTTTTTTATTCAATAAAAAAACAAAAAATGAAATTGAGCAAATACTACCCACAATAGTTAACAACAGAGAATTGCCCTGACTGTTACCATAATCAAAGAAAAAGTGAGTGGCATGACCAATATTATCAAAAAGATAATTTATACCAAAAACATTTTTTGAATCTGCAATTAGATCCAATTGCCAGTGCTCTGGATTCGCCTCAAACACTTGAAGTTGTAACGGGAATATTACCAACAATATTGGGGCAATTATAACTAGCCATGGTAAATCAATATTATTCGTTTTTTTCCATGAAATTATTACAATTAGTATTACAGGAACTGTAAATATTATCGATTCATAACGAACTTGGGCTAACAGAATAGTCGAATAGCATAACGTTATTAACCGATCTGAATTTGGGTTCTGAAAATAATGAACACTAATTAGAATAGTCAAAATAATCATTAGCATATTTAAAGTTTCAAATGCTCCACTGCTAGATGACTGAACAAGTAGTGGAATACCAGATAGTAATAACGTTGTTAGAATACCTGTCCTCCAGTCCCTAAATTTACGACCGAGAATATAACTAACATTTAGAAGAAAGATAAACAAAACCGAATTTAATATAAAAACATTCCCTGAACGATATCCTGAAATATCATGAATTAGTGATAATAGAAATGGGAAGAAAACAGGTCGTTTATCTAAATATTGACTAACGACTTGAAAAGATCCATTTACATTATAACCGTTAAGTGATGTCATCACTTCTCGCGAGTGATGCATAAACATCGAAGTGCTTACTAAAATAATTTCATCTAGTACAACTTTAAAGAGAAATTGAGTTTGGGATAGTAAAATCAGTCCAAGAATTGTAATTCCCAAAAATGCAATACAGTCATATTTGTTGATACACCGGTTTTTCAAACATTCGAGACAGACTAAATAAAAATGGTATACAAAAATGCAAAATGATATTAAAATAAACCAGTAACCAAGATAACGGACAATAAACTCAGCTTGCTCTGGATTAAAAATTATAACACCAAAACTAAATGAAAATAAAATGGAAATCCCCAAAAATACTAATCGATTACGAATAAATATTTTCATTAAAATTGATCTAATACAGTAATTGATGATCTACAATTCAATAAATTCGTTTATAAATTGATATATTTAAAATCCAAGTAAAAGTAGCCAAAACCAATTCAGATATTTAAATAATATTGCACTTATCGAATGGTATTAACATAATTCTCAACCTTACTTAAAATAGATAACTCAAGAAATATTCATCATTATGGCGTGCACACCTTTTACAAGTAACATTATAGCAGATGTCGGAATCAGCATGGGTGATGAAGGCAAAGGACGTCTCATCTATGAAGTCATTCAAGAACTTAAAAATTTAACCAATGACCCCAATCCAGTAAAGATTGTTGTTAAAGTAAATGGTGGCGCAAATTCGGGACATACTGCTGGTGGATTAAAACTTAATTTGCTTCCAGCTGGAGTCATTGATAAAAGTGTAAATGTACTAGCAATTGGATCAGGTGTAGTTGCAGATCCGCGTAAATTTTGGTGGGAGATTAAGCCTTTAGAGAATCAAAATTATCCAATATTATCTCGATTATTAATTGATGAAAGGACACAAGTAAGTGATCTAATCCATCGAATGTTAGACCTTGCCTGGGAAGATTATAGATTAAGAACAATTCCAGGTGGAATCAGAGGATCAACAGGACGTGGAATTTCCCCGGCATTTTGTGATGAGGTGGGTCAATGGCAAATTTACTATAGTGACTTCAAAGGCAGTAAGGATGATTTTGCTGATAAACTTTATCAAAGAATTGAACGCGGTCTAAAAGTTATCGAACATGTTTGTGAAATCAGCAATACAACTTGGAGAAGTTTTTTTGATATTTTGACTAAAGCCGAAACAAATGCAAATAAATCATCTATTGAATCAGGTCTATTTTCAACAGATGAATTTGAATTTTGTAAGTTTATTGGAGCAAAAGATTTTACCCTGCGAACTGATTTATTAATAAATACATATTGGGAAAGTGGCACTAAATTAGTAAACAACATAGGCGACGTACGAGATACAATATTAGCTGCTTTAATCGAGAATAAATATATAATAGGCGAATTTGGCCAATCATTTTGGCTAGATAAAAGACACGGATTTAGTCCAAACGTTTCTGCATCGCATACATATTCACCTGAGTTCTTTCATTCAACGGGAATACCAATACAGAAAATTCATACAATGGGTGTATGCAAAGCCTACGATACTAAAGTTGGCACACATACATTTATAACTCAGATGCCTGAACAACACCCACTATCTATCAAACTGAAAAAGATTGAATTTGGTTCCTCTACCGGAAGGCAAAGAATGGTTGGTTGGTATGACGCCGTGGAAAAAGGTGATGCACTTCGCTATGGTGGTTTTCAAGATTTAGTGATAAACAAATTAGACGCATTAACTTATGATAGTAGCTGGTGTGGTGGAGAACTTTTAATATGTATTGCTTACCGCAAAAAAAATGGAGATATGATAAATTTTGTTCCCAGAGATGAAAATTCGAGAAAAGAATTGCAGCCAGTATACATTCAACTTCCAGGATGGGATAATGACTTATCCAGCGTTAGACAATACAATGACCTCCCAAAAAATGCAAAACGATACATTGCAAATTTATATAAAAGTATAATTGATATTGCCTACCGATACCAATCTACGCCACAATTATTACCCAACTTAAGATATATCGGTATTGGCCCCAACCCATCGCAGATAATAAAAGATGTGCCAAATGGAAAAGAACTATTAAATTCAATATAAGTGTGATTTAAATTGGTTACTAAATCGAAAACAAGCAGACTTAATTAATCATATAGATCATGGAACAAGAGGAATTATTAACCACTGCCAATTTAACACTTGCACCAAACATTAAACAAAGTGACACAAAAGATGATATATTAATTTTAAAAAACGAATCGACCCAATCATATCTATCCATTGCACGTGCTCAACATAAAACACTGCATTATTTTAAATCTGGAAGTAACGTTGCCGAAGTTCTACCTAAATTGATATCATCAAGTTCTTGTCCACCTTTAAGAAATTTCTATGAACTTATTCTACAGGCTGTAGAAGCAAATATTTTGCAAAAAGAAAATGATGATAGTAAACTAACACCTGCATTAAATTGGCCCATTAGTATTAATGAAAAAGTAATACTTATATTAAGCATTATTAGCTTTATAATTGGTATACTAGGACTTATAAAAAGTGGAATTACGTTGCCTCAAAATACACTGGATGTCGTGCTATCGTATGCTATTACATGTGGATGTTTGAGCCTCGGTTATCTAATTGCTGCATCAGTATTAAAGGGCTATCAATGTGAAGTTTATAAACCACATTTTCATTGGCTATCATTTTTCCCGCATTTCCAGGTAGATTTATCTGACAGCATAATGAGCAATCGCATGTGTCAATTAAATTTAAGCCTTTCTCGAATCGCGCCATTATTATTTGCGATTGGAATATGTGGAATGAAATACCCACAATTTAATTATGTAATATTACTTGGATTATTTTATAGCACATGGCCATTAGGCAACAGTGCAGCTATAAATTTGATATCTGTCTACTTCAAAAAATTCAGGATATCCACATCTCATGATTTCTTGTTTGTTCAAAACAAACTTTTAACAACAATTCTGAGTAAGAAAATAATACATACAGATATAAAGTATCTTTTGATCTATGCGCTCTACTTTATCATTTGGCTAGGTTTACTTTTATTGGTTCAAGTCTATATCTTTCAAATAAATGCCGAAGAATTAGTCCCTTTCTTTGATAAATCAAAAGAACAAATAGGATTAAATAAATTTATAATTTTCTCAGTTATAATTTCAGTTATAGCATTATCAGTCTCAACTGGTATTTGGCTGTTAGCTAAAAACATAGCCGCTTATTTCCGATCAAAGAATACAAATAAAATCAAAAAAAATCTACCCGATAATATTTCTGATGTAAATCCGACAGCAATAGAAAAAGCCCTCAGTAAAACGTTATTATTTAAGGATAGTAGTGACGATGTTAGAAAAAAAATTACAAAAGTAATTAAAGCATCTGAATACAAACCAAAGAGCTTTGTATTCAAAGAAGGTGAAACCGGTGAGGAGTTATATATAATATATTCTGGAAGAGTCGAAATTTTAAGAGAGTTAAACAATGGCAGATATGTTAAAATTACTGAGCTGACAGAAGGAGACGCATTTGGAGAAATCGCCCTACTTCAAAATATTCCACGCACCCGATCAATTAGAGCAATAAAGCCAACAATTTTGCTGACACTTTCCAGAACAGATTTTGACAACCTTGTGGTTACAATACTGGGTGAAAATAAAATAAAGGAAATCATCCAAATACGCGCATTTTTAATGTCCTTACCAATGTGCAAAAATTGGCACCCTCAGGCTATACAACGTTTTGCTGAGTTATCTAATTTGATTGAAATTAATGAAAATCAAGAAGTGTTAAAACAGGATAAAGAGAATCTATTTTTTTACATGGTTTACGAGGGAACTTTTGAAGTAAGAAAAGATGGTAAAAAAGTTGCGACAATCAAGAAAGGAGATTTTTTTGGTGAGATTAGTCTACTCAAAAATAGTGCATCAAATGCAGATGTTACTGCAAAGCAAGTGGGTAAATGTTTAATCTTAAATCGAAAAGATTTTCTCAAATTTATTAGTCATGATTTTTTTGTGGGTCTTCAATTTGAAAAAATAAGTTCGAAAAGATTAAAGCAGCCAATCTTCCAAGCACCACCAAAAGACTAGACATATTTGACATATACTAGTCGATGGAAATTAATTCTGCTTTAAAACTCCCCACTAAAACTTTACTCTTTAATTTTACTGGTATTTTTTTCTGGTCATCCGAAAACCATATTGAAAGTGTTGGTTTCTTGGTTTTTTTATAAACTCCACCTAACCATTTATTTTCTGGTTTTATTATGTAGGAATTAAAAGTACCAGCCGGTGTTTTAACTTTTTCTTTTTTAAATACATCCACATTAACCTCAATTAATTTCTTACCATCGGTGATTGGCAATAAAATATCTTCACTTAAATTAAACTGTTGTTTTCTTAGATAAAAGAAAATCGCTAATGGATCAAAATAGGATTTAGTCATTTTGAGTGGTTCTCTCTTTTCTCCATAGTTACTGTATTGAACAGTATTGTTATCCCAATCAAAATCCACACTAATGTCTTTGCTTCTTCGTCCTTCATTTTGTTTAAAGAAAGACTGTATTGTCTTATTAATTGTCAGATCAACATAGCTGGTCATATGATCTCTAATCTTAAATAATTTATCGGCAAACTTATTAGTCTTTAATTCAAAATCAAATTTATATGCTGGTTCTCCATTAAATACGACAGGGCCTTCAACATGGAGAATACATTTCCCAACGTTTATAAATCCCCAACGAAGTCTATACGTAAGTTTTTCACCATTTGAAAAAGGAAGTTTAAAATCAGTTTCGGCTAAGACATTGCTATGTGAAATTAATAGAACTAATATCCAAAAAAAATATTGCTTACGCCACTTCGATAAAATAATTTTCATATTTATGATATTGTTTAACTTAATTTTGATAATTTAGTATCATTGGATTGACGATAAAAACAAAAGTTTCTTTAAATTTTAATCATGAACAATATATCAACATCAAAACAACCAGCAATCTATAATCGCATTATTTTAAAAATTAGTGGTGAAGTCTTAAGAGATGAAGATAATGGTGACCCAATTAATCCGGCAAAACTTGAAAAAATATGTCACTCAATTAAAGAAGTGGGTGAATTAGGAGTCAACATTGGTCTGGTAGTTGGAGGCGGTAACATTTTCCGAGGACTATCAGGTGCTACTAATCGTGGAATTGACAGAACTACAGGTGATTATATGGGAATGCTAGCTACTGTTATAAATGGTCTAGCAGTGATGGACTGTCTTGAAAGAATGAATGTTGAAGTCAGAGTTTTAAGTGCTCTATCCATTATTGAAGTTGCCGAGCCATTTATTAGACGACGAGCATCTCGACATTTGGAAAAAAGCAGGATAGTAATATTTGTCGCAGGTACTGGAAATCCTTATTTTTCGACAGATACTGCAGCAGCTTTAAGAGCAAGTGAAATCGGTGCAGATATAATATTAAAAGCTACAAATGTCGATGGAGTTTATGATAAAGATCCTGCAAAACATAACGATGCTGTAAAATATAATGATCTCTCATTTAATGATGCTATCAATAAAAATTTGAAGGTCATGGATGCAACCGCTTTTTCACATTGTCGAGATAATAATATGCCAATATTAGTATTTAATCTTAATAATCCAGAAAATATCAAAAATGCAGTACTGGGTGTAAAGATTGGAACATTGGTTCAATAACTTATTGTAATAATTCAGTTAGACGACAATTGCCGACATTTAAAATATAATCACGAGAAACATCTGTTGATCGCTTCAGTTAGTCCATTGTACCTAATAGGTTTACTTATAAAATCATTCATTCCAGCTTCTATGCATCGCTCTTTATCTTCAACTGAGACACTTGCAGTTAAAGCAATAATTTTAGGTTGATTACATTTAATATTATTTCTAATTATTTGACTCGCTTCAAGCCCCCCCATAACTGGCATCTGTAAATCCATCAGGATTAAATCATAGTCCTTCAACTCCATCAAATCAATTACTTCTTCACCGTTAGAAGCAATATCTGTACGATACCCCAATCGGCCAAGCATCAATATTGTAACTTTTTGATTAATGAGATTATCTTCCGCTAACAAAATTCTTAAAGGAATCAATTCTGCTAATTTTTTGTCATTTTTTACCTGCTTATTTTTACCAGAAATCGAAATCAATGGGCCATCAAAAACATTTAACAACACGTTACATAAACTAATTGGTTTAATAGGTTTATTTAAATGAGATTTGAATATATTGGCTTTTTCATGTTTTCTATACCCAATTGATGTTAACAAAATAAGAGGTAGTTCACTTTTTGTTTTAAATTTTCTTAGTTCTTTAGCCAACATTAAACCATCCATTTCAGGCATCATCATATCTAAAATAGCCAAATCATATTTGTCGCCTTTTTTTACACTATCTAAAGCAACTTTTGGTAAATTAAATACTGTTGGACACATTCCCCAAGCAGTAGTTTGTAGCTGTAAAACTTTTAGATTTGTATCATTATCATCGACAATTAAGACTTTTTTATCTTTCAAAAACTTAACATGCTCTTCGTAATTTACAACACGACTATCTTTGGATATTTCGACAATAATATTAAAAGTAAATGTAGTGCCTATTCCTAGTTCACTTTCAACACTCATATCTCCACCCAATACACCAGCAAGTTTTTTACTGATAGCCAAACCTAATCCAGTCCCACCGTATTTTCTGGTTGTTGATGCATCAACTTGAGTAAAGGATTCAAACAATCTATCAATTCTGTTTTGCGGAATTCCAATACCAGTATCTTTTACAGAAAAGTTTAAATTGTATTTATTATTGCCCAAATTGCTGCCTTCTACCGAAATAAATATTTCGCCCTTGTGTGTAAATTTAACCGCATTCGCTAGTAAATTTACTAATATCTGCCTAATCCGAGTAGCATCTCCAGTAAAAACCTGAGGTAAGCTATGATCAATATAAAATGCCAGTTCCAGTTTTTTCTCAATAATTTTAGGCGTTATTAAATCAATTGAATCTTCTATACATTCTCTCAATACAAATGCGTTATTTTCCAACTCAATTTTCCCTGATTCAATTTTAGAGAAATCCAATATGTCGTTTATTAAACTGAGCAGAATATCACTACTACTTCGAATAATTTCAACATGTTCTCTTTGTTTTGAGTCCATATCCAAATCCAATAAAATTCCAGTCATTCCAATAATACCATTCATTGGAGTTCGAATTTCATGGCTCATGTTAGCCAGGAATAACGACTTTTCATTTGTAGCAGCAATAGCTGCTTCCTTTGCAAGAATTATGGCTTTCTCAGTTTCTTTTCTATCTGAGATATCTAAAAATACCATTACCGCCCCACTTAAATGATTATCTTCTTTAATAGGATTTAGAATATAAGATACCGGAAGTATAGACTGATCTTTACAGACAAACTCAATATCTTCACATCTAAACAGTTCCATAGAACTTAAAGTATTCTGAAAATTACTCACATGAGTTTTTACCCGAGTTGTTTTCTCTATAGGACATTTAACGACTTCCAGGAAATTTTTACCGATAAGCTCTTTTTCCGAATAACCAATTAATCTTTCAGCCTCAGGATTAATATTTTGCAATAGCCCTTCATTGTTTAACAGACAAAGACCGGCACCCAGGGAACTCACAATTGTCTTTAATTTATCACGCTCTGCAGCTATTTTTGTTTCAGAGTACTCTCTTATCTGTTCATTCAATTCCAACATCTCACTTGACGAAATATCCAATGAACGCTCAATTACATAACGATCTAAATCAGCTTGTTTGTATGTCTGACTAACTCGATCTAAAAACTTTTGCCATTCTCCTGAATCGGGAGGGGTTGATGAATCAATTTTAAGCCGTTTTAACTGACGTTTTAAAGTACTGTGATACTCGGCTTCACTCATCTTCACTTACAGTAGTTAATGTCATGGTTTGATTGTGTAAATCACAATGACCGGTAGCGTAAGGAGATATCTCGCCATAAGAGTAAAATCCTATTTGCTTGGTATTTTCAGGAAGTGTATCTAAAGTAGATTCCAATTCCTCTTCGGTTCTTTCACCCAGTACTAAACGTCTACCAACACAACTGATTGCAATTGATAAAACTGAATCAGAATTTGTGCTTGATTCGCACTTAGTCATGAGTGCAGCCTCAGCAGCTCCATCAATCAAACGATCAAAATTAGCCCGCATTAATTGAACCAGGTGTCCTTCAGGTATATCACCGGCAAAAATCATAGATTGATTTTCTTCATCAATATTCAAGACGGTTCGAACGATACTCTTGTTATCATCTGAATCTTTTCTCAATGCTAGTGGAAATAGTAAAGCCGAAGCAGGTAATTCAGATACTCGATCACCCAGATAGGTTTTATAAAGTTGCAAAGCTGGTTTTCCATCCAATTCAAACAAAACATTATTTTTAGACTTCGTTACTTTTCGTTCTGGACCAAAAATATCCCAACCTCCTTTGGATCCATGACCCAGTTTGACACTGTCGCCATAGAAACCAAGAGCAGACACAAAATTACATATAGGTTCACCACCTTTAATAACCCAAGTGCGTTTAAAATTTGTGCCATCACCGGCTAAACCACCTGTAACTACAACTGAGTTTGGTATTTTAGAGTTAAGACCCCGAATCAGCTCTGTGCCATTTACACTTTGCCCATCAGATAAAACCAGTATTCCCTTGAGCCCATCTTTATTTAAACTATTGGCAATCGATTCTCCGGCAGCAAATGATTCAGTTGATTCAATCACTTCACAATAGGCAGTCTGTAATTCAGTTTTCTCAAATTTTAAAACTGCAACGGATAAACTTTCATCAAAGATTTCGGTATTAAAAATTTCACCAGCAGTTGAACATCCTATTATTTTAGATAACGGATACGCTTGACAAAGATTATCAATAGGTTCTTTGGAATCTATATAACTTGATGCACCAAAAATTATTACGACGGATTTTTCAGAATCAATTTCAGGAAATTTTTCAACAGACCATCCAGATTCATTATTATAATAAAAACTTTCTAATTTCATAGTATATTACAATTATAGTTAATTTTATTCCAATAAGGCTTAGTATACTTGTTAAAGTATCATTAATACTGATAATCAACAATTTTATGATAATATTCAGTAAATATAGAAACAATCAGCTAAAGTGAAAAAAAAATCGTTAGTCATCTTTGGTTGTGGTTATCTGGGTTCAGCAATAGCTAGAAAAGCTGTGGAGAACAATTTTTTAGTTACCGCTTTAACGCGAAACAAAAAAGCACTTGCACAATTAAAAGTAATAGGAGTGCAAACTCCAGTCCAAGCAGAACTTGGATCTACTATTTGGCATTCACAAATCAATCAACAATGCAATATAGTAATTAACTGTGTAAGTTCTGCAACCAATACGATTCAGGGATATAAAAAGTCATATATTGATGGCCAAAATTCAATTGCTGAATGGATAAGTAATGGCCATATTGACAAATGTATTTACACAAGTAGCACCTCTGTTTATCCGCAAAATGAGGGTGAAATAATCACAGAAAACTCTCCAACTAATTACGCTATTGGTACAGGGGAAATCATACTGGAATCAGAAAAAATTCTATCAAATTTAGATAAAAAATATTTAAACACATTATATATACTAAGACTATCTGGTATTTATGGTCCCAATCGACATTATCTGTTAGATCAATTAAAGCAGGGCAAAAATGAATTTGAAGGATCCTGTGAACATTTTCTAAATTTGATTCATAGAGATGATATCTGCTCAGCAATATGGAGCTTAATAAATTCAAACATATCTGTATCGGACGAAGTATTTAATTTATCAGACAACAATCCATTTACTAAAAAATATGTGATTAACTGGTTAGCAGAAAAGGTTGGATGTGAGTCACCAAAATTTAATTTCGAAAATAATCTAGAATCCGTTACTCACCGAATTAACAAATCTAAATCAAATCCTAAAAATCGAATTATAAGTAGTGATAAAATTCAAAAAATGATAAATTGGCAACCTGCTTATAAAAATTTCATGGAAGGTTATAATTCAATTTTGAATTAATCTTCTCTATTACTGTTAATGAAAAAAAAATTATTAGTATTAGGCCAGACTCCACCACCCTATCACGGACAAGCAGTAGCAATTAAAAACTTCATAGATGGTAATTTTGAGACCTTGCAAATTTTTCATTTAAAAATGGATTTCTCAACTGATATCGATAGCGTCGGAAAGTTTAAAATAAAAAAAATCTTCAAGCTTTTCGCTATTATTCTTAAAGCATACTATCTAAAATTTCGTTATAATATAAAAAATCTTTATTATCCGCCAGCTGGTGGTAATTTGGTTCCAATCATAAGAGATATTCTCCTTCTTATTGCGATTAGACCATTATTTAAAACAACCATTTTTCATTTTCATTCCGGAGGTCTAACAAAATATTATACAAACCTTTCTTCATCGTTAAAAAAATTATATAAAATTGCTTATCAAAAACCCGATATGGGAATCCTCGTAACAAGTCACTCAGACATTGATTTAGATTTCCTGCAATGCAAGAAAACAAGTATTATTCATAACGGGGTTTTAGTAAACACTAATACATCTCGGCAAACTTTCAGTTGTAAAGATATTCAAATATTATACGTTGGCAGCCTTAGAGAGTCTAAGGGAATATTGGTTCTTTTAGATTTATGCAAAAATTTGCTGCAAGAAAAAATTGATTTTCATTTTAATTTTGTCGGTGAATTTCATGACGAAAATTTCAAACAAATTGTAATAAACAAGATTACTGAATTTAATTTAATAAATAACATTACACTGCATGGACTCCAGGTAGGTGAGAAAAAAGAACAGCAATACACAAATGCAGATATCTTTTGTTTTCCAACATTTTATGAACAGGAAAATTTACCCCTGGCAGTTATTGAGGCAATGAGTCATTCTCTTCCGGTAGTCGCAACAAACTGGCGCGGTATCCCGGACTTAATCGAGGATAATATCAATGGGTTTTTAGTTCCGGTAAAGGACTCTAATTCTTATTCAGAAAAAATAAGTAAACTGATAAAAAGTAAAGATCTTCGCTTTGAATTTGGCATAAAAGGCAATCAGAAATTCAAAGAAAAATTCTCGATTGAGCAATACCGTAAAAGCCTGGAAGAAAGTCTCTATAGAGTATCTTTATAGCCTTTTAAAACCACAGAGTGCTTCTGCTACGTTAATCAGATGCTCATTAGATCTTCTGTAGGCATTTGCAATATCCATGTATGTAGTGCTAATCATTGGATCTACTTTATTACCTGAAAGTCTAGCCCAATGTTTACTGCGAAGCTCGCGAATTTGTTTTGTTATCAGTTGGCTTTGATCATTTGCTTTATCCATAAACCTGGAGTGAGATTTAGAAAATTTAGTGTGTATAAAATTATAAAAATTCACAACATTATCATGGATTTCCAATAGCTCATTTACCTGTTCATCAGAAAATTTTATCTCAAATTCTTTTAGTCGTAAATGGAGTTTTAATATCGCTGTAATTTCATCACTTACAGATTCATATTCGTCAGCCATTCTCAATTGAACTTGAGCTTCAGTCACTATATCATGCGCAATAGCTTCACCCAAAATATCAGTCAAAAATGTTGTGATCTCTATTTGCACATGATCCAGAATATCTTCTTGGTCAAAAATTTCTTTTACTACATCTTCTGAACTATCTGGTTTATCAATAAAAGTTTTCAAATTTGAAAACATAAGACTCACTTTTTCATCCATTTTGCCGATTTCAAATTTTGATTGTTCCAATGCAGCAAACGAAGAATCAAACATATGAAAATCCAGATGTGTGAGATATTTTCTGTCACTGGTTTTTTTCGAAGATTTTTCAGGAACAACTTTAATGAGAAAACTCGTCATTATTTGAATGAATGGAAAAAATATTACCGTATTACAAATATTGAATAAAGTGTGCACACTGGCAATTTTAGCTACCACACCATATTCTACGTGAAGTAGTCCAGATACCCAGCCACCAAGACCCAGAGCAAATTTCACGTAGATAAAGAATACCGGGAAAAGCCACAAAGTGCCTATTATATTGAATAGCACATGAAAGTACGCTGCTCTTTTTGCATTACTGCCGGTTCCTAGAGAAGCTAGATATGCAGTTATTGTTGTTCCAATATTTAGCCCTAAAACCAATGCTGCCGCTGCATCAAACGTGATCACGCCTTTTGAAGCCAATGCAATAGTTATTCCCAAAGTAGCCGAAGACGATTGGACAATAACCGTCGCTATCGTTCCAATAAATGCTGCCCACATAACCCCAGTATAAGTAGTACCGTCAATACTGTGAAATAATTCATTAAACTCGGGAATTTCTTTAATGAAACTTACACCGTTTTTCATAATCTCCAAGCCAAAGAAAATCATGCCAATACCCATGATTGAAAGTGCCGTGTATCGAATTTTCTCTTTTTTAGAAAAGAGAAATAGAAAGGATGCAACTCCTAGAATTGGCAGGCCGTACTTGCCAATTTTTAAAACTAATATCCATCCTGTAATTGTTGTACCAACATTAGCACCAATGATTACACCGATAGATTGACTCAAAGTCATGATCCCACTATTTACAAATCCGACTACCATCACAGTTGTAACAGAACTAGATTGGACTATACACGTTACAACAGTACCAACAGTAATAGCTAAAAATTTATTATTGGTAACCGCACTAATAAGTTTACGTAAAGCTGGCCCGGAAACTGTCTGTAGGCCTTCGGACATATACTTCATGCCGAGTAAAAAAATACCCAAGCCGCCAACAATGTTGAAAACCATTTTCAGGATTAAATCAGAATCCATAGTTTAGTATTTTTCTTTAAAAAAATATAAAGATTATTGCGAAAAATTCAATTAAAATGGCTTTAAAATACAGGTATTATTTCAGTATTAAGCCGAGTAAAATATATTATATTCTGAATAGTCAAAGTAATAATGCTTATCTTGAAGATTGGTTTGATCGCCTATATGAAAGACTGATAATTACATACAAAAATTATAACTGCCTACTTACCAATGTTAATGTATTTCGAATCGATCATTGAGAATATATTAAATTCATTAAACTGGCTTTAATGACTCAGGATATACATCAAGAATTTTTTTATCATAGGTAAATAGTTTAACGCCCAAATCTTCAGATAGTGAAATAAATTGGCTGTCATAGCCTGAACATTGTGTGCGATGTGCTACTGCTAAAACTCTGTGCGAAGCTATCTGAAAACTTTTTTCAAACATCAATGCTTCTGCATTTTCGATTAACTCCAAACATTCAGTAAATGATAACTCACCCGCTCGCTCATAGGTACAAAGAATATTAATAAATTCATCCTTCCACAAACCAGGTGCTACCCAGTTTGAATCTTTTTTATACAGACGCTCAACAGCTGCACTACAATCACCAGGAATAAATAAGTAGGCAATAATATTTGTATCAACGACAGTCATGATCTCCCATCTTGAATGGCAGATTCAATTTTACTAATGGTCTGTCGTAATTTTAATTTCCTTCTGTTCTTTCTGACCTGATCAAGAAAATCTTCGTTCTGTATTTTTTTTGGCAGCACGGATGATTCAAGTGTAGAAATAATTTCTTTGCTTAAACTTCTCCCATGCTCAACAGCTTTGTCTTTGAGAATTGCGTGTAGTGAATTAGGTATGTTTTTAAGTGTAATATTCATATAGCACCATTTTGGTGCTTTTTTGGTGTCAGTCAATTTAAATATTTAAATCTCTTTCTTCTTCTTAAATTCATGCCAATCGATTACTTCACCATCATCCTTAATTGCATTTACGGGACATCCCTCGATACATTTGGCCATTAATTTTAACTCATCTTCACTCACAGGTTGTTTGGCTACGTAAGAGACGCCTTCTTCTTCATCTTTTTTAAATAACTCAGGAGCAGTCTCATAACAAATGCCATTTTCAAGACATTGGCAATTTACATAATATTTTCCCTGACAACTTTTAGGACTAATCTTTTCATACGAAGCATCTATCGATTGATGGTCCTCTTCCTTAATTCCAAATATTTTCTTAAATATAGACATCTTATACTAGACTATTAGTAAAATTATTGGGGTTAATCTAGCATAATTTTATAAACACCCTGCAAGGTTTTTATGCTATCACTTTTAGCAATGAATAACACCGCGACTAACCTGATGCTGATATAATCTAACGCTACGGCCAAAAAACATCAACTCACATTAGACAGAGATTTTTTATCAAATGGTAAACGGGTTGCCCGCATTTTCTGTTTTGGAAAACAGATACGCGCAACAGCTTCCTGAAAATCATCAAAGCCTTTTATAATTTCAACTTCTACTCGCATGTAATACAGAGGAATGTTGGGTTTAAAATCTGATTCAATTCTTACGGCGTCTTTTTCAGTCGTTACGACCATTTCGACTTTTGCCTCTTCAGCTTTTTCAAAAAACTGTTTCAACTCACTGTTTGTATAACGGTGGTGATCAAGGTAACGTTGATTATATTTAATCTCCGCTCCAAGGTTGGATAAAAAATTCTCAAAACTTTCAGGAGTAGCGATACCACTGAGTGATCCTATTTTTTTCCCTTTTAATTCTGAGAGTTCGAGTCGGTTATCTCCATTGACTTCCTGGAGGTATTTTGGGCGGTGAGTGCATTCAATAAGTTCTGCATCAGGTTTGTGTTTATGAATGAGGTCTTCAAGCTCCTGATCTTTGTTACCATCTGATTTTGTCAGAAAAACGTAGGATGCTCGCTTTAAATGTTTTATCGGTTCACGTAATATTCCGCGTGGTAATAAGTTTCCGTTTCCAAAAGGATCATTTTTATCGACCATCAGCAGGTGCAAATTTTCTTTGAGAGATAAATATTGAAATCCATCATCGAGGATTAATGTATCGACGCCAAAGTTCTTTATGGCAAATAGACCCGCCTTCACTCGGTTTTTGTCGACGAGAACTATTACACCGGGTAAATTTTTTGCCAGCATGTACGGTTCGTCACCGGCTTGATTTGAGTCGAGCAAAACTTTTTCACCATCGCTGACAATTTTAGGTGGTGTCGGTTCACCGTGAGAAATGAGACGCCACCATTTTTTTAGAAGAGGCTCTTTCTTACTTTTATAACCGCGACTAAGAATAGCGACTGTTCGGCCTTGTTGGTGTAAACTGCGGGCAAATTTTTCAACGACCGGGGTTTTACCGGTTCCGCCTACAGTCAAATTTCCGACTACGACAACCAGACAACCCAAGTGTTGGTTGTGCAAAATACGGTTCTTGTAAAGTAGGAGTCTAAACTGAACAACAAAATTAAATATATAAGATAAAATGGTTAATATAAAACCATAAAATTTAACGCCATTTCCTTGACGCCGATTATAAATGACATCAACGGTATATTGCTCAAAGTCTTCCAGTTTCTTTTTTAAACGTTCTACAAATTCTGTAATCATATTTGAAATTGATACATGTAGTTATACATATTGATAAGATACAGTACCAAGGTATTGATAATCATTGTTTTAAAATATCAAAAAAGGTTAATTTTAATCAGAAATATAAATGGCAGCTCCTGTATCAAATATAAAATAAATTAATAAAGAGTGTTGACGACGTTAACTACAATTCGTTTTAAGCACTTTCAGATTAGATTAATTCTATCAAGTTCAAAAAGAATTCTTATATAATATACAGATGAGCTATAAATTATTTATTCCTGGACCGACACAAGTTTCAGATAAAAGTTACAAAGCTATGACGACTCCGGTTTTTGGTCATAGAAGCAAAGATTTTGTCGCACTCTATAACTCTATTCAGCCGGGAATTCAAAAATTGTTTGGCACCACAGATCCAGTCTACATCAGTACCAGCAGTGCCTGGGGCGTCATGGAGGGATCATTGCGCAATGTGGTTTCAAAAAGGGTTCTCAATTTAATGTGCGGTGCTTTCTCTGACAAATGGTTCAATGTGAGCAAGCGTTGTGGGAAAGAAGCTACGGCATTGCAATTTGAATGGGGGCAGCCTGTCGATCCCGATAAATTGCGCAAGGAGTTGCAGACCAATGAATTTGACGCAGTTACATTAGTACATAATGAGACATCTACCGGCGTGATGAATCCGTTGAAAGAGATAATGACAGTGATCAATGAGTTTCCTGAGGTTATATCAATTGTCGATACGGTCAGTTCATATTCTGCTGTGCCGATCGAAAAAGATGATTTGGGGATTGATGTGGTTTTAACTGGTACTCAAAAAGCATTGGCACTCCCACCAGGATTATCTTTGTTAAGTGTAAACAAAAAAGCATTGAAACGAGCAGAATCGTTGAGTGATCGTGGCTATTATTTCGATTATCACGAATTTGATGCCAATCATGAAAAAGGTATGACTCCCAGCACGCCAAATATTCCACTAATGTTTGGCTTGAAATCAAAACTTGAAGATATTGAAACAGAGGGTTTTGAGAGACGATTCAAGAGACACGAATGCTTGAACCAAAAAGTTCACACATGGGTAGAAAAAAATGGATTTGAACTTTTCCCTGACAAAGAATTTGCTGCGAAGAGTTTAACCTGTGTCAAAAATAATAGAGAGATTGATATCCCTGAGTTGATTAAAAGATTAAAGGAGCGTCACAATTGTGTGATCGATGGCGGTTACGGTAAAATTAAGGGAAAAACTTTCAGAATTTCAAATATGGGGGACGAAACTGAAGAGACAATTGACACTTTATTGTCTCAATTGGACACCATAGTAAATGAATTAAAATAAATATGAAAACATTAATAATTGCTGAAAAACCATCTGTTGCCAAAGATCTTGCTAATGCACTCGGTAAGATAAAAAAGAATGGCGACTGGTATGAAGATGATAAATATGTGATCAGTTCAGCAGTTGGGCATTTAGTCGAACTCTTTATGCCGGAGGATATCAGCAAGGACTTAAAATTTTGGCGGTTGGGTGCATTGCCAATCATTCCTGAAAAATTTGATCTAAAACCAATTGAAAAGACAAAATCAAAATTCAACGAATTGAAAAAATTGTTGAAGAGAAAAGATGTTGATGAAGTTATTAATGCCTGTGATGCCGGACGTGAAGGTGAATTAATATTTACATATATCTATGAGCTCAGTAAATGCAAAAAACCGGCGAAAAGACTTTGGATGCAATCAATGACTGGAACCGGTATTCTAGATGCCTTTAGTAATCTAAAAGAAGCCGATAGTATGACTCCGCTGAAAAACGCCGCACGCTGTCGATCTGAAGCAGACTGGTTAATCGGAATCAATGGAACACGCGCAATGACAACTCGGATTTATGGACGAGCTCGTGGAAATGTTGCTACTATTGGTCGGGTACAAACCCCTACCCTGACAATGGTTGTAGATCGCGAAAAAATTATTCGAAATTTTGTACCAAAACACTATTGGAGAATAATTGGTGACTTCAGTATTGATCAGGGAAATTATGAAGGTCTATACCAGCGTGCTGATTTCAAGAAGAGTGATGATTCTCACGATAAGATTGACAGAATTTGGGATGAAGCTGTGGCAAAGAAAATTGTTGATGAATTAAATAGTGCGAATGATGCAACTGTCACGGAAGAGAAAAAACGGACAAAGCAATCACCTCCTCGATTATATGATTTAACATCACTTCAACGTGAGGCGAACAATCGTTTTGGTATGCCCGCGAGAATGACATTAAGTGTCGCACAATCACTTTACGAAAAACATAAAGCTATCACTTATCCAAGAACTAATTCAAAAGCCTTACCGGAAGATTACATCCAGACTTGTAAGGATGTAGCCGATTCCTTTGAGGGAGAGCTTAATCATTATGGCAAAGCAATATTGTCAAACAACTGGATTCATCCTAACAAAAGAATTTTTAATAATGCTCAAATCAGTGATCACTTTGCAATAATACCAACTGGAACTATTGGACAAAAACTTAATCCACAAGAGAGTAAAATTTTCGATATGATCGCACGCCGGTTTTTGGCTGTCTTTTATCCACCGGCAGAATTCGATGTGACAACAAGATTGAGTATTGTCGGTGAACATAATTTTAAAACAGAAGGTAAAGTTTTGGTATTCCCAGGCTGGTTGGAAATTTATGGTAAAGATGGTAATGATAAAGATAATTTAACCCCATTATCTGATAAAGACGGATCACCACCAAAAGCAAAAATTGCAGACATTCAACTCAATGAGGATCAGACAAAACCACCACCAAGATATACCGAGGCTACCTTGCTATCAGCAATGGAAACTGCGGGAAAACTTGTCGAAGAAGAAGAATTAGCCGAAGCGATGAAAGAAAGTGGACTTGGAACACCCGCCACTCGAGCACAAATCATTGAACGACTAATATATGAACGTTATATGGAGCGCGATGGTAGAGATTTATTACCAACGGCTAAGGCAGATAACGTTATTAATTTTATGACAACTGTCAAAGTTGATGCACTGGCAAGTCCAACTTTAACTGGTGAATGGGAGCATAAACTTCATTTGATCGAAGAAGGTAAAATGACTCGTGAGCAATTTATGGCTGGAATCATTGACTTGACTAAAACTGTTGTTGATCGAACTAAAAATTTCGACGAGGATAAAATAGAGCATAGAGAGACAAAAATAATATCACCCACTGATGGAAAACCAGTTTTGGAAGGATTAAGATTTTATAAATCCCAAGATGAAACTTTAAAAATATATAAAGTAATTGGTAATCGAAGAATTGAAGAGGATGAAATTAGTACACTTATCTCTGATAGAAAAATTGGACCCCTTGAAGGATTTCGATCAAAAATGGGTAAACCCTTTATCGCATCTTTAAAATTAAATGATGAAAATAAAATTGAATTCATTTTTGAAAATTCCGGTAGCAATGCGGCCGAAAAAATAAATTTAGATGAAATTAAGATAGATGAACTAAATGTAATTGGAAAATGTCCAAAATGTGAAGAAAACGTAGTTGAGCTGCCAAAAATATTTTACTGTCTAAAATCTTTAAAAAATCGAGAGGATTGTGATTTTCATATTAGTCGCACTTTATTAAGTAAGGAAATTCCCAATGAACAAATTGAAAAATTGCTTAAAGATAAAAAAACAGAACTGATTAAAGGATTTATGTCAAAAAAGACAAAACGACCATTTGACGCTTTTTTGTACTTAAAGAAAAATGGATCTATCGGGTTTGAGTTTCCTCCTAGAGTTAAAAAAGAGAAGAAAGCAAAACCAGTCAAAAAAGAGAAATAAAATTAGTATATATTTGTTTACTATTTTATTTGTAAATTATTTGACATTATAAGAATTATTCCCCATTTTACTAAAACAATTTCCGTAATTTTATCGTTCACAGACGTATTAACACTCAATTTCACAGAAAAATCATAATTATCAATAAATAATAGGGTATATTACTGATATAATTTAGATTTGATATTGAAAGTTCAAAGCTTTTAATTATATTAATATGTTCATTTATTTTTATAATAAATGTTTATTTAATAAATTTTTGTAAAATTAACCTAAAAATTATTGAAATAAATTTCATGCAGCATAACTTCAGAATAATGAGAATATTAAATAAAATTACTATTATGTGTGTTTTATTTTCAATTATTCTTAACACAGGTTGCACAACCGGGAATACAAATACTAAAACCAGTGCGGGAACTGGTGCAGCTGCAGGTGGAGCCATTGGTGCAGTAATTGGACATCAAAGTGGTGAAACAGGTGAAGGTGCTGCTCTCGGAGCCTTAGGCGGTGCAGTAATAGGAGGCATTATTGGTGCAGCTAAAGATTCTAAAATCAAAAAAGAACAAGAACAAATTGCACAAGAAAGAGCTTACCAACAAGAGCTTGCCAAACAAAGAAAAAAAGAAGCTTTGGCTAAAGCAGCTAAAGATCGGGAAATAGCAATTATAGAAGGACAAAGAATAAAAGAAGAAGAGATAAACGAAGCGAAAAAAAGAGCCTACGATGCTGAAAAAAGACTCAAAGAGTTGAGAAGAGAAAGAGACGATGCAATTGCGCGTTCCAAAGAATTACAAAAAGCTGAGCAAAGACAACAAGCTGCTGAAAAAGAAATTCAACGTCTTGAAGAAGAATTAATCGGACTAGAGTTAAGCCAGGCCGATTTAGAAGACGAGGAGAATGATAAATGAAAAATCGACCTCAACAAAATACACTCATTAATAATTGTAAAATTGGGGTACTCTTAAAATTATTTATACTAACGGGTGTTTCATTTTTGTTTATTGGATGTTCAACAAATTATAGCTTTAAAGTAGACGCTATAAGTAATTCAGAAATAGCAAAACTTTATTCTTACAAAATAGTTAGTGGTAACGATGAAATTTCGGAAGATGATTTAAAATTTAAAGAAGTTGCCCGATTTGTAAAAACAGCATTATCTGGAAAAGGTTTATATGAAGCACCTAGCTATAAAAGTGCTGAAATGATTATTGATATTAACTACGGCATAGGTGAACCAAAGGTAGAGTTTAAAAAATTTAGTACTCCCGTCTATGGAATGAGTGGCGGTAGATACAGTAATGTTAGAACTCCAGTTAGAGACGAGAAAGGTAATATCAAGTATGTTACCACAACTGTATACGATCCACCTAAAAAGGAAATAGTAGGCATTGAAGAAAAAGTAGTTCCGGTTACAATTTATGAAAAGTTTTTAAATATAACTGCTCGTGAAAACAAACCCGTAACTAACGATGACGTAGGTTCACAAGCATGGAGTATATCAATTAAAAACAAAGATGAGAGTGAAGACTTAAGAAAATATGTTCCACTCATGACTGCAGCAGCATTACCTTATGTGGGCAATAGTACCGCTAATCAAGTTGAAGTTAAGGTTAAAGATAAAGACAGCACAGTTAGATTTGTTAAGGCTGGACTATAAATCTTTTCGGTGATAGTATTGTTATTACTAAAAAATATTCACCTCGATAAGGAATTTAAATTGTCCTTATTTTGTTAACTCAGGTTTCAATTATTACCTAAACATTATATTCTACAGTTTAAACAAAGTTGAACTATGAGAACTGTAAATACAATTGTAGCTTGCTCAAGTAACCGTGTTATTGGTGTAAATGGCAGACTGCCATGGAGTATACCGGAAGATTGGAATTACTTCTTAGATCAGACTAAAGGAGGAATTCTGATAATGGGAAGAGTTGCATATGAAGAAATGGTGGCACTCGACGAAATCAAAAGTGATCGTTTATTTATTATTGTTACAAAAAATAATTCACTAGCATCTAAAGGTGTTTTAGTTTCTAACTCAGTAAAATCAGCTATAAATCTAGCTACCTCCCATCAGGGCCAAATTTGGATTTGTGGTGGTCAACGAATTTATGAAGAGTCATTGCCTGAATCAAATCTTCTTTATCTAACGGCAATAAAAGCTGATATCATTGGCGATACATTTTTCCCATCTTGGAAATCAGAGTTCAAAACAGTGATTTCAAAGCGCATGAGTAATGATAAAAATTACAGCTACACATTTTTTGTTTTGTCCAGAAATTAATTTATACTAAAACTTGATTAATTTGACTTTAAGTCAGCTAGTTCTTTTTTAAGTTTAGAAAGTTCGTTACTAGTATCACGCAGTCTATCAGTTACAATTTCAATTAAAATTCTATAAATTAAAGTATAACAGGTATTACTATCTAACGGTGACATTGTATTCAAAAATGAGAAATCAATTGCTAAACAAATTACTTTACAGGCAGCTTTAACTGTAGCGGAACGAGTTTCTTCATTGATTACAGATAGTTCACCAAATAAAGTTCCAGTTGTATTAAACTTGGCAATTTCCTTATCATTTTTATAAACACGAGCCTCACCAAAAAGCAGTATAAATAAAACATTATCAGTATCACCCTCCCTGATTATAACTTCATCAGCACTATAGTGCTGAACTTTTGTTAGACTAATTATCTTTTTGAGATAATCTTCATTAAATGAATTTAAAAATGGTAGACGTCTAAATTTCTCCATCCATTTCTCATGATCTTGGACATAATCAGATTCTTTCATTTATAATATAATATTAAAGATTTCCATAAATTAAACTAATTTTATTAATTAAAAAGCTTTAAAATAAGCAATACTGTTTATTTTGAAAATTTATTGAGCTAATATATACTAGCCCAATAAGTTTGAATTCTTTACTTTTAGTATATTGCAGTATGCTCAAACTATTCAGAATCTTTCAGCTACATTATTTGGCTGCCCGGCAAGGATTCGAACCTTGACTGATTGAATCAAAATCAACTGTGCTACCATTACACCACCAGGCAATTCTTTGAATAAATAATTTAATAAAATGTTTTAGTAATAAATTACCACTCTAAAAAATTGAATCAACTATTCAATTATCAATTCGTTACATGTAGTGGCTTAATATTCCAAATATCATCAGCATACTGTTTAATCGTTCGATCCGATGAAAATTTCCCGATTCTCGCTGTATTTATTATGGCCATTTTTGCCCACATTTTTTTATTTCGATATGCGAGATCGACATCAAGCTGACTCTTGCAATATGAATCATAATCAGTCAGAACCAAATACGGATCGCCCCCTTCCAGTAAACTATTATTAATTAAATTTAATGCGTAAGGTTCATCGGGTGTGAAATAGTTGGATCCAATCCAATCAACTACGTTTCTTAATTCTTCATTATTATAATAGATATCATACGGGTTATAGCCTTGCTCTAAAATCAATTCTACTTCATCGACTGTTTTGCCAAAAATAAAAATATTATCTTTACCTACCTCTTCTAAAATTTCGACATTAGCTCCATCGAGTGTTCCTATTGTTACAGCTCCATTTAATGCTAATTTCATATTACCAGTTCCTGAAGCTTCCTTTCCGGCAGTTGAGATTTGTTCAGATAAATCTGCTGCCGGAATGATTTTTTCAGCAAGTGATACGCTATAGTTAGGTAAGAAAACTACCTTTAATTTGTCGTTAATCCTTTTATCATGATTTATTTTTTCAGCAACAGCGTTAATTGCGTGAATAATTGATTTAGCGAGTTCATATCCAGGTGCTGCTTTTGCAGCAAAAATAAACACACGTTGACAAATATCACAATCAGGATCATGAAGCAATCGTCGATAAAGCGTTAAAATATGCAGTAAATTTAAATGCTGTCTTTTATACTCATGCAGCCGTTTAACCTGAACATCAAATATTGCGTTTGGATTCACAATTAATCCGTTACATAATCTCTTGATAATATCACATAAAACTACCTTATTATCATATTTTATCTTCATAAAAGCATCCTGAAACCCTTGATCACTGGATGGCTTTTCTAAGTTTTTAAGTAAGTCTAAATTTGTTGGCCACTCAATTCCAATAGTTTCATCAATAAGTTCAGACAGTTGCGGATTACATGACTTAAGCCAGCGTCGCGGAGTTATGCCATTTGTTTTATTATTAAATCGTTCTGGAAACAACTCCGAAAATTCCGGAAACAGACGTGACTTTAGAAGCTCTGTGTGCAGTGCCGCTACACCGTTAGTTGAGTGACTGCCAATAACTGAAAGAAAGGCCATTCTAATCATTCTTGGGCTACTCTCTTCAATCAGAGACAAACTTCTTTTCTTTTCATCATCACCTGGCCATTTTGCCTCAACTTCTTCATCGAGAAATCGCCTGTTAATTTCAAATATGATCTGTAAATGTCTTGGAAGCACTTTTTCAAATAATGGTACACTCCATTTTTCTAGAGCTTCAGGCAATAGAGTATGATTGGTATATCCAAATACACTTTTGGTAATTTCCCATGCATAATTCCAATCGAGATTATATTCATCAATTAATATATGCATTAACTCGGCAATAGAAACAGCCGGGTGCGTGTCATTTAATTGAATGGCAACTTTTTTTGCAAAATTATCCCAACCTTCATTTTTCACAAAATATCTACGAATAATGTCTTTGATCGAACAGGATACAAAAAAGTACTGTTGCACCAGACGCAGTTCTTTGCCTGACTCTGTATTATCGTTAGGATAAAGTACTTTGGAAATTGTTTCTCCAACAGCTTTTTCTCTAACCGCCTCGACATAACCTCCCTCATTAAAAACAGTAAGATCAAACTCTTTTGATGCTCGCGATTCCCAAAGCCTTAAAAAATTAACAGTATGTGCATCATAACCACAAATGGGAATATCCCAGGGCACACCTACAATTGTCTTGCGATCTATCCATGCCGGATATGGATCACCGTTATCGTTAAAATGGGTTTCAACTTTGCCGTATAGTTTAATCTCTTGTGTGTACTCCGGTCTAATTATTTGCCAGGGATTTCCAAACTGTAACCAGTTATCAGGATGTTCTACTTGCTTTCCATTAACAAATTCCTGGCGAAAAAGTCCAAACTCGTAATGTATCCCATAACCAACAGCCGGATATTCCAACGTCGCTAATGAATCCATAAAACAGGCTGCCAATCGACCGAGCCCCCCATTCCCCAGTCCCATATCTACTTCTTCATTACAAATTTCATCTATATCTTGACCTAACTCAAGAAGTGCTAACTTGGTATTATTGTATAAATTAGAATTATGTAGATTATTCAGCAAAAGCCGTCCCATCAAATATTCTAAAGATAAATAATAAACACGCCTGGTATTCTCTTTATTATGTACTGACATAGTTGCGATATATCTATCCAGAATTCTGTCTTGAATCGTGATACATGTTGCTAACCACCAATCACGTTTTGTTGCTGTTCCTATATCACGAGCAAGAGTTAAATTCAATTGATTGACGATAGATGTCATTAACCCTTCTACACTTTTACTAGTATTTATTTTAAATCCCCATGGTGTCTTTGTTGCCATTGATGTTCTTACCCTGGTCTGTTTAGTGTCAGGTCTAACCTTAGCTGATTTAGTTGTTTTGTTTAAATTTTTTTCTTTCATACAAATATTCTGTTTTATCAATTAATTTAATTTAATATTTTGGGTTTATGAATAGAACAAATTCATAATATTTTGTAAATACGTCATTTGCCAAATTTTTTATTGATATCATTTTGCTTGAATTCAATGAGGATTGGGCGTCCCCTTGGGTCAGTCATTGGGTTATTACAATTCATTAATCGTTCAGCTAATTTTATACAATCGGATTCATTTGTCATTATACTGATATGTTTCATTCTTTTTACTGCTATTTTGGCAATTAATTCATAAGTCAAGTTGGAGCTGCTCGGTTGAATACCATTTTCTTTAATCAATGAAATAATATCCTTAATAAATATTTCTCCCAAATCAGCATTTAGCCAGTTGGGTATAGTTAGCATTCGAAAAAAATTTCTACCAAAGGGTTCAATGTTAAATCCATTCTGCTCAAAAAATTCCATATTATCATTAAGAATATTAGTTGCAATCGGATCCAACTCTAACGGAACTGGAAATAAAAGCAATTGATGCGCTTGTGCGTCCTTATCCAAATTTGATTTTATTTCCTCAAAAAATATTCTTTCATTAGCAGCATCTTGATTGAGTAAAATTAAACCAGTTGTTACTTCAAAAATAATATATTGATCAAAAGTTACCCCTATAAAACGCCAGTCGAGTCTAAGGTTTTTATTTTGACTTCTACCATCATTTTTAGATTTTTTAATTTCATTATCTAAATTTTTTTTATTAATCCTACCTGAGATATCATTGGTACGATCAGTGAAATGAATTTTATTATCACCACTCGTTATCACTTGAGTAGGTAGAGTTTTGATTGTTGCCAATGAAGATAAATTCAGTTTTTTTGTGTCATGCTGAAAAGCTAAATTATGAGTTGAATTTTCATCATTTTTTTTAACTGCTGAAATCTTAGGTTTAGATTCCTCAACCAATTTATTGATCAATGTTTGCATTACAAATTGACGAACATTTCCTTCATCACGAAATCTTACTTCACGTTTAGCTGGATGCACATTGATATCGATTCCGTTTGCAGGTATAGACAAAAACAAAAATGCCAATGGATATCTACCCTTAGGCAAAAATGTATGATATGATTCAATGATAGAATAATTCAATGTCCGGCTATCAACGGGTCGTTTGTTTACAAATGTTATCATTTCCTGCTTGGTAGATCGCCCAACACCCGGTTTCCCAATATATCCAGATAATTTCAATCCACCCTCTTCGGCTTCCAGCCAAATAATTTGATCAGAAATCTGATTGCCAAAAATTTCCCTTATTCGATCGAGAAGACTTGGACATTCAGGTGATTTAAACCTAATGCGTCCATTGTCCAATAACGTAAATGAAACATCAGGATTAGAAATTGCTAATATCCTGGCCAAATATGATATATGGGCAGCTTCTGTATTATCAGTTTTTAAAAATTTTCGTCTAACCGGCACAGAATTAAAAAGATGTGCCACTTCAATTTTAGTACCAACTGGCATACCGCAATCTTTTCTGTGAATAAACTTTCCCCCATTTACAAATATTTCTACACCTTGTTGACTCTCTTTACAACGGGTTAACAATGTAAATTTAGAAACACTTGCTATTGACGGTATCGCTTCACCTCGGAACCCAAAACTATAAACCGTATTCAGATCATCAACATGCCTAATCTTACTCGTTGCATGTCTCTCCAGGCATAAAAGAGCATCCTCCTGACTCATACCGCAACCATTATCTTCTACTTTAATATAATTCTTACCACCATTTTTAATTTCAATTTCTATTATTGTTGCATTGGCATCCAAACTGTTTTCGACCAACTCTTTTATCACAGCAACAGGACGCTCAATAACTTCTCCGGCAGCAATTTGGTTAGCTACATGATCAGTCAATATTTGGATTTTCGGCATAAATAAATCTTTATGAATAAATTACTCTCTATTCAATTGCATTTTATAATTTTATTACCTCAATTTGAGTCTCGCGCATCTTTTAGAATTGATTTAAATAATTACAATATGGCAAATAATTTATTGAACGAAAATAGTCACTATTTAAGACAACATTCAGACAATCCCGTTGACTGGCAACCTTGGGGAAATGAAGCATTTCAAAAAGCTAAAGAAAACAATATTCCTGTCCTGGTATCTATTGGCTACAGTTCGTGTCACTGGTGTCATGTTATGGCTCATGAATCATTTGAAAATGAGTATATAGCCAATATTATGAATGACCATTTTATCTGCATTAAAGTAGATAGAGAGGAACGTCCAGATATCGATCAAATATACATGGAGGCGGTTCAAATGATGAATGGAAATGGAGGATGGCCATTAAATGTATTTTGTCTTCCGGATGGTAGACCATTTGCAGGAGGGACATATTTTCCACCTGATCCATCGAGTGGCCATAATATAATTCCCTGGCCACAATTACTAATGCGTATTTCTGAATTTTATAAGAGAGAACAGAGTAAAATTCTGGAAAATGCTGAATCGATTGTCCAAAATTTATCGGCTTCCAATATCCCTCTTACATTCGATGGTCAGTCATTAGAAAATGAACAGCTCGTTGTAGCCGCTCAGAAAATTTGTAGTAGTCATGATGACCAATTCGGAGGATTTGGTAATGAGCCTAAATTCCCTCCATCAATGGCACTCGATTTTCTAATTGAAATTCGAAGTAGTGCAGAGATTGAATTTAAACAGCAAAAATTTGCTAGTCGTATAGACTTTGTCATCAATACAACTTTAGAAAATATGGCTCATGGTGGAATCTACGATCAACTGGGCGGTGGCTTTGCCCGTTACAGTGTTGACCGTTATTGGAAAATTCCCCACTTCGAGAAAATGCTCTACGATAATGGACTTCTACTCAATATTTATTTAAAAGCATATTTTCGCTACCGCAATTCACTGTATCAATCAGTTGTTGAAGAATCAATACAATGGTTAGAAAGAGAAATGAGTTCCAATACCGGCGGCTTTAGTTCATCAATTGATGCCGACAGCGAAGGCTTTGAAGGGAAATTTTACATTTGGAATCAAAATGAATTAAAAGAAGTTTTAGGTAAAGAAGGATCCCGAACTTTTAGTGAGATCTATGACATCAGTATTGATGGTAATTTCATGCAAGGTTATTCTAATCCGGTACTGCTTACTGAAAATATTGAAACTAGAAAGAAACTTAAACCTTTACGCGAAAAATTATTTCAAGTTCGTCAAAACAGAATCAAACCAAACCTCGATACCAAACAACTGGTATCCTGGAACTGTTTAGTTATTAACAGTCTGGCTGAAGCTGGATTTTATTTTGGTAATAAAAAATGGTTTGAGCTAGCAATTAAATCTGCGAATTGGATATGGGAAAAGATGAAAAACAACGATGATCGTCTATTCTCAGTCCAGCACGATAACAATCCATGTCATAATGGTTACTTAAATGACTATGCATTTTTTGTGCAGGCACTCTTAACGCTAGCTTCTAAGTCTGATTGGATTGTTGCTGGTAGCTCAAAATCTTATATAGATAAAGCTCAAATTATAATTAATAAAATCCAGGATCATTTCAGCGATAGTGAAGAAAACCCTGGATTCTATTTTACATCAGATGATCACGAAACGCTTATAAGCCGTAAAAAGGATTGGTTTGATAATGCCATCCCTTCCGCTAATTCGGTTTTAGTACATTGCTTCTCTGATTTATTTGCACTCACTGGTGACAGTAAATACACAAAACAGCTAAACTTACTCAGACAAGCACATCACGGAATGGTAGATGAGATTCCGTCTGCAATTCCACATGCACTAGCAGGATACACAATCAATGCAATTGGAATAGCAGTTATTAAAATCAAAGGTATAGCTGATCTTAATCCTCTACAAAATGCATTGTCAGTGAAACCGTTGAGACGTACATTTCTAATTACCACCGATGATGAAAATCAAGCTGATGGATATCAGCTTTGTGTAGGGACTGAGTGCTTAGCTCCAACTAAAAACATCAATGAATTGATGGAGTTGGTCTAGAAATTAAGTTAATTTTCCAGTCGCAATATTAACGACTAAAAGAAAATTATAGTTAAAAATACATGTCGATTATCGCAACTATTAAACTCAGACATCAGTATTTTTAGCATTCCATTTTAATATTCCGATTATGATAACAACAAAGAATTAAATGCTATAAGTTTGCCTGATACGTAGAATAAATTATTTCATTAGACCCCAAATCTGCACACAATTTTAAAATTTTATTTAGTTCTCTATAGGGAACATTATGGTCTGCCCTAATTTGAATTTTAAGTTCCGGATTGGATATCAAAGCATCTTTAATATGATTTTTCAGCTCGTCAATCGTAACTCTTTTTTCAGAAACATAAACATGAAAATTTTTATCGATTGAAATTATTCCTCGATCAGATAATTCTTTGGGCACTGAACTCTCTTCTGACTCAGGTAGATCTAATTCAATATTCCTGTTTGCTTGCGCCAGTGTGCTAACTGTCATAAAAAATACCAATAACAGGAAAACCATATCAACCATGGGTGCCATTTGAAATTCTTCTTCAGGATATTGGGATTTACTTTTTAATTTCATTTTTTAAGAAAAAATTTATCCGGGCAACCGATCTTTATACTTTAACATCATAAAAATTAATTTTTTTGCCTTCCAGTATCTAGGTATAAATTTTGATGGTTCAGATAAACACCGGAAGAGCCAGCCAATGTAATATCGATCTGCCCATTCCGGAATACTTACTTGATCGCCGGACAAAAATCCGATTGCAGCTCCTATGCAATGAATACCTGGTTTGTAATCTAAATTTTTACGTAAATAATAACCTAAAATTTCCTGAACTCCACCACCTAAGCAGACAATTATGTGTGCTGGTTTTTTATCATTGATAATTTGTAACAAATTATCATCAACAATTTTGTTTTTCTCATACATTGGTGCACAGTAACAATCATCATCAGACACATCCATTCCAGTCGAATTTAACCAGGTAAGATTATTATTTTTAGATTTTTCTGTTGGCATAACAAAAAAAGTTTGCCCCTTTTCTCGGATACAATCCTCCTTTAATAAATCAATTAAATATTCAAGACCTGACAATCGCTTAATATTATTTTTATGTGTTAAATTCCATAAAAGCACCATGAATCCACTATCAGTAATAGCCAAATCTGCATTTACTACGGCGTCTCGATATTGATGATCAACTTCCATCTCCACCATTGCAGGTGCGGCAGGAACAACAACCAGCCCACCCTTCTTAGAAATAGCAATTGCTTGTTTAGCAGAACCAACAAAAAAATTAATTCCTAAAATTTTGACGTATAAGTCATCCATAGTTCGCATAAAAAAACCCGTATGTAACGGGTTTTATCCTATGAGGTAAATTTTAAATTTATTTATTACTAATTTGATCAAAAATCCAACGATATGTTTTCTCAAGTCCATCTCTCAACTTAATATCAGGTTCCCAATTAAGATATTTCTGAATTAAGGTATTGTCACTACTGCGACCACGCACACCTTTTGGTGCATCGAGATTATAATTTCTTTTAAGTTTTACATCTCCAATTTCTTCAGCTAAATCAACAAGTTTATTAATTGTAACCATCTCCGAACTACCTAAATTTATCGGTTCGATTATATCGCTATGCATGATAGTTTGTGTGCCTTTTACACAATCATCTATATACATAAATGATCGAGTCTGACTACCATCACCCCAGATTTCAATTTCGTGTTTACCACTCAATTTAGCCTCAATTACTTTACGACAAATCGCAGCCGGTGCTTTTTCACGTCCACCATCATACGTGCCATTTGGGCCATAAACATTATGATACCTGGCAACTCGTGTCTGTAAATTATAATCTTCCATAAAGTGACGACACATTCTTTCACTGAACAATTTCTCCCAACCATAACCATCCTCAGCCAATGCCGGATATGCGTCTTCTTCTTTAAGACCTGGATTTTCAGCTTCTGTTTGTTTAACTGCGGAATAAACACAGGCACTTGAAGCATAAAAAAACTTTTTAATTCCAGCATCTTTAGCAGCCATACAAAGATGAGTATTTATCAAAACACTTAGCATACAAAGTGCTTTATTATTTTCTATAAAACCCATACCCCCCATATCAGCAGCTAAATTATAAACTTCATCAACTCCTTCCAATGCTTGAACACAGGCATCTTTGCATTCAAGGTTTAATACAATATTCTCTACATCATCAAATTTTTGATACCAATCAGAAAATAGCTTACGATCAACCGATCTAATTTGGTGACCCTGCTCTAATAAATCATTTACCAAGTGACCTCCGATAAAGCCACCTCCGCCACAAACAACAATTTTTTTACTCATATTATTTTTTATTATTGATCAAATTAATTAAAAAGTAGGTCGACAATCCAACATTAGATACAAATTCTGTTATGTATAAAACAAACAATTTTCAATAAAATTTGAAATGAAATTCTAATCATATGCAAGCCCCAATTTTTCACATACTTCCATATAATTTTGGAAATGCATTTCAACAAATGGCAAATGATATTCTGCTGTTAGAAAATTATCCATATCCTGATGCAATTAGATTTAGATTTTATGACTGGAATAAACCGTCAATCACGTTTGGTTACAGTCAGAGTTATCAATGGGTGATTAATCAACTCGCAAAAAAGGAGATACAAATTTGTCGACGACCAACAGGTGGCGGATTAGTTGATCATCAAAACAGTTGGACTTATACCTTGATTATCCCGGCATCGTCCAATTTTTATCGTGAAAAACCTTCGATATTATATAAATATATCCACGAATGTTTAAAATCAGCAATGGAAATTTTATCGATATCAGCCAAACTATTTCCATGTTGTAATGACCCCGATTACAGTAATTATAATTTATCTAAAGATATAGCTATTTCACCACAACTCGAATCACATTGTTTTCAATTACCATCAGCTCATGATGTAATTTGTAGTAAATCTGATGAAAAAATTGCCGGTGCTGCATTGAAAAGAAATAAGTATGGACTACTTTTTCAGGGTACAATTAGCAAAACATTATTAGAGGTAGATGAAACAAAATTCCAAAATTCCTTTACTGAAAACTTGGCAGCTCTATTTGAAACAAAAAAAATAGATATTCAATGGCCGGAAATTTCGAAGGATATATATGAAGTTACATATCGCCAATTTAAATCTCCAGAATGGAACGAGAAGCGGTAACTTAAAATAAAATTTTTTTATTATTTGATAAAAATAGAATATTTTTACTAACATCATATTATGAAAATAAATAAATTTTTTTTATTAATATTTTTAGCATCTATCTTTGGTTTATACGCCACTGTTATTGCACAAGTAGAGACAGGAAGTATAGCACCTGATTTCAAGCTTTCCGATTCCAATGGAAAAATTCATACACTCGCAGATTACAAAGGAAAACATGTAGTGCTTGAGTGGACAAATCACCTTTGCCCGTTTGTAAAAAAATATTATGATCATGGCGACATGCAGGCTATACAAAAAAAATTCACAAAAAAAGATGTAGTTTGGCTAAGCATTATATCATCGGCTCCTGAAAAACAAGGCCATGTGAATAACGATGAAGCAAACAAATTAATTAATGACCGCAATTGTAGTCCGACAGCAGTATTGCTGGACAGTAGCGGAACAGTTGGCAAAAAGTATCGCGCTAAAACAACGCCACACATGTATTTAATTAATCCCGATGGTATACTTGTATACCAAGGTGCTATAGATAGTATAAGATCTGTGGACACATCAGATATTGCCAATGCGGATAATTATATTGTATCTGCATTGACCGAGTCAATGCAGGGTAAAATAGTCTCTATATCCAATACAACACCTTACGGTTGCAGTGTAAAATATTAATTAGCTGAATATTTATGAATCAGCCTAACGAGGATACAACATCTTCAACTATCGGTTGATTTGAATAGTTAGATTGTTTGTCAGAAATTTTCTTATAACGATTTAAGACAAGATTAAAAACAGAATTGGAATCGATACCATTTGCTTTTCTCAAATCATCAACTGATGAACCGTGGCTTACAAAGTTATCAGGCCAGCCGATGCGTAATACTTTTGCAGCTATTTCATTTTCTTCCAAAGTCTCTAAAATCGCACTGCCAAAACCACCGCTTAGCACATGATCTTCCATCGTAACTATCAATGCACAATCCTGGACATTTCTGATCAACAATGTCTTATCAATCGGTTTGGCAAATCGTGCATTCACTACACCCACCGATATACCATTTTCTTTAGTCAGTTTTTCAGCTAACAATAGTGCATCATTTATCCATGGCCCTAAAGCCCAGATAATTATATTTTTCCCTGAACATAAAGTTTCCGCTTCACCAATTTTTATTTTTTGTGGTTTTAATTTTATCTCAATACCCTCTGCAGATCCACGAGGATAACGAATAAAGGTCGGCTGCTCTGTATTTATTGAAGTCCACATCATGTCGACTAATTCATCTTCATCTTTGGGCTGCATAATTATGGTCTCAGGAACACAGCGTAAATAGGCAATATCGAATAAACCGTGATGAGTTGCACCATCGTTAGGTGAAAGACCGGCACGATCCATGCAAAATACTACCGGAAGTTTTTGTATACAAACATCGTGTATTATTGGGTCAATTGCTCGCTGAAGAAATGTCGAATAAATTGTCACAACTGGTTTCATACCATACGTAGCTAAACCGGCTGCGAATAAAACAGCATGTTCTTCTGCAATACCGACATCATAAAATTGATTGGGAATTTTTTCCTGAAGTTTTATCAACCCGGTGCCACCCGGCATCGCAGCAGTTATACCGATTATTGATTTATCTTTCTCGGCGAAATTAACAATCGCATCGCCAAATACGTCCTGATATTTGGGTGGTGCTCCAGAACTACCCAGGCTTTTTCCTGTTTTAATTTCAAATGGACTTGTCCCGTGAAATTTTTCCGGATGATTAATTGCGGCTTCATAACCATTACCCTTTACCGTCATGACATGCAGTAAAACGGGTCGATCAGACTGTTTTGCAAAAGTTAAATACTGAACTAAAACATCCAAATCATGGCCATCTATCGGACCCAGGTAACGTAAATCATATTTTTCAAACAAGCTGGAATGCACCAAAAAATCTTTAGCCTCTTTCTTTGCTTTGGAAGCAAAATTAATGATCGAATCGCCACCAGGCATTTTATTGAGAAAACTTTTTAAATCATCATGAAATCTATTATAGGCTTTGTTAGTAATTAACTCATTTAAATATTTTGAAATTGCGCCGACATTTTTTGAAATTGACCATTCATTATCGTTCAAGACTACGATCAATCGATTTGTGCTTACTGCGATATTGTTCAGGGCCTCCATAGTGATACCACATGTGAGAGCTGCATCACCAATTATTGCGACAATATGATCTTTTTTTCTCATTTTATCACGGGCAACAGCCATTCCTAAAGCAGCTGAAAGAGCAGTTCCCGCATGTCCGGCACCATAGCAATCATGGGAACTTTCACTTCTGGATAAAAAACCGCTTGTGCCGTCTGTTTTTCTCAAATTGTCGAACTGGCCGTTATTTCGCCCTGTCAAAAGTTTATGAACATAACCCTGATGAGAAACATCAAAAATAAATCGGTCTGTGGGAGAATCAAAGACTTTGTGCAGAGCTAGTGTAAGCTCAACTACACCCAAATTTGGTCCAACGTGTCCCCCATTTTTAGATGTTACATTGATTATACGTTGACGGATCTCAAGACAAAGTACTCGTAACTCGTCATCATTGAGGGCTTTAACATCATCAGGACATTTAATTGAATCTAGAATAGACATTCAGAAAATAGATAAATCAAAAAAGTATTAAAAACAATGACATTGATTAATAATTTGTAAAATCAATTTTTTAATGAAATAATAAGTTAATACGCTCCTTAAGGCGATAACTTTGAAAATACTGTTATTTATCGGGCTTAAAGTCAGAAAGTGAAAATTCTTCATTTTTTTTCTTGAGAACTTCAATTTTCAATTCTGCCTGATGTAACTGCTTTTGACACTGCTTTAGAAGATTATTGCCCTCTTCATACTTACTCACAAGATCAGCCAAAGGAATTTCACCATTTTCCATATCATCAACCAAAGCTTCCAGTTTTTTTAATGCTTGTTCAAAATCGAGATCATCTTTTTTCTTTGCCTTCATATCTATTTATTCTAATAAAATTTTAAATTCATCAATAATACACAAGTATAATTTTGCAAATTTTAGTCAGCTAGTCTTTCAGCAATAATATTAATATCATCCAAAATTATCAGAACGTCATCCAAACTTGTTTGCCCCGATTTTAACTTGCGATTACGATTACGACAACGACAACCGTTTCCCCAGCCTTCGGCTTGGCATACTGACAACGATAAATTTTCTCCAATCGTTGTCGTTGTCGTAATCGTTGTCGTAATCGATTTTGAATTTCCCCGTTTAACTAGTGCTTGGCCGGAAACCCCTATTTCGAAGCAGTGCCATAAAATTTCAGCGTTTTCACGTTCTGTTTGTAATTAATTGGACATCCGAAATCAGGTAAGTTGACTGAAATTTGTGTCATTATTTCAATTCAATTTGA
>JAJFLR010000112.1 GCA_021772565.1 Opitutales bacterium | reverse complement strand
GCGAGCCATCGCAAGATGGTGCGGCAATCTATCTCGATTCCACGGTCTGGATTGCCGCGTCGCTTTGCTCCTCGCAATGACAATTGTCTTGTATTTACTGTAAGACTGGTAGCTTTCATGATTATTTCTGTGAACGCTTACGATTTACTTTACATTAGCACTATAAGTGAATCGATTTGATTAGTTCAGGTCGATTCATTTTATTTTAAACATGTCTCACAAAAAATTATTTTTATCATTCTCTCTAATATGTCTCATAACTATTGTTTCTGTAACCGGCTATTTTATTTGGAAAAATCATTCTGAAAAAAAAGCTGCGATTGATCGTTTGAATTACATTGAGGAATTGATTGATCAGAGAAATTATGACGCGGCTTACAAAATGTTATCAATTAACAGGCCTAAAAACATGTCGGTTGAATTTAATGATAACTGGCGAACTAAAGAACTTGATCTAGCTGTAAAACTATATCAATTACCGAAAGTTCAGATTATCTCTAATAACAGACCCGATCTGATAAATAAGAATGAGGATGCATCGTTATTGAACGCGAAGATGTTTATCCATCAGGACAACGTTGAGGAGTATGCAAAATTGCGAAATAATTGGAAGGGTCGAGAAAAATTTCCCGATAGATGGTTAGCATTGGATATTGATCATCTAATAATAAACAGAAAAAGAGAGGCTGCTATTAAGTTATTGGAAGAATCCGCTGATATTGTAAACGAAAATGCAATGGCTGAAGAGTAATGATAAAAATTATTTCATCAATTTTTATACTTACTGCTATATGGATATGGGTTCGTGACTTTCGATGGTTAGAGGAATCTGTGGATACTATTGCAATTCTTTGTGTTTTTCCCTTAACATTTTATTTAGGTAAACCGTTTAAGATTAATGAAATTTCTCATCTTAATATCGATATAACGACTCTATTTGGCACCATTGTTTTTTTAGTCGGGATACTCTTTAACATAACATTATTTATGGCGTTAGGCTGGACTTTAGCGTTTTACAGTTTTATCTCTATTATTGCATCATCAGAAATTATTTCACTTAAGCGATTAATCTTATTGCCATTGATGGGCTTTCCGTGGGTGACGCTCGATTTAAATATTGTCGGTTGGTTTTATCGTCTTACTGGTGCTTGGAGTGCAGCAAAAATATTTAACATAGTTGGATTGAATGTTGAGCAGCGCGGAACATTTTTAGAAATTGAAGGATTAACAGTTTCTGTCGAAGCGGCTTGTTCGGGTATGAATTTAATGCAAAGTTTGCTTATCGGTGGTGTCTCTTTAGCCATTATTTATCTTCGCAAATCAAAGCACTTTTGGTCATCGATTTGTTTGCTGCCAGCCATTGTATGGATTTCAAATACCATTAGAATAATTTTTATTACAGTAATCGGGTTGATATATGGTGTAGAGACAGCAGGAGGTATTTTTCATACTATTGGAGGTATGGTTGTAGTTTTTACAATGTTCCTGATTTGTATTTTAATGTTTCGACTATTTGCCGACAAAAGTCATGAAAAATTTAATCTCTCAACCTCATAAATGAAAATTGGTTTAAAAACTTCAGCTGTATTAATCCCGGTATTTATATATCTAACTATTAGTTGTTTTGATTTATATCATGCTTGGACAACTGATCCATTTAATAAAACTGGATTTTGGGCATTTTGTGTCTGGTTGATACCTGCGATAATTTTAATTTTCGATATTAAAATTAGATCAGATGAAGCTAATATTAATCAAATTGTTTTATCCATATCTATAATATTTTGTATGATTGGTAGTTTGGGGGATTTAAATGTCCTCCAACATGTTGCATTCTCATTGGCTGTTGCTTCAATTTCAAAAAATAAATTAACACTAATCCTCACTCTGATAGCATCAATTTGCTGGATGCCGGTATTAGGCTGGGTCGGTAATAATTATTTAGCGCTAAATTTAGACTGGATACGTATTCCAATAGCCGTAATAGTTTCATTATTGATTATTCAGATATCTAAAAATAAATCATGAAACCTCGATCAAATTTTTTATTAATTGGCTTACTATTAATTGCTTTGGCACTTGGATTAATTTGGGAAATGTTTCCACTCAAATCTGCAGTAGACCGAATTAATAACATTCCATTAAAAAACAATTATTTTGCCGGTAGAAATATCAAATTTGGTTATGGCGCAGAGGAACCTGTCCTTGTAGTTGTTCATCCACTTGATCTAAAAACTGTAGAGTGGAATTCACTGAGTATGGAATTTTTTCCTATGCTTGGAATATAAAAATTGTTAGCCGAGCTCTGCAAAATTTAATTTAAAATCCCGGTCTTTATGGATATCCTGAGTAACTGACATCGATTACTTATTTATAAAATTGCAAATTAAAACTTTTTTTTGATCGTATCCAGAAAATAAGGTATTGCCTGTTTTTTTCTAGACACCCATTTTTCTGCTATCCAGCTGTTTGCAGTTATCGTTTTATCGTCAGGTAATAATCGTTTTATTAACTTTTCATCTTCTCCTACAATTTTGACAAAACTATTATGTTCGATAACATTGGTAACCATAAAAACACCAAATGAAACTCCTTCTCTGTAGACTTGGTTTGTAAAAACGTCCGTCAAACTCTCTTTTCTTTTATCATCTAATTGACTTAAGTCAACGGTTTCAATTTGTGAAACTATAAATCTGATGTCACCTGACTTATAATTTTTGCAGTCAGTATTTAGAAGTTTCCTTGGCTCAGCGGTTACTAATTGATCGTTCATTTTTAAAACAGTTAAGCCAAACTCACTGAGGTTTAATTTTGCAATCTCAGCTAATTCTTTTGCGGAGTTAATATCGACATTTGTTGTCGTTGGTGAATTCAATAAAATTGTATCAGATATGATAGCTCCAAGTAATAATGTAGCAATTTCTACTGGAGGTTTGAAATTATATCGCTGAATTTGATCATAAATTATTGTGGCTGTGGATCCCCATGGTTTACAGTTAATCGCAACCGGTAAGGAAGTTTCAATATCACCAATTCGGTGATGATCAATTATCTCAATAACTTCAGCTTCATCTAGCCCATCAATACTTTGGCTACTTTCAAAGTGATCTACTAATATTAATTTTGGTTTTTTTGCACCGAGTAAACTTTTATGAGAAATATATCCGGTCAGTTTTAAATTATCATCAAGTACTAACAGACCGTGATTAAATTTCGAAATTAAACTATGAATTTCAGATAAACTATGTTGCTCATCCACCCAGGTAAATTTTTCTTCAATTGCAGCTGAACATGGGAAGCATCCCGTCAGTTTTGATAGAATTGATGGAATTGATCCCGAGTAAAAATAAATTGGTAAGTCACAAAACTCTGATAATTTTGTCGCAGCTTTTTTGCTTAATCCTCCAATAATAATTCCACTACACTGACATTTTGATGCTAGTGAAATGAGCTCTGGGTAATCACTAACAATAAGTATATCACCGTGTTCCAATTTTTTTTCCATCTTATCAGGCGATGAAGCTCCAAGCACAATTCTCGATGGAACAATGTGCATGTCGATATTATTGAGGTGCAATAAATTTAACCCTTTTACCAAATGTTCGAATTGCAAAACTGTGCCTAGAAAATCTTCGATATTGCATCGTAAAAGATAATTAGTGCTGGGGAGTCTATCTGTTATTATTCCCATTACTTTTTCATCATCATCAATAACAGCAACAACATCACACTGACATTCCTGAATTTTTTCCAAAGCACTACTCAAAGGATCTTCTGGATTGACAGTTATTGCTGGTACCTGAACATCCATCACCCGAAGTCTGCAGTCTGTTTTTAGTTTTGGTAATGGCAATTTTACTTGTTCGAATAACCAGGCAGTTTGAGGGTTAACCTCACCTAGTCTTAATGGTTCTGCTTTGCTGGATGGATTTTTATTATCCAGTAACCAGGCATAAACATATGCTGATACAATAGAATCTGTGTCAGGATTTTGATGGCCAACTATATAAATGGGGTGTTCTATATTGGATTTATTCATTCGACATTAAATTAGCATTATATAGATATTACAAAATATAATTTAATTTTGAATCAAAAAAGTTTCCAATCATATCTATTGTATTAATTCAATTATCGAAACTACTAACTAAACTTATAATATTTAATATTGTTGATGAATCAATTACCTCCATCAATATCAATAGTCATGAGATCCAAGGATGAAGGATGGGCAATTCGCAATACGTTAGAAGCTATCAAGAATCAGGATTACACCGGAAAAATTGAACTTATAGTTGTCGACTCAGGTTCAACGGATGGATCAGTTGAAATTATAGAAGAATTCAACCCGGCAATTTTTCACCAGATTTTTCCTCAATCGTATGTGCCAGGTAAAGTACTAAACTGGGGATTAGATCATTCTTCCAATGATTGGGTGGTTTTTCTCAATGCTGATGCCACACCTGCAAATAATGAATGGTTAAGTGAGCTTTTAACTGCTGGGTTAAATTGCATGAACTTTGGGGTCATGTTTAGTCGCCAAATACCTCGTAGCAATTGTTGTGCTGTTTTTGCACATGATTACGAACGTTGTTTTGGCCCTCAAAGAGAATCTGTTACATGGGATCATTTTTTTAGTATGGTTAGCTGCCTGGTAAACAAACCGGTTTGGGCTAAATATCGTTTCAGGGAAGATTTGCAATATGCTGAAGATGATGAATGGTCGCGGCGATTGAAAAGTAATGGATTTGAAATTGGTTTTGTAGAAAAGTCTATAGCGATTCACTCTCATAATTATACCATCAAGCAATCGTTTCGTAGATCTAAAGGCGATATGGTTGCTCTAACGCAAGCTGGCAGCATGAAACCTAAAAGTATCAGTTTGATTTATGATACAATTTTAGGTGCGATTTCAGATATTATGAAGGATATAAATTATCATTTTAAAGTTGGGGCAATTTTACAAATTCCATTTGCTATTGGGATTAGATTTGCCCAGCGTTTGGGGAAAAGAAGCGGTAATCATGCAGTAAAATAAAGAATAATTTTAAATGAGTAGTACAGAACCAGAATCAAAAAAACCAACCATTGGCGTTATTATCAGATATAAAGATTCTGAAAAAACATTACCTGACGTGCTTAATGCGATTCAGTCACAATCTGTAAAACCAGATAAAATTTTAGCAATTAATAACGATAGTAGTGATAGTTCTACAGATATACTAAAAAAACAGGGTGTGGAAATAATATCATGGAAAGAAACTTACCATCATGCAAAAGTCCTCAATTTTGGTGTGCGCAACTGTAATTGCGATTTAATTTTAATATTAAGTTCTCATACCGTTATGCGAGAGCCTAATGTTATTGAACGTTACAGGGATTCTTTGAATGATGAAAAAGAATTTTGTGTCAGTTGTAAATGGGATGCTGATACTTACTATACAGATTCAATTAACTGGGATGAAATAAAAGAAAAAGGCATTAAAATCGGCTCAATATATTCTAATAGTATTGGTATGTTTAAACGTTCATATTGGCTGCAATATCAATTCAATGAGGAATTCAATGGTACTGAAGACTATGATTGGGCACTCTTTCATATTAAAAATGGAGGAATCTGTAAACGAATGGATTTTGAATTTGATTATGTTAGAAACCGCAACGATCGTATTTTCAGGCGCAATTGCATTGTCAGGCAAATTGCTAAAAAATATAAAATAAAATTTGTATGGTTGGGATTACCGGGAATAATCAAAAATTTATTCTCGTTATACGGTAAATTTTTATTTCCAGATAATTTGAATCGTCATGATATACTTATGGAAATTCGATTGAATCATGTTCGTATAGTTGCTTTTTTATCATGGAGATTTCTCTATAATATTTCGTCTTAATGACTAATCCAATATGAAAATATTAACAATTACTAATCTGTATCCTCCACATTCGATTGGCGGCTATGAAGAGCGTTGCTATCAGGTAATGCAGGGATTAATTGAAAAAGGTCATGATGTTCACATACTCAGCTCTGAATATTCAAAGAAAAATACTTCTTCTACAAATGAGACATCGGTAAAACGTTTATTGACGCCACACGGATTTTTTGGGTTTCCCTGGTTGCCTATTCATAAGCTTTATAAACAAGAAGTTTTTAATCAAGACGTTCTAAAAACAGAGCTTAAAAAAATTAATCCGGATGTTGTTCATGTTTGGAATATGGGTGGAATTTCAAAATCGTTATTATTGACTTTGCAAAATTCAGAATACCCAATTGTTTATGATGTCTCTGATCATTGGATTGCTCGAAGCCTCAAAGCAGATGTTTGGTTGTCATGGTGGAATGATTCAGGTTCTCCATTTAGAAATATATTAAGATCACTTCTGAAAATATTTGGTATCTCCAAAATTATTTCAAAAAAGGTGCCTATTGAATCCTATAAAAATATTCTGTGGGATAAGATATATTTTTGTAGTCAATTCATGCGTGATCTAACTGCTGATAAAGGTTATAATGTAAGTCACGCGGATATAATTTACTGCGGTGTTGAAGCAGAACATTTCAAAATAAAATCTGAATATTCATCTGCGAAGAAATTTATTTGGGTAGGGCGCTTAAATGAAGATAAAGATCCATTGACAGCAGTAAGAGCAATGGGACAATTAATGAATATCGGAATAAAAGATTTGGTTTTGCATATCTACGGCAGGGGTGATGAAGAATATGTATCAAGGTTAAAAAAAGAAGTGGAGAATTTGCAGTTGCATGAATCTGTGATTTTTACATCTGCCCCTCATTCAGAAATGAAAAATATTTATTCAAAATATGATGCCCTTTTATTCACCAGCAATTGGGGAGAGCCTTTTGCCTTGACGCCATTAGAAGCTATGGCATCCGGTTTACCGGTTATTATGTGCCCTGATGGCGGTGATTTGGAATTGGCTCAACACAATGTTAACTGTCTACAGTTTGAAGCTGGCAATTCAGAAAGTCTGGCTGAGGTGATTCAACAATTTCTAGAACGTGATGATTTTGGAGGGGCACTAGCAAAATTTGCACACAATGATTTAAAACAAAAATATGATATGCCGATTATTATTGATCAAATTGAAGCAGTTTTAAAACAAGCGTTATTGGATTAATCGTTTTTAATTAACAAACTCCAACTCTCATATAAAATAATAATCATTTACAATAATGGATTGTTATTTCGAAATTATGAATATGATGTGCCAATTTATGTAATCATCCTGAAGTTGTCATTGCGAGATCACAAATGTGATCGTGGCAATCTATCTAACTACTAATAAAAATTTTAGCGTTTATCTATTTAGTATCGCCCCAAATTAACTCAACTTATTTCCTCATTACAATATAGTCTTTACTAGGATGCCAATGAACAGGATTTCCCTTTGCAACATTATCCAGATTGTTGGCAGTCATTTGAAATAATATTAATCCATAAAACAACCAGGATAAGCTTAAGCATGCTACTAGTGGTTTAACAGCTTGTTTGAGTTTTAGTAACATTAATACCACAATTATTGAAAATAGAATTACTAATATTAAATTAGTCACTAGATAAGGATAATAAAAAATATCTACAAAATGACGTAGCCAAATCGGATAGCCCCCTACATTTAACCAAAATAATGGTGTTTCTTTTAGGACCGTTAGATAGTAATTAATAAATAGTGAAATAAATAGTGGTAAGAAAAGTAATAAGCTTAAAGTTGTATTGAGTAAAATACGATGACATTTACCTAGTATCCTGTTTTGGCTTATTTTACTGATATAACCCTCGAGTACCTCTTCAATTTTTGATTTCAGATTTTTCAATTGAATAACTAATTTGCGGTTATATGTTTTTAAATGAATATATTAATGATATAAATTTAAATTTATTATAACAGACCAATACATCTAAGATCAATAATTTCTTGGAATATTTTTATATCAATAATTTTAAAAAGTTGAGCATTGATTGATTTCATTAAGTTTATCGTTATATTTGCAGGCTATTGTCTAATGGCTCCGTTGGCAGGATTTGTCATTCGCGATAATCGGCGATTACAGGATTTTGCTATCGGATTATTAATTTTTTTAATGGGCCTGCACATTGATACCACTGTCCTCATGATAGGTTCAATCGAGTGGTACCGCGGTGTCACTAAAGGTTATGAGTTTAATATGATGGAGATGGTTGCTTTAGCTATTTTATTTGCCAGAGCAACAAGTACTACTGATCCACTGAGAAAATTACCCAAAGGAACTTTTTTATGGTTATTCTATTGTGGGTTTAGTTTTTTATCATTACTAAGTGCACTAAATTTGAATTATGTTTTTATGAGCGCAATTAAATTTACAAAATGTTGGGTAATTGCTGCAGCAATATTTTCCTATCTGAGATCTGAAAGAGAACTAACAGTTATACTTCGCTCTGCATGCATCATGTTAATTTATCAATGGATTATAGTTATGAAGATGAAATTTATTGATGGATACTATCAGGTAAGGGGACTTTTTGAACATCAAAATCCATTGGCGATTTACACGTATATGATTTCATTTCCAATACTTGCAGCTGCAATGGCACCTGGAGTAAAAAGAAATGATTGTATCCTGTACTTATTCACTTACTGTTGCGGAGCAATCATAGTTTTGTCTGCTTTATCGCGTGCGGCAATTGCAGTTTTTGCGTTGGGAACTGTAGCAGTAGTCATCGGAAGTATTATTGACAAAATAACTATTAAAAGAATATCGATCGTTGCACTAATGGGATTGGGTGGGCTGGTCGTGGTTGGCATGATGGTTGATACAATTGTTGCACGATTTAATGATGAAGGTAATGAAGCCAGCGGAGAAACTCGCGATGTTATGAATTTGGCATCTCTGGCAATGGTTAAAGATAAACCGTTGGGAGTAGGGTGGAACAATTTTGGCAAAGCAATTAATCATCCTTATCCTTATGGTGATGTAATTGACGATTGGAATATAGCTCGCGGACAAAAAGTTGATAAAGATTATGCCAAAGGTGTGGTGGAGAGCCACTACTATTTATTGCTCTCTGAGACCGGCTATCTAGGGTTGATTTTTTATATAGTATTTATTGCAGCAACAGTCTGGTGGTCTCTAATCTCATATTTTAAATTTCGTAAAACTCAAGTTGGTGCCGTTGCTGCCGGAATTTTCTTTTCATTAATTTTAGTTTATCTGCACAGCCACCTGGAAAGGGTTTTAACACAGACTAAGAACCTCGCTTTGTGGATGCTATTAATCGGTATTGTTGTTAAACTTTACTCGGTTAAAAAGAAAAAAGAGTTTCTTATCATTGAGGATTAGTTAAAATTGCTTTGATTCCGTTTTTTAAATGTGCAAAGTATTACTACAGATGCATACAAAAATTACAAATATGAAAAAACAAATGAAAACAATTCTATTTATGATCAGCTTTTTATTTATAAATGCTGATTTTGTAATGATACACGCTGAAGAAAAAACGTTGGAAGAAAGATTAAATTCTGTTGTTCCTGCTGGAAAAATCCGCCTTGATATCAGAGCTCGTTGGGAACAAGCAGATACGACATTAACTGAAGAGTCCAATGCATATACCATACGCAGTCGTGTGGGGTATGAATCTAATGAATTTTCTGGATTTCGTTTTTACAGTGAGTTAGAAGATATAACTGCGATTGATGACGATGATTATTTTAATGGCTTAAATGGTCCAGTCGGAAATACAACTATACTTGACCCGAATCACACTGAGCTTAATCGTCTATGGGTCTCATATAATTCTGATTTAGTTTATGGCAAACTTGGCAGACAGCGCATAAAAATTGATGATACTCGTTTTATCGGAAATGTTGGCTGGAGGCAAAATGAGCAAACATTCGATGCTTTGTTATTTCACTTAACTCCGATAGATGATTTAAAATTTATTTTTGGATATATAGATAAAGCGCATCGAATTGTTGGCAATGATCATCCTTTAGGAAATGTCGATACTAATATTTATTTTGCTAACGTTAAAGTTAAATGCCATCAATGGTTAAATATCACAGGGTTTGGATATTTTTTTGCAGTTGATGATAATGTCCCTGCACTGGCTAATTGGTCAAATGACACTTTTGGAATTCGCATAACCGGAGATAATAAAGAGAGTGATGCTAACGTGAAAGCATCATACGAAGTGAGCTGGGCAACTCAGTCAGATAATTCTGAAAATTTACCGGTTGTAAATTTTAATCTGGATTATTATCGTGTGGCGGCCAAACTGCATATGGAAAAACTATGGATAGGAAGCGGTATTGAAGTTTTCGAAGGAAATGGTGTGAGAGGTTTCAATACACCGTTTGCTACTCTACACAAATTTAATGGATGGGCTGATGCATTTGCCGGTAACAGTTTAAACGGTTTAGGAGCACTCGTACAGGGTCTGGAAGATATTTGGGTGGGTGCAGGGGGTGCTATTCCAATCGGAAATGGCTTGGTCTTGAAGGCCTTCTATCATTGGTTTGATCCAGAAACCGATGGAGCTGGGAGTTATGGTGATGAGATCGATTTTGTTGCTACCTATAAGATAAATAGTTACTTAACTCTTATTTCAAAGTTTGCAAATTACAGTGGTGGTAGTGATCCATTAAGTCCTGCTGATAAAGATATTTTTACTGTAGAACTGAATTTAAAGTTTTAATTTCCCAAATCTAGAACTCCAGACATCTATTAGTAATGACAATCCGGGACGCTTTGTCATCACCAGTTACATAGTACCTGCAGTGATCCAATATTTTGGCACTATATTATACACAGTTTGCCAAGCTCAGAAAACTTAATACATCTATAGATTATACGAATCAATTTTTATGTTGATTTGATTTTGGAAATTTTGATTGTAAGAATACTTGTAAATTGAATCTCATAACTTTTTTAGATTTTTTATTAATTTTCTCAATTGGTTCTATGAATTTAATAATAAGTATCTCTTAAATGAACTATTCATCATGATAACATTTAATTGTTACAGAATATTAGTTCTTCTTATAGTTTTATTTCAACATTCTATATATGCTGAAAGTTCAAATTTTGAACAAAATAATATTGTAGAATTAGAAGAGTTTTCTGTTTATGCCGATAAACTTGAGAGACCGATTGATGATTTACCGCATAGCGTTAGTATAATTTCAAAACCTCAGTTAAAAATTGATGCGACTTCTGAAGTTAATTCTATAATCAATCATTTTGCTAATACATATACCGGTGTTCATTTTGGCTCTCCTTTTTCAATTAGAGGAGTCGGAAATGATTCTGTTTCTCCGGCACCGCTGGAAAAAGCAAATGGATTGGCTACAGTTTTTATAAGCAAAGTTCCTCTAACCGTTGCTAAGCTGCATTATTTTCGTCCGACACTTTTTGATGTTGATTCAATTGCTGTAGTTCGTGGACCGTTATCTACTAGTCATGGACCTAATTCTTTAAACGGTTCATTGTTTATGCAATACACAGAGCCTACCTATAATAACGAAGGCTAGGTGAGTGCTAAATATGCATCGTTTGATACTTATGAGTTAGGGCTTGTACAAAACATACCTCTTTTAGTTAATAAACTTTCTACAAGATTAACAATAGAGCGAAAATATAGTAAAGGTTCAGTTGATTATGTTACGCTCAATAGAGATGATTGGTATCGTAATGATGTGAATCATTATCGTAGCCAAATCGTTATGGCTACCTAAAGGTGATGACTCTTTAAAAGTAAAATTTTTTAGCAACGTATGAAGAATCAGACTCTGCCCCGTTTACTTATGTAACTAATGTCGGTGGAGGATCATTTTTTGATCGAAAAATTGATGCTGATGTTGAAGAGCAAAATCCGGCACAATCTGGTATTTTATCAGTGCAAATGGGATATGGCGTTAGGATTAAGCTATAATTCGGAAAATGGGTTTTATGGTTCAACAACTCTTACATGGAAAGATGGAACATATTCTCAATTGGGCAAAAGCAATTAACGCAGTGGGAAGAACGATTGTTGCTCAGTGCAAGAGTAGGCTATCGATGGGATAAATGGAATTTGTATATATATAGGGGAAATTTACTTGATCAGGATTTTGCCTACTCAAGAGTAGATCAAACTACATTCAGTGCACCAAATCCTGTCGGTCGTGTCAACCAACCTCTGACTGTTGGAATAGGTTTAACTAGAGAGTGGTAATCACTAATAATATAGTCATTCGCTTCTTCCCCTACCAAGAAATCTGTCAGTAAACCTGTTTATTCGATTGTAGGGCTCGCGTTTATGCGATGCCGCTTGGTTCTTTTAGCAAAGACTTATTTAGTATTACTTCTTTTTCTTAGCAGCGCGATAGGCTTTATCTATTGAGCTTTTGTAAGATGTTTCAAGTTTTGGATACAACGCCATTGCTGCGGCTAACGCTTCATTATAGCTGGCTTCGCCGCTATGATTTAAGTGCATAAAAACAGCATAATCGGCCAAATTTTTAAAAGATTGATTGGATGATTTTTTTATAAAATCCCATCCTCCTATTGCTGTTACAGCCCCCAGAGCAGTAGTTTTTTCTTTTGTCTTTTTACTCATTAAACCACCCATTGGAATTTTTTTCCCTAACATTCCTGATAGTTTACCACCTGCTTTAGCACCAACAGCAGCACCAATTTTTGCATTAAGTGCTTTTTCTACCCACGGTGTTGCTTCACCATCAGCAGTGTACGGTAGAATAAATTTTCCAGAGCTATCATCAATTGGTTGCGGTAGTGCTGGGACAATATCTTTACTTTTGTATTTTTTAATCACTTTCATTGCGACATTTATCAGCTGGCGGGCTTTAGCAATATCTGCTAAATCAGCTGCAAATGTTGAGTTTGCGAATGCAAATAATATTACGAATACAAAATATTTTGATGAATAGTTTTTAATCATTTTTATTTTGGTTTAAGGGTTTATAAATTAATTTGTAAGAAGTTAGCTCTCAAAAAATAATTTTCAACTAAAATATATTGAAATCAATTTTTGTGAAAATAATTGTACAATTACAACTATGAATTGGTTCGAGAGAGACTGTTTTATTAATGGAATTAAATACTATTGTAACAATGAATTTATTTTCTACGAATTGATCAGTTGAACTGCTATGCAAAACGTGAGATTTGATAGATGCCGGCCAGGAACCTCGAATCTACATTTGCGCAATTGATTGCATACAATTTCTAATATTGAAATCGCGTTATTTAGTTTACTTATAGCGATTGCCATAAGAAATTTCAGAAATAAATCAGTGTATGCAATCAATAGACATAAGTCAGATAGATTGCCACAATCTGCTTTCGCAGAACTCGCAATATCAATTAGGTTTCTACTTTGTCATCGCGAGGAGCAGCGCGATGTCCCGACAAGTCGGGATGACTTTTCTGGAAGATGTCGGCTTTTAGCCTCAGTACAGACTGCATTTTTGCGAATTGCTAAACGACTTTTTCTTAACATACAACCAAACGTAATGGATACAGAACATTCTATCTATTTCGGTACCGAGTTGAAAATGACATCTACCAATTTCTTATGGCAGGTGCTATAACTTGCCCTTAATTATATCTTTTTGGCCAATCCACGAAAATCTAACATCGGTGTAATAACTCACCGGAGAGTTGTTGGTAAGTAATTGGTTTATCCCGGATTGTATACAGGATAACTGTTAGAGCTAGTTGTTTTTTCAACAACTGCTGATTCTAATCCAAAACCAAAGATCTCAATAAAATCATAGACAAATTATTTGGAAATTTCATCTCGATAAATATATGTTATACAGATGACAGGGGCGTCTTTTAAACATAAACACTAACACCCAACGAATAAAAAATGTAATTGAATAAGCCAATAATTTGAGAGAATTCAATTTTGAATTCATGCGCACAAAATTAGAATTTAAAAAAAATTGAATCATAATTAGTAGCTTTTTATTCGTTATAGTGAATAAAATCGTATTCAATTAATTATTGTTTTTGTAGTAAAGATTATGGAAATTTGTTATTGCCAATTCTAGTTCATCAATAATTTTTAAATCTGAGGATTGTTTAACTTTCATAGATAAAACAATAATCTTGTGTGAGATAACTAATTTTTCTCGATAGTTATCATGTGTAGTCTTAATCCGTTGTGCTAAAAAATATTTCTGAATTGTATCACTGATGTGGTCAGCATGTTTTTCTTTATTGATTACCCATCTTACTATTTGATTATTGTTTATTTTGTTTGAAGCCGATAATTCGATTATTTGACTTACAGATTTTCTAAGCGTCGCCACATCTTCCAGCAAAGATTTAAATCGAATATCATCATCATATATTCCACAAGGAATCTGACAGTGGGCATTTATAGAATTCATTGATACACCCGTTATTAATAAAATTACTAACGTTAATGTTTTAATCATAATTTTCACTTTTTATACCTAGATTATATTTGTTTATGGTTAATGTAATAAACAGATCACGCAGTTCATTTATATCAATTTAATGAACTCTGATTCGAGATAATATTTAAATTTCTTTTTAAACAATATTCAATAAAAAAACCCCGAAGATTAAATCTACGGGGTTTTAAAAGTTTGAATTGTACTTCTTACTCTAAATTGCGTTTCAATTATTTACTTGGAAATAATGAACTGTGACCACTTTCATCAAAAATTCTTTTTATCTCACCACTGTTATATAATTTATCATACGCCTTTTGCCATTTTGAAATAACTTTATTAGGAGTACCTTTATTAAATGCTATATATAATGGGACAGATCGATCAAGATAAACCTCTTTAATTTGGCTGGCATCTATATTCATTTTCTTAGCTATACCAGCTACTGTAGCTCTTGTGCTATACCACAACTCAACTTCACCATCTATTAAGCGAGTTAAACTTTGATTTGTTCGAGTTGTTTTCTTTAAATTACTAAACCCTTTATCTTTTAAGTATTCTTCAGTTGCTCCTCCACTTTGAACAGCAATTTTATTTTCTTTAGCATCAGACAAACTGCTAATACTTATATCAGAATCACTTTTTGCAAAAAACGCATATTTTTTTTCTGCGATTGGGCCAACCCATTTAAACTGACCTTTTCTTTTTTTAGTCTGTGCCATAGAAAATAAAACTGTATTCTTTTTTTCCTTAATACTGTTATAGGCGAGTTTCCACGGAACAACTGTAATTTTATCATTTGAACCGACACTGTCTTGTATTGCTCTAACAATTTCAATTCCCGGTCCTTTGTATTCTTTACCATCCTTATAATTCATTGGAGGTAAATCTTCAGCCATTATTTTTAGAGCAGGTCCCGCAAAAGCACTGCTAAATATAAATGACAGTATGCTAATAGATAGTAATATCTTTTTAATCATTTTATTTTTAATGTTCATATTTGTTATATTTTGTTGTTTTTATTTGTATTTTTAAAAGCCCTAAATTTACTATATTTTTTACATATGTCAAAAAAATCTTATTATTTAATAACTATTTTTGATTAGTTTTACATAAATTTAAGAAGTATGTTCCCATATTCTTGTATTTATTAATAACTATTTTAATAATTAATAGCATACTGTCTATAAGCTATTTACCGAATTTTTCAGGAATTGAAGTTTTATTATTTTAATAAGTATGAATATTTAATTTTTTTCCCAATCCACTTACAACGGGTGCTTTACTTTTTTTATAACTTGTTGATGGAATAAACGAATCAGCGTATTCAAGTGGTACACGACTTTTTTGATATTCGAGGATTTCTTTCGAGTAAGAATATTCAATCATACTATCTTCCACCATTTTTAGTAAGCTTGCCTTTTTAAGGTAATTCACTAATAATATCACTTGCCTCTTCGAGTGCTTCATCCAACGTTTCTTCATCATCTTCTTTGCCATTAATTCCCAGTATAATAGCAACACGATCATAATCCTCCTCAGCCAATCCATCCAATATAGCGCCAACCACTTCTGGGATTTTTCCAATCTCGCTAAATGGAAGAATTGCATTTACAATATAAGCAATCTCACGGCCTTTGGATAATGATTTTTCAGCAAAATCAAGACTACTTATTTCTGAAAAATCTACGTCATCCTCATATTCAACTTCTCCTTTAAACAGTACGTCATCAAGGAACTTTTTATTCCAGCAACCCTGTATTACTAGGTCTTCTTCGTTTAATGTACAATTTTTCAAACTGGCATTTACTGTTTGAGATACGCCAGACATAGCTTTTACTCCCATAGTATCCGCTTCCTTTTCCAGGTCAGTATCATAATTTATATTCAAACCATCTTTCATTTGCAGTGTCGGTTTTACTCTGCCTTGTTTTTGCTGCACCACATGCCATACCTCATGCGGTAGATGTTTTTCCTGACCAGGTGCAAGATGAATTTCACTGCCCTGTGCATAGGCTAATGCATCGATTTTTGCTGGTTTTTTCGAGTTATAACTAACTGTTGCATCATCCATCGATATGCCAGATAAATTTTCCATACTTGTCTTGAGTTGATCGGGTAGGGGGGATTGGTTTGACTTAAGCTGAGCAACACTTGAATCAATTGATGCTGATTCTAATTTTCTGTTATTATCTTCAAAATTTTTATTGGTAGCGTTATTTTTCTTGCCCGATTTTCTTTGCACTAACCGTGCAAGCACTCGATTGCCAATGGTATTTTGTAAATGGCTAATTGAAGAAATTGGAGATTGCGAGTTGTAATCAACGGACTTTTCATTGATTTGAGTTTGGCTGATCTCTGCGATATGGGAGGATTTCATTCTCTCAAATCAAACGGTTATATCTTTTCGTGGAATTAATTCTGCAAATGCCGGTATCAGTGGTGGCGGGCCAATTGTTGAATATGGATCTTCATAAGTTTCCTCAAAGCTTTTTCCCGGGCCTTTTACGCCTACTTTTTTTGGAACTTTTTTTCTTTTACAATGAACGTTATACATATCAAAAACCGGTGCATTCATTACTGAGCCTGCATCGCCTTCACATGTGATGCGGTCATTGCCATCGGATGCGACAACCATTGCCACATGATAGGGACATTCATCGGGTTCAATATCTCTTCTAATCGCACTATAGGCACTGCCAATATCCGGATCGACTGGATCACGCTTCCGTTTTTTATTCAACAATTCATCTGCAATTTTTATATTGGATTTATCAGTAGATCCAAATAATTTGTCTTTGGCCTTTGCGCTCGATTTACTATCTTTTACCCGAAAACCGGATTTTCGCGTCAGGTATTTTCCAAAGCTCAAATATTCTGCAAACCCCAAACAGTCATTTTGAAAGTTAGCTTTAAATTTGTATTTTCCCCATCCAACTCTAGGAGATGCTACCTCTTCAAATTTGTCATCTGGTTCCGGACCCGGTGAACCATCGGCAACATATAGATATCGATCGTTCGGGCTTTTCGTGTTTATGTCATAAGCACCGTTTTCAGAGAGTTTCCATGTGCCATGTATAGTGTATTTTTGTACAAGAGCTGAAGCATTATTCAATGCGGGGCAATGATGTAGGTTATTAGTATTCTCAAAATTGTTATCGTTATTGGGTGTGACTTTCTTGTAATTCTTAATTACGTTAGAGGCCTTTCCTCCCATCTGTTCCGCTTCCATTTCGAGATGCGTATCATCATTGATAGCGACACCGTTTTGGTGCATCGTCGGGTTGACGCGTCCTTGCATTTGTTGGACGACGTGCCAGGTTTCGTGAGGTAAATGTTTTTCCTGCCCTGGGCCGATATGGATATCCGTTCCCTGCGTGTAGGCTAACGCGTTTAATGTTGCTGGCTTGTCAGAATTGTAATGGACGGTTACGGCATCCAGAGAATAGCCGGATAAATTTTCCGCGCCGGTTTTCAGTTGCTCAGGCAAGCCTGATTGCTCACGTCTCTTTTTTTGAATGACGTTTTTATTTTGTCTTTGCGCTTTGAATAATTGTGCGACGCCTTTGTTGCCCAATTTATTTTGCAGTTGTGCAACTGAAAATATATTTCGGCTGGATGTATCAGAACTATGTGTGGAAACATGACTGTTTTTTTGCGTTATCTTACTACTGGATTTTGTCTGATACATAGTTTATTACATAATATTTTGTTATCAGGTTATATTCCAGCTGCCGGCTATTTTTGCTCTGGCTTTTACTACTACATCTGATACAGGCAGCCATTTAATTGGTGGTATATCACCACCTGCCAAACTTTTTTGATTTTTATATGCACTTGATAAAAGCGCCTGATTTTGTCCCTGAAGTAATGGTGTGCTATCATCAGCAGTATTTCCACCGCAGCAGAAGCAACTGGCTAACCATGAGCATAAGCCACCGCCACCGCCTCCACCTTTATCATTTGACGGTTCGTATTCGCCAAACCCGAATTTTCTTGCTAACAATCCTCCCGATGGACTTAACGATCCACCACCCAAGTAAAGTATGGTTCTACCAATTGATTGTGCATATTCAGCTCCCAAATAAGTAAGCAGGTAGGAAATACCTTGTCGTTGATAATCAGGATTTACGTGGATATAACCTTGTTCGACGACAGCGGGTACCGGCAGCTCATAAGTTACGTAAGCAATTTCAGTTTTCCCAATCTTCAACGATATTTTGCCATCGCCATATACAACATCGAAAGTGGTATTTCCGGCGGCATTGGTTACACTAACCATTTGAATTATGTTTTTATTTTGTCTTTGAGCTTTGATTAATTGTGCGACGCCTTTGTTACCCAATTTATTTTGCAGTTTGGAAATTAAAAATGTATTTCGGCTGGATGTACCAAAACTATGTGAGGAAACAGGATAGTTTCTTTGCGTTATTTCAGTATGGGATTTGGTTTGATACATTTATTTAACTCATGTTATTTAAATAAAACTAAATGTGAAAGTAACGCAAATTGAGTGATGTACACATTACAACTAAAAAATTAATCCTTTTGGTAATTCTACATTAGCTGGATTAGCCCCTTCTCGTGGGTCCGCTATCAATTTGTTGCCCAATAACATAGCTGGTGCAGGTTTGCCACCTTTCATGAAATGAAGAATGCCTTTGTGTGAATAGAGATTGTCATAATTACCCATAATAACATCATAATCATCTTTTATATTGGATACATTAACTTTCCCATCATTCGGAATAACGCCATCTTTTGCGCAAGCAGCATAATAGATTGCTGATAATTGTCCATGACGCATATATAACATATTGGTGTTTCCCACACTGTATTCATTAGGTACTTCCAAGCCACTAAGTCCCATCTTTATTAATTTCCTGTTAATCAAATCTGCCAGTAAAGTGGTATTCTCGTCATCTGAAGGATAAATCGTTATGAATTTTCCGATTTGCGATTTATTTTCTTTTTCTGTATCGCCCCAATTTTTTGAAACATCAACCTTATGCGTGACTTCATATTTCCTGAGAAGTGGGAGTATTCCCTCAGCTACTTCAAGTTCGTTTTCCAGATTTGCACTAACGTGAAATTTCCAGCCTGTTTTAGGGTGCGATTTTCCATCCCAGTTTCTAAATTGTGCACCCTTGCCGTAGCCGTATTCGTCAAGATATTCATTTAGGTTCTCGGCCAGGGAATATTCATATCCACCCAACTCTTCATCTTCCTCTTCATTTTTAATGAACTCTTGTAAAAAAGAGGGCTCATGATAGCTTCCTACAATTAGTTCAGGTCCTTCCAGCTCTTTTTCGACATCTTTCTCAAGATATACTTTTTGCCGTTGAACAACATTTTGGTGATGCATCGACTGACTTTTTATAAGGCGAGCCATACCTTGATTGCCCAATGTATTCTGTAACTGAACTATTGGTATAGAATGGGAATTCAAACTCGACTCTTTAACTTTTGATTCCAGAGTCGAAGATGGTGGTTTATTACTATTGGTTTTAGCTTTAAACATTAGATTTATTGCAATCAATATATCTTGAAATTATTTGATGAAATCATCATTAATTAGAGTCTGAATTATGTCAAACTATACTTCCTTTTATCATTGTTCAATATAACAATATTTTAAAAAATATATGGCCGACTCAATAATGATTACTGGTGATATGCTACGCGTTACCATTCCGATAATGGGAGCTACGGTATTTCCGTTAGTGGCACCCATACCACTTATCGGAAAAGGGTCTCGTTTGAATGGTCTTATGCGTCCGGTTTGCCTACTTGGAGATGAGTTACCGCCGATGGTGAAGGGAATACCTCTGCCCTATATTTCGCCGCCGTTTACAATTCCCGGCACAGGTACATTAAAAGTTATTTTAATGCCCAATAATATGACCAAACGTACTAAAAATAAAGGAAAATTTATTTTGTTAAAGGGCGGAAGTTTTCAAGCAATTTTTAATGTTGCGTCACCGGCAATGTTTCAGCCGCCAGGGCCAGTGCCACCCGTACCTGATCCTGTCGTCGTCAAAGTAGGTACCGCTCAATTTATTACGACAAACTTTACTGTGAAAGCGAGTTGACTTGGTGTATCAGAATCAAAAAATAATTATAGAAAATTTTTTTTTATGTGATGTAGAAGATTGATAAAAAAATGTGCTATAAATGTATCGTTACCAAATAACTTGTTATTACAGTAATTTATTAGAGACTAATAATCTAGTTTATCTCGGCCCCAAAGCAATAAATGAGAAAGTGTGATCTCTAAACAGTGTGTAACCACAATAAACTTCAAATCCATTTTCGGTTAATTTATAGATAGCTGAAGAAGGTATCGTATGAGTGCCATCATCTTCCCAAATAACTGTCGTAGCAACCGTTGGTACTTCAAGAAACTTTGTTACAAATGTGATTTGATAGTGGCCAGTTTTAATTTTTATTGAACTATATCCTGTTCCTTGATTTGGATTTCCATCGGCATCAACAATACCTCTGACGGTTGTCAACTCTTCATCTGAAGTTACAAAATAATTGGAACTACTACCAACGTTATTTATAATTTTACCTTCTACCTGTAAATCACCGGTTACTTGTGCTCTTCCATTTACATAAAATGCTGAATTGTTTCCAACTGGTAATTGATTCGTGCACACTAATGTAGGGTTATCGGCATAAATTGAATTGTCATTGTTTTTGCTCCAGAATCCGATGTTAGTTAAGCCAGATCCATCACCAATAAATTTATTTGCTGTTATATTGCCAAATACTGTCAGGTCGCCATTGTTTATAAATTGACTTCCCTTTTGCAAAGTAAATTGGCCATCTGACATTGTCAGATCACCTTTTGACAGTAACAGATCGCCATCAGACAAGTTGATTTTACCTTTGGAGATATCTAAATTTCCGTCATTAATTTTTAGAGTATTATTTATCGTTACTAAGCCGTTGCTTACTAATTGGCTTCCGGTATCGATTGTTAAAGTGCCGGTTTTTAACGTTAAATTTCCCTTGGTTATATTGATGCTTCCGCTACTTAGTATTAAATCACCGGCATCGATGCTAAGATTTGTCGCTGCTGATACGTCGCTTTTCATGCTAACTGCACTTGTAATAGCTAGCGGGTCTGGTTCAGGAACACCATCGATTTGAATTCCGCTTAATTTTTCAAGGTATGTTTTATTTTTAACTAATAACGAAGCGTCAGGTGGAAAAACTTCTCCCAAATCGAGAAAGGGGCCAATGCCAACAGCGCCTTGTGCGGCGCCACTAGAAGCATTGAGTCCAGGGTAAAAAATATTTTGTTGACCACTGGCTGATCCAAAAACCCAGGGACTATTAGGTAAATTGGTTAATCCTGAACCGTCGCCGATAAACTTACTGCCGGCGCCTGTGCAGATAACGTCGCCCATAACTTTTGCAACACCCAGAATAGATAGTTTTTCGGTAATCGCATTTTCAGGTTTTGGAACATAACCAATAACGACACTGCCTAAATCGTAATAGATGTTTGATGTATTTTTTTCAATTTCCCATGGGCTTTCTTTAATAATCTCTCCGTTGTGAAGAATATCTCCTTTAACATTGAGCAGTCCATCAATTAACACGTTACCTTTTACTTCGACTAAATAGTCAATCAGTTCTTTGCTTTTTGATAACATTTTGTACGGCTCTATTTTTAATTTGCCTTTAAAAAGCGTAAGAGGAGAACTGACTTCCAGTAATGAAGTGGCAGATTTATCAGGATCATCAATTGACGGTTTACCATAGTAGCCGTTAATAGTTGGTAAGTCTTTACTAACCACACCGTCGCTATCAGAGCTACTGGCGAATTGCAGACTTCCGAGTCTTAGCGAGCAATATCGTCTGCGGGAAAAATCGAGTATAACGTCCGATTCTGTTACATCAACTGTCGCCAAAACTAAAGTATTTGGTGATAGACTATCGACAAATTTAAATTCGGGATATTCAATAATACGCTTAAATCCTCCGCAGTTTGATTCGGTAGTGTAATCAGCTTTTTCCTGTCTATAGAAAACGATCAGATAATAGGTTTTTATTTCTGAAGGAAGGGGAAGGGTAACACTTTGATTGATGGACAGTACGATCGAGTTGCCATCGTAATCGATGGCTAGTCCAGGTGAAATATTTAATGTCGAAGTGTCATTTTTATCTTTACTAACGTTTAACCCTTCGGCAAGACCCCAGATATTAAGGCTGATGTTTTCGACTCGAAAACGTTCCAGGAAATAATATTGTTCAGTTTTAAAATCATCGGTATTGAGAGATTCACCGGTAAAGTAGTGGACTCTCTTAGGTTGTGTTATCATACTCATTTTTTATAGGGTTTGGTTTTCTTTTTTTTAACCGGAGTATTACTTGTTTTAATAATATTCTCTTTTTTAGTATTCCTGGATAATTTCAATTCTAGTTCGTTTAATCGCTTTTTAATTACGGTTATTTCAGATTCGTTTTTAATATTGGTTTCAATATCTTTTTTAAGTAACATCGGTGTATAGGGGCTAGAGTAGACTCTCAATGTCTGATCGATACTAACATCAACAATTGCTTTGTTTGCCAAAGTGACAGTTGCGAGATATATGTTGTCCTGTCCATAAGTCGGTGTTGGGTTCAACGGATCTACTTCGAATGCATTGAAAACGGGGTTTTCCAGAACACGCTTATTCTCTTTGTCTATTGTTTCATTATAGGTGATAGTCAAGTAAGCCTGGTCAGTAGTAATTGCCGCAAAATTAATGGCATCCACAACATCACCCTGGAGCAATACAATTTGTTGTCCCAACGAATTGATGGCAAATCCCGGATCGATGGATATGTAATTGTCTTCCAGTAACTCCGGGTTCAGATTATTTGTTACCAATGTTAAATAAAAACTAATCGGCGGTATGGAGGTTTCATTGGCGGCAACCGGTTGTGGAGACCGAAAGAGCTTTGTTATTTTAGAGATATCAATTTGTGGTGTGCCGGCAATTCCGGGTGAAAAATAGTATAAGTATAAATTCAGAAACTGGTTTGTGAAATATCTCTGTTCTGCAGTGAAATCATCAGCAACCAGAAACTCATTTTCATAGTAATAAACTTTTTCAAGGTATTTATTTTGATCTGTCATAATGGCAAGTACAAACGTTAGTTTGATTATCGTTTAGATTATTATTATTGTTGTTGTTATCAGCTAGAATCTCGCGAAGAGAATCAGGTTTTAATAAATATGAATTGACATTCAGTTGAGTGGTGGATTTCGGACCAGTCATAAAGGGAACTCGTTGGATGACTTTGCAATATCCAATTGCCGGTCTTTCACGGTTTAGTGCCTGGTCGAATTCGGACATTTTTTCATTTACTACATCGAAGTCCGAAACCTTGAAGTCAATTTGTGCGGCGTAGCAATAAGGGCGTTGAGCACCGAGTAACGGTTGTCCTTCGACATAATTATTTGTTAAATTAAAATTTACTCCAACTAGATACGGTTGTAGTGGTTGTTGATTGGGGTCTTCATCTGTCGGTAAATACTTCGTTGAGAGATCATAAACATTAATATCTTTTATTATTTTGTTATCTTTCAATGGATCGTAAGGATTACCGTTACCCAGATAAATTTGTAGTAGTAATTGTAGACAAGCTTGAGTGCCACGTTGTCTGAATAGTGGCATAATGTAGGCAATTAGTAATCGTTTTGTGTCGGCATCCCAATTTGGATTTAAAGGAGTATCGGCACGATCACTCATCCAGTCGAGAATATCTTTTAACCAGTCCTGAAACTCCAATTGAAATTGTGAATCCTCTTCATCGCTGTATTCAGCATAGGATGCTCCGACATAACTGTTTAAATTCGTCTCATTCTCCTCCTGATTTTTGTCTAGTATAGGCGGAATGAATTCTTCGTCATCATCTGAAAAGAGAAAGCTGAAACGAGGGTAAAACATATTTGCCAAAACATCCAATGTTTCTCCTAAACCTTTTCGACGATAAAGAGTATTTGACTCTGGGAGTGTTATTTCGCCGGTCAATATTTTTTCAAATATTTTGAGATAACTTTCGATTTCCACGTCAGGGTTGTCACCTTGGCGCTGGTAGATAGCCGGCAGCAGTTTTATATATTTGGGTGGTATGTTTTTAGATGCTGGCATTTTCTAGCTTTCAATTGTGATTATGAGCTGTTCCAATTTTGGTAATCCTACAAAATAGGCACCCGAGTTTTCCATAATTGGTAAAACTCCGAGATAAGTATTCAAGCCAACAGTAGAGCGTTGATTCAGTTTCATGGTTTCATTGATAAAGACATCAGTAACAGATTCCACACCATTAATTTGTCGCAACAGGTTTTTTATATCCTGAGGAACCAACGGTTGATTGTAAGGCCATCCGGTATGATCAGCACCACCGGTGATCGGATCTAGAAAGTCCACGATACTTTGCTTTATTTCAGGAGTGAGCTCTGAGACTATGGCAAATGGAGAATTTTTTACAGCCACTTCCATGTAGACTGATGTAAAGGTTGGTGGGACGACTGACAAGATAGTTCCTATGATCAATCTCGGTGCAATGTATGTATTGAATGCTTTGATTACTTCTGAATATTGATCGGTAAATCGTTCATCGTTGGTTGTGTCTCTAACGTAAACAGTTTCAGTTGTCAGTACGTTGTCTTCATTAATGGTGAAAATGAACTGTTGGCCTAAAATGATTACTAAATCAATTTGGTCTTCGATGCAATCCATCCATGTGCGAACGATTTGTGCATCAAGTGGCAAGGTTGCATATTCAGGATCGGTAGTTGATTTTATTTCTTTGATTCCCGAAGTCATTCCAATGGCAATTGTATTGAAATCCTTTTCAGTAAAAGCTCTAAACGGTTGTTCCCAAAAGGAAATAAGAATGCGTTGCATCTCAAGAACAGTTTTTTTGTTACCTTCTTCAATCTTTTTTAAATAATTTAGAAACTCAATAAAAGCCTGGTCGATATATAAAACATAATCCGTCGATGTATCGGAACCCGTTCCGTTATCAGTATTGTAAACTTTGTATATTATTTGATTTTCTTTATCTAAAAGATCATCCAAACGTTTGCCGATTTCATCACGTGTTGCTCCGGCAACCAGGCGCAAAAAATTTAGATAGGATTCGTCAGGGATTCTGTTTGTGCGATAGAGTAGGGTATCAGCGACAAAGCTCAGCAGTTCAATTATGGTAATGCCAGGATCCGAATAGTTGAAATCATTCCATCTTCTGGTATAATGCGGGATGGCTTCAGTCATACTTTTTCGCAAATCAGTATAACTTTTTTTACTTAAATCGTATAATTCTATCATTATGATAAAGCTGGGGTTAAATTATTTTTTAAATATCTTGGAGACTGAAAGCGGACTGCCGTAGAACCTATTTTAGGCAGGCAATATTCATTTATTTTTATGGTATCATTTCCGGAATTATCTTTTATAGTACCGTTGTGGACATAGGAGAGGTCTTTGATTTTTGTTTCGAGATTTTTGAGATAAATTGTCGTATCTGGCTTCCTCCCATTATTTCTAGAAGTATTGATAACTGGATTAAAATAATTCTCAACGATACTCTTGATTTCATCTTTGAATAAAGCTTTCTGACTTTTATTAGTTGTAGGATCATTGAGCTCAATAGAGAGATAAACATTCACAATTTCATATGTTGGAGCGCTAACCATTATTTGATTCTGACAGCAACTGAGTGCTCTTTCTCTTATATAATTTTGAACAGTATCAATAAGAGATTCAGTAGGTGAGTAGTAATTAATAACTTCTTTAGTCAGTATAACTATTTTTATATAGAGTTGGGTTTTGCTTTTTTCGATAAATGCATATCTGACCTCTGGTGAAGCCTCTTTCGCAAGTGCTATAAAATCTCCATCTGACATTGCTCTATGTCTTGATTTTAAAAGTGCAGGTGCTTTTCTAAGGAAATTAGTGCGGTTTTCCCGGGTTACCGCGCCCGAGGAAATCATGGGATTGGTAACACTCTCCAACCCTGAAACTGAAGTCTCCAATTGGTCAATTGTATTGATTGCATTAATCGACTTTATTTTAGATAACGGGACTCTATATGATGCAACTCTTATATTGTTGGATCCTTGTGGAGGAGGCATACCATTAACACCGTTTCCAAATAATATCATGCCTTTTTCCATATCTAATATGTAGACACGATCTTGCGGTTTTGAAAAAGTAAAATTGTCAACTTGTTTCCAGTCACGCCAAATACCGTTTGGCCCGTCCGTTGCGTTTGAATCGTCATCCATTGTTTCACTATCCGAGGAATCTACATTATTGGTGTTAGAAGAACTTTCGTCGTTACTTTCAAAGACTTGAAGTGTTAAACTTTGTATCGGCGAATTTGATGTAGATAAAGTCAAATCCGGTTGGCCTGTTCCCGAACCAATAATTTCATCTAAAAATGTGGTATGGCCTTCGGCTATTCCGGCGTTTGTATAGATACCGACTAATTGTGTTGTATACTCAGAAAATCCATCACTCGTGAGGCGTATCCAATAATATTGATTGGAATCGACTAATGAGGTTTTCTGAATATCTTCCGGTATTTTTGCGCTGACCAGAACTGCATTGAATATTTCATAAGAGACCCATTCTATCACGAGCGGCACCCATTCCTCACCATTCCAATAACTCCAGTCATGATCAATTTTACTCGAGATATCTGTCTCCTGAAATTGAAACAACATCGTCAACGATTCACCTATTATATCATCTGTCGATTTCAGTTGGAAACCAATATAAAAACCTGGTGGTTGTTTTAATCGCAAATAAGGGCGTGAGTCAATTTCCAGATTAGACCAGCTAAAGCCATTTAAAGTGAGTGTTGTTGAGGGTGCTTTGGTATACTCAAATTTTATGAGTAATGACTCTATATATGGCGGCCAATATTCAGCAGGTATATATTCAAAACCAAAATTAATATGATTGGCATCAAACCATTCCAGTATTTCTTTACGTCGTTCACTACAATCCGGACAAGTACAAACAGGCATTACAAACGGTTCCTCAGTGAGACCGGATTTACTTAAAAGGGATTGGTTTTTATTTATCCACGCTGTTAAATTCTCATTGGCTTCAATGTTTTCAGTACACGTTCCACATAATATACTATCGGGAATCATACTGATAACTTGTTCGGCTGATAGTGTCACAACTTCTTTACCGTCGCTACCATAAGCACCGGATGCAATACGACATCTGATCCAAAATGATTCCTGCCCATTTATTTCTGCCGGAATAATTTGATCAGAGATTTTAAAAGTAATATTTCCACTCGACGTAAAAGCGTTAGTTCCGTCTTTAACTTTAAGTGGAATCCAGTTGAGACCATTCCAACTTTCCCAAACCAATTGAGCGCTGATTTTGCTAATACTTATCGGTATTACAGTAACAGAAAAAGTTATTTTTGCGCCAGTCATTTCAAAAACAGTTGAGCCGATATAAAATGCGTCGTTGGTTTCGGGAGTATCGCCAAACGGCTCAGCACCTTTTTTAATATCGAGAGGTGCATCATTAAAAGCGGTGTAATCTGGAATGATACCAGTGTCATCGATAAGGTTTGCAGTTATACACGAAATACTGGGAAGGAGTTGATCATCATTTTCCAGAACCCGTATTTGCTCATTTGGTTGGATTTCCAACCAGGAACAGGCAGGGTCCAGATTTAATTGCTGAGGTATTTGTGGCGCTTCAGTTTCAGGTGAATCTATCGAAACCAGTGTCGCTTTCAAAGTGTCGTAATTGGCGACGATACTGGACTGAAGCAATTTTTCATTCTGGAAAAATTTCCATTGTTTAAACCAGTGTTTCTTAAGACTTGATCCATCAAAGGTTATTTCGACGCGACTGGTTGGAGAGTTGAAGTTGAACAAAATAGGATCTCCCAAATATAATTTGTGATCAGTTTGTTTGGTAATATCATCGGTAGAAATAAACTTACCGTAGTAAGTATAAGTATCATTATCCGGATTAAGAAAAATTATTTGTTCAATCGAAACTGAAAGAACATATAAATCTCTAACCATTTCAAATATTATAGTAGGATCATTTTCTGACGAGACTTGACGTCCTTTTTCAATTAAAACAGAAGCAGTATTTTCAGCTAAGGTATAAACAAGGGGAACTTTGGCAGAAACAGGCAGTTGTTGCACCAGACCAAGGTAATCGTAAAAAGCAAGATTTTGGTTTTTAGGAGTTCTGTTGAGTTCGAATGTTAATTGTCGAGAAAGCGTTGAGAAGATACGCAACATGACCAGACCCGGGTCGGCAATGGACTGGTCATTGAAATTAGGTGTAAAGTTGGAGGGGTAGCTTGATGCCCATCTAGGGAAATATTTTGTCGCAAGTTCCCAAGACTGTGTATAGAAATCACGCTCGCTTCTTCGATCGAGAAGACCTTTATTTTGCATTATTGAAATATCCTTAAGTGACATTGGGATTTATAACTTCAATTTTATTTCCTGGATTCAGAGTTATTTAATAATTCTTCAAAACCTTGTATAGCGCCTGTTATCATCAGGATTTTTTTAGTTAGATCCTGTTTGTCAGATTCCAGTTTCTGCATAAGTTGGTGTCCCGTATTCAGTTCCTCTTTAAGTTCTTTTAAACGGTTTATGACTATTGTATCAGTAATATTTTTTTTCATAGTTATAATTATTGATAGGTTGATTAATGGTATAGAAAAATTAAGTCAGCTTATGGTACAATTTCTGTTAAGTATCATCAGTTTTATAATCAGGAGGTAAGTCACCGCCTCCTTCAAGGTAAAAGGGATAGACTAAGTTCTGGGCAACATTTGAGCTGCGAATAACATAGCCAATTGAAATTTTAATTACCCCTTGATTATGCGAGTCAATTTCTGCAGTCACATTAATATCTGAAATACGTGGCTCCCAATTGTCGAGAGCCTCTTGTACATATCCTTCAGCCAGGGAAGAAGTAACGGTATTTGCTGGTGCGAAAACCAGCTCATTAATGGCACACCCGAATTTTGGTAGCATAAGGCGCTCACCGGGAATAGTTCCTAGAATAAGTAGAATGGCTTGACCAATATCGTCGGCTCCCTCAGCCAGAGCAATACCTTCAGCATCCAGAGCTAACGGGAAATTCCAACCGTTACCTAAAAAGTCAGATTGTTCTGTGTTAGTTTCCATTTAATGATAAACTTTAGTTTAGATTAATTATAGTTCCCTTAACGGTGACACTCCCATTTGATTTTACGTTGATGGTTCCGCCATCAATTTTCATCGCAGCAGTGCTTTTAATATTAACTTGCTTTGACTCCAGTTTCAGGCTGTTATCCGCCTTGATCTCTATATCTTTCGCTTTTATCGTTATTTTGCCATTGGCACTGGCCAAGTTAATTAATTTCTCGCTTACTATGTCAATGGAGTTCTTTTTTGCTGAGATAGTAATCTCATCTTTTTTGTCTTTGTCATATATCTGAATTTGGGCATCTCCTTCTTTATCATTAAAAAGTATCGTACTACCTGAACGTGTAGAAATTTGTTTAATATCGTTTTTACCATCTGTATTTTTTTCCGGTGGTAAATCTTTATTGTTCCACAATCCACCAACTATTATAGGTCGGTTAATATCACCGAGAATAAATGCAACCATTACTTCATTGTCTATTTCCGGTATAAAGTACTCTCCGTATTTCGGTCCGGCAGAAGAAGCCATTACGGGTGCCCAATCCGATTCGACAAACGGCTTTTTTTTATCTTTTTCTTCAGGATCAACTCCTATCAAAGGTAAAAGGACTTTGATGCGACCCAGGCCGTCAGGATCTTTATTGTTGGATACAATACCGGGAATTAAACCAGGGATAACCAGGTTTTTATCGATTTGTGAATTTTGATTGAGTAAATTCATACTGCAGTTCTTCTAACATTGAAGTTTGTTATATAACCTTGTTCATCACATGTATGCGTAGCGGATGTAATATAATAAGTGCCACTGAATTTTTCACCGAGTCCTTTTAATTCAATATTGTAACCAGTTATAATTTCTGGCGCACCTGAAGTTTCCCCGTTTCCTTCTATAAAGGTTTCAAGTTCATAATTATATTCTGCTTTTGCCATATTTCTGGCATCCGCCGGTGAGACGGCAGTACTCGATGAAATAGTCATAGCCGATGAAGGTAGTTTTGCTTGAGTTAGAGTATACCCGGATTGTTTGCCACCCATTTTAGATATCTCACTGCCTTGTGTGGCAATTGAGTTTATCGCTTGTTTGCCATTTTGGTCCCATCCACGAATTTCCACGCTTTCTCCTTGAGTCAATGCCTTTAGAGATGCTGAAAATCGATCGAGGTTAACACCGAGTTCAAGTGTCATAACCGGAGATTTACCTTCCTGGCTTTTTTTGAATAAAAGTTTTTCTTTTTCTACTCGCACCTCATAGCCAATACGGGCTGCGCGTTCGAGCAGGAATTCGTAGTCACTTTGATTGTTCTGTAACAGGTAGGGATATTTTGTTGTTGGAGCATCTGCTAGTGCCGTTAGTTTAACTTTGTCCGCAAGATATTTTACAATAGCATTATCTGTTTTATTTACGTATGGATGCAAGCGAGTACCAAAGCGCATTAGATACATGGCATCAAATCCTCTAACTGTCATGTAAGCATACTCCTCGTCAAAATTCGGTTCGATAGCAGTAATAACTCCTGTCATCATTTCTATCAGATTATCAATGCCCATACTGATTTTTATATTATCACCCAATTTGAAAATTTCTAATTCAATACCTTGCCAGCTACCTTGATCAGCATTAAAAATATCGAACTGAAATGAGAACATTGTAGGTTTATTCAATTCATATTGCACTTGTACACTATTAATTGAATCAGCGATATCATCAGAAGCAGTTTGGCCATTGATGGAAATCTGAAAACCTGAAGTTGTAATATCATCTGTATCAGCCATAACATTTTCTCTGGTTAACCGAGATCTGGAATGACCAGGTTTCGTCCTTTTTCAACATACTCAGGGAAGGTAAGAGGGTTGTTTATATTATTAAATTCAGCAATTGTTCTCCAGTAATGTGCATTATCTAAAGTTTTATAGGCAACAAGATCTATACGGTCACCTGCTTTTATAGTAAAAAATTTTCGTGATGAACTACGATTAGAATATTCTTTAAGTTGTTTGGTTGAAGGACGTGATTCAAAGGTGATATCCAAATTGGATCGTACCGGGATACCCGTTGTTAAAAACATAGTGAATTTTTGGCTGCACTTTATCACAGCCCCGCGGTAGGAGAATTTTCCCCAAACAAAAGTACAAACGGGAGGTTCTTTAAACTTTCTTTTTTTTATGGTTGGTAGAATAAGGTCGGTAATCGGTTTGGTCTTATCCCGCACATCACTATTATCCGCGTAGGTGTCAAAAAAAAGAGAGACTGTAAAGTTATCTTCTTCCGTACGTTGAAACTGGTTTTTCTTTTTGGCTGTATCTTCCAAACCACCGTACACAGCTTTTTTTCCGTATGTATATTCTGTTGGGTTGTACATAACGGGAAATGTACTTCCTTTGATTGCAATATAAGCTTTTTCAAATTTTGCCATTATCGTACTCCTGTTCTATCTTTTTCCACCGCGGCTCTTTTTTGAAAGTTATTATAAAGAATATCGGCTAATTTTTTAATTTTACTTCGACTCATTTGACCAATTATATTTTTTGTTACTTTATCAGCTATTGCATCAGCAATACTTTTATTATTGATATTAGTTTCAGATATACTGGATTTATTGGTATTTTGAATGTCAGTTATATTTGAAAAATTTTGGTTATTTCCCGCAATTTCATGTGAATCAGAATTGCTCTGATGATGTTGTGGTGATGCATATATTAGTCTATTTGTTAAAGTTGGCTGAATAAACTCCTTATTCAATTTATCAGTAGATTTGGAATGAATTAAAACACTCTTAGGTTTATGGAGACTATTGGGTCTTATTATTTGATTAGTTATATCATTACTGAATTTTAACGGGACTAATTTTTCTTTAATATGTGATTGTTTCGCGGTATAATTAAGAGTGAATGAAAAATTATTTTTAGCTAATTTTCGAAAAACGTTTAGTGGAGAGTTAAAAGCCTTTAATCTTCTTAAATTTGAACTGTTAGTTATTATTGGTTTAACAATTTTGTGTTCTCGAAATTTTTCTGCTGGAAATGATAAACTCGAATTATCTGAGGATAAATATTTTTGATTCCACAAAGTTGTTGGATTCAAAGTGTCATTATTTACAGTTAAATACAATTGGTAATCTGCAATTCTCGAATCATCTACAAAAGTATCTCTATGATTCCTGAGATAAATATTTTTAAATTTCTTAATACTGGTTATCAGTAATGTACTATTATAATTACTTACTTTCGGATGACGTATATTTAGAAGCTTGCTACGTGCAATCTGAAATTTATTTTTTTCAATGCCAGGTAACATGCTATGAGGATCGTTATTGGATATTAATTGATTCGTATAAATTCCAGATTGTAGTTCATTCGTATTTTTTTGTTTTAAATTGATTAATGCGCTATTTGAGAATGATTGGAAGATTTGATTTATTCCGCATCGTTTCAATTTTAAACTCTTTGAATAATTCAGGCTCATTTCTTTTGTGATAAGATTTGAGTAATGCGTATTTTTATTTTCTCGATTATTTGTGCTTCTACTTTTAATTACTGATTTTATATCATGATTGAACTTATTCAGTTGTTTACTTTTAAATAAAAGATTTTTTGACTGTTGATTGTGATGTTTTTCAATTTGCGCTGTATGATAGTTAGTGACAGTGGCGGGTAACGATTTCAGTAATAATGTAGTTTCTTTAAATTGATCTGATAGATAAACTGCTTTTTCGGAATTTTTATTTTCCTTATTTAATACTAATATTGGAGTATAATCTTTATCTGTATTAGTGGACTGAGTAGTCTGTCTTTGATGTGATTTAAAAGTAATATTTTGACTAGTTGAATATGAAGAGATGTCAGTAATTAAATTGTGCAATCTAGTTGTATGCCATTTAGCAAATTTACTAATCAAATTATTGTTTCCAGTCTTGAAGTGTTTGTGTAAATAGTTGGAATTAACAATAAATTTCGAGAAGTTCTGATGTTTTATTCTATTTTGATTCCCTTTAGGATACTTATTACCTTGAAGCTTGTTTCGAACAATCTGGATTTTATTTTCTTCAATGCCTGGTATCCTGCTATGAGGAACGTTACTTTCTAAATTTAAAATTTTTATAACCGAGTTGTTTGTTTTATCTAATTCAAAAGCGAAATCAAAATTTATCATTTTTGAAATCATACTGACTCCTGATTTTATTGGGTTTTGATAAAGAAATACAAGATAGGGAGAATGTAAATTATATCTATTAATTCTATAACAACGAAGTATGTCACTTAAAAAGCGAGAAGGCTTTATTTTTCCTGTATTAATTTTTGGTAATGAAATTTTTTCTCTCATATACCTAGTGTGGGTTTGCTCATGCCTTCATGAACAATGGTTAAAACTTCAACGGCAACACCACTTTTGGAAGCATTAAAAGTCGGTCCCACCCATTTAACGGGAAAGCAATTTATTAAATTCCACCACTTTAAAGGAAGTCCCAAATGGCTCATTAAATATATAGTAGCATTCTTTTTTTTGATACTACCATTTGCAATATCCATGTACCAAAGATAAAGAGAGTCAGATATTGTCATACCATGTGTTAGCGTAATATCTGAGAATTTTGTTCTCCCCGGGAAGACAAGATCGCCTAAATTTTTCCCGCCCTCCTGATATCGGAGAACATCAGTAGTTGCTTCCAAGCCTTTAGCTTCCATAAATCCGCCAACCAATATACCTTCAATTTCGACATTGAAATTATATGACCCAAGTGGATCTAACCTCAATCCGGTTGCTCTTTGAATAGCTGCACTAGCAGCACCACTTCCTACAACAGCCATAATCTATATTTCTAATAATTTACCCTTTGTATCATTACTTAAATTCCTGTTGATTTTACTTACCTCATTACACCAATATTGACGTCGTTTATGTTCCATATTCATTAACGTTATATAATCCCAATGAAAATAATACGCGATAAAGGCTATCTCCTCTTTTAGTTGATCAAGGGGATAACCTTTCAGTCCTCCCCCGGCGATAAATCTACTAAAAATTCTTGTTTGCAATGCGGACAGAGTGTTTTAATTGAATTTGAGCCATCTCGATTCAACCGATTATACAAATCCAGTAAATAGGCTAGATCTATCGAGAATAAATTTTCAATAATATTTGTATTAATTGATGGTAAGCTACCCAGGCTTATGACGACACGGGAAAGAATTATAATAGTTGAAAACAATTCATTTTGTTTGGTTCGTGGGTCAAGATATGGGTTTATTTCATCAGCTGCTGTAGCCATACGCATCTTTCCCTTTTTATGTAACGTCCCCTCACTGTCACTAAATCCGCGCGGTAACTCAAATTCTATTTCTGTTTGAAAATCCTGACTTATCATAGTGGATATATATTAATGATTAAGAGACTCGTGTTATACCTTCGTTGGTAATCTCTAATGTTTCCAGAAGGACTTCACTTCCTTTACCATCAAGTTGACCAGGTTGGTACTTGCTGGGCCATGCATAAATAACGTTCCAGCGAGCTGTGTCATTTCCGTCATCTCCCATTAAAATTATAGATAAATTTCGACGCGCATTTGGAGCGTCTGTACCTAGTTGTGCAATAGTGGTAAACCAATTATATAGTTCGAGATTTGCTGTAAGTCCTCGTACTAATGTAATGGCACCATATTGATTAAGACCGGAGAGTTTTCGGACTGTTGTCGGGTCAGTACCCTCACGATATTCAATCGGATTATTTGAGGCATCGGCAATAGTAACTTGCGAAAACCCTGCTATTTGGATACTGTCTATTTCTAAACGATATCTATAGTTTCTGTATGGATCTATTCTTGTATCTGCCATAATATTATACTCCTATTTGTTTAGTGATTAATTTTAATTTTCTATTCTGTTGGTAATGTTTTTTGCTGGAAACTAATTATAACGAATTCAGCTGGAAAAACGGGTGCCACTCCAATGTCGATGTGAAGTTGGCCTAGTTTTTGTAGTTCTCTCGGATTATTGTCTTCGTCTATTTTAACAAAAAATGCTTCATCAGCAGTTGATCCATAGAGTGCTCCCTCTTGCCATTGCTGGTTGAGAAATGCAGTTATGTTTCGATTTACTGTTCCCCACAATTTTGGACTGTTCGGCTCGAACACTACCCACCAGCTCGCTCGCTTGATTGATGATTCTAGAAATATAAATAATCGTCTAACGTTTATATATGTCCATTCAGTATCTACAGCAAGTGTACGCGCTCCCCATACTACAGTTCCGTAAGAGGGCAAATTCCGAATAGCATTTATCCCGTAAGGATTGAGTACGTCTTGATCTGTATCAGTAATATTTCTTTCGAGATCAAGGGCAATTGAAGCTAATGATCCATCATTGATCCCAGCGGGTGCTTTGTAGACTCCGACTTTAGTATCAGTGTCAGCATATACTCCAGCAGTAGGACCCGATGGGGGGATAGAAAGATTTGTCATAGTCCCCGGATTATTCATCGTGATCCACGGATAATAAATCGATCCATAGTTGGATGTTAAAGGGATATTTGTTTTAACACCTTGTTTGTACTCCTGAATACCAGTTAATGTAAGACCGAGTGGTGGGTCTCCGATGAAAAACATGGTCATTTTATCTTCACAATAGGCGACGGCGTTATTAATTACACCAGCTTGTTTTTTTTGCGCTTCGGTATCTGCCAATCCCTTGGTTGTAATACCATAAGTGACAATATCGGGAATTGCCATAATATTTATAGTATCGTCTTGTAGTTTGCCAAATGAGTATAACCCGTCCATGTCGTCAGCAGATGTACCGTAGTTTGGGGAGCCATCAGCTCCTCCTGAAAAAGTAATAGGGCTTCCATCAGAGTTATCCGGACGCACTGGTGCAGCCGTTGGTGGAACCAGTCTAATGAATAGAGATTGGCTTTCGATACGATTCATAGTCGGCAGCATGGCAGCATCAATTTCTTCTTGAGTAGGAGTTGCCGAATCATCAAATATTGGAACAGTTATGCCACCGAAACTTTCTAATACATATTTTGGTGTCGTACTATCACCGGTATTAGGAATATTATTTACTTTGATGAAGTTATCAAAATCAATATTTGTATCTAATGGTAAAGTGTAGATAACATTTAAAGTAAATGCGGGTGTAGTCGTTGATGATGGTGCCGAAGCAGGTGAATTAATTATTTCTATTTGGATATTCGATGACCAGGAACCACTTGAAGTTGCATTCAATGACCCAAATGGTGATAAATCAGCGACACCTACAGCAGCAGCAGCACCTTCATTGACTCTAACAATATATGCTAGTGTGCCACCTTTCTTAAAAAATGTGTACACTGCAGGTGCAAGAAAACGGTTCCAGACAATTCCCCCAAAAGTATCACTGAATTGTTTCCAACCTGTAATCATAGTGGGTTCATTGTAGAGTCCCGGATTAAGTCCACTTGGGTCTACTCCTCTTTCAGCTATGCCAACAAAACCTAGCGTACTTGTAGTAACGCCCTGTATAGGTCCTGGTTGGCTAATTTCCTCAATATATACTCCTGGATGTCGATAAACGGCCATAGTTAATTTTCCTTTTAGATGATTTCTGCCGGATTGTTATTTTCTTCTGAAGAATCCGGCTCTTCATCAGAATTATTATTATTTTTATTTAGATAAACTTGTGTGAAAACAGACTTTTCAGGAATTAGTTCTACAGTTTGAGTTTCTGTAATGTAAGCAGGAGAACTAACGGTCAAATTAATCTCGATTTGATTGTTTATTATTTGCGAAATTACAGAATTAAAAAACAGAACAAATCGACCGAAAGGATCAATTTGAGTTTGAGTATTGATATTTAACCCTTGAGCAGTTACAGTACCGCTAGTGATAGGAAGATTAGTTTGTGCATCTTTTACCTGGCCGTTCAGGAGTGTAGTTTCATATGGAAATGGATAACCCGGTTTTGGAGACATTGAAATTGGTATACGAAATAGTTCTTTATTGTCGGTGTCAGGGATAACGATATCAGTTATTAATGGAAAATAATATTTTGCTGCAATATCAGCTTGATATACCTGAGGTAACAAATTAATTGCAGCATAGACGGCGCCTGTTTTCTTAATCGGTTCAGTTCCTGGAACTAAATGTAGTCTAGAGTCACCAATAATAATTTTTTTATCTTCATAAAATTGGTCCATTAACACGATTACTGCCGATAGATAAATTGTTACACTTTCCATCGGAATAAGATTTTCAGGTATGTTTAACCCATATGCTGAATTTATTCCCATGGCAATTTATAATATGTTTCAGTAGCTGTAAAAGTGCGTGTAAATTCGTGAGATTCATCTGAAGGTAAAACTACCGGTGTTAGAGTGTACGTGAGTGAGAGTTTATACTGAGTAGGGGAGAAGAGCGACCATAACTGATGGAGTTCACTGAGGTCCATATCGTTGGGAACAGCTCGAATCTGAGTTGTTCTCATTTTTTGAGGCAGTAGTGATGGGGGTAATATTGATTGAGTGCGAAACAGACGTTTGAGGTCACCTATCAAAATTATTTCAGATGCAGGATCTTGGCCATATGGGATAAATAAATAATGTAAATCAAGAACTGTTGGTGGAAATTCAATTTTAGCAAATGGGCTAATTTCTCCAGTTTCAGATGCATATGAAAGAGGAGGTTCATAATTTCTTAAATTTGAGTTTTCCGTTGTTTGAAATAGATAAACCAATAAAAATGGTTCTGATTTATTAGGTAATATGTGAGGGGCATTGAAACTGATTTGGTCATCACGCAAAATTGTATTACTCGCGATTAATTGGCGTAATGCTTCAGATACGCTGAGTAGACTTGTTGCTGGTGGTTTTGTTATCATTTATTAAAAAGTAGTTTGATTACTTTGTAAACGTGATGTAATAAACTCAGGTAGATTATTAGTTACGTAATTAATGGGGTGATCGATGTTATTTGATGTATTATCAAAAAAAGTTTTCTGAAGTTTTTCATATTCCCTATTCACTGCCTGTAAAATATCTGACATTGAAACAGGTCGATTTTCAGAAGCGGCAAGTATAGCAGATTCAAGCGTTATGTTATGGAGATTGCCTCCAGCCAGTTCTACCTTCTCTGCCAGCCAATCAAAATTAATATCATCAGAAAGTGGTGTTTTATCAGGAAACATTTTAATCCACATTTTTTGTCTTTCTACAGATGAAGGAAATGGGAAATCTACCAAGTAGTGGATTCGTCTTAAAAATGCATGTTCAATATTTTGTCTCAGATTAGTTGCGAGTATTGTCAGCCCACAATATTCTTCCATTTTTTGAAGCAGAAAATTAATTTCTGTATTAGCATATCTATCGTGAGAATCACGAATCTCAGTTCGTTTACCAAACAGTGAATCTGCTTCATCAAAGAAAAGAGCAGCTCCTGAAACTTCAGCTTCATCAAATAGTTTACTGAGATTCTTTTCTGTTTCACCAATATATTTATTAACGACTTGGGAAAGATCAATTCGATATAGCTCAATATTTAATTCTTTACAAATTATACCTGCAGCCATTGTTTTTCCAACGCCCGTATCTCCACTGAACAAAACAGTTAGACCATTTTGGCGGACTCTCTTATCAAATCCCCATTCAGATCGTATTTTTTCCAAGTAACGGAGATAATTTTGAATTTCACGCAGTTGTTGTCGACAATTATTGGGCAAAATTATATCATCCCAGCCATTTATTAAATTAATCCGCGTGGCAAGCTTTCCAAGCTTAGAGACACGTTGAGATCTGCAACCTGTGACAATATCATCCCAAGATATTTTTGCAGATATTGATTGGTCTTTCGCAACTTCCATGACTCTGATAATATCCTTTTTTGAGTAAGCATATCTTGAAGCCAAGAATTCAGCTTTATTGTGATATTCTTTGGGTAAGACTGTATGCCAAATGAATTTTCTTTGATTGTAATCAGGAAGATCAACTTTTATCTGCCATATCTTGCCTGAACTAAAACATGAACGAATGTTTTGATTATTAATGAGTTCATATCCTGCCGTTAAAAAAATAATATTTTTTTTGGGTGCATTACTTATAATATTAGATATTATTGACCATAGTTTGGGTTTGTTAATAAATTCATCTAAGTTGCGAAGTAACAAAATAGCAGAGTTAAGCACCGCCAAATTTAAATTATCACAGATCAAGTTGTGAATTTCATTAGCAGGTTTTTCTAAATAGTCATTTAAATTGTACTCAAATATTTCTCGATTAATTTGAGATGCTAAATATTTAGCCAAATCACTTTTTCCAGAAGAAGTGGTTCCGCTAAAACAGACTATACAGTTTTGGTTATCGTTGACTCGTTGATTATCGAGTGTTCTTTTAATTGATTTCAGTGAATCAGAACTGCATTCTAATAATGGATGCTCAGTAGATGATTTATCCTGGATTATTCGGGTTGTTTTATCAGATATTAAAAACTCCAGAATTCGGGGGCTGATTTTAATCGATTCTTGCGGATTGATTTTAAAAACGTTACTTGATTCTAATTCTACTAATTGATATTTGCGAAGTGGCGATTGTTCAGTTAATCGATTTAATATTACAATATTATCAGAAAATTGTTTACTGAGTATTAAAAATATAAGTGACAATGTAGCAGATTGCTTATTCGTATTATCGTTTAGAAATCCAAATATACGTGTGTACTTAGCTTCGATATAGGGTGAAATAATTATATGAAGTATCGTGAGGTCAAGTTCATTGAGTCCGAATACTTTTTGTAATTTATCAAACGGCTTGTGATAGGGTAGGGGTGATAAATTTTCCAAAAGAGTAGAAGCAGGTAACTCTTTTTTTAATAATATATTTGTATCAAGTAGTTTAGTAACTTCATTTTCTGATACATACAAAGATGAAAATGAATCTCCATTCTCATTAGTTGGTTTGTTTTGTATGATTTCTTGAATCCAAAAGTCTAAGCGATAAAATACGGCATTAAAATATGCATCTTGTGTACTCCCTTTTTCTATTTTTTTTGATGCACTCATTGTTTGACACTTTCTCCTGTACTAAATGTTATCATTGCAGCTAGATCACTGTAGTCATCTCCCATTCCGTAAGCGACAGTGTACACTGAATTATATGCTAATATAATATTTGATAATACTTGTGATGATACATTATTGCGTTTAGTCACTTTCGACCGCTTTAATAAATTATTTCGACTGAATGTCGGTGCATCACCAGGCCAAAGGCCAATCCAATTTTTATTTTCCACCGGAATGTTTCCGGGTGGGGTAGTATAGCCGAGCAGTAAGTCATTGGCATTATAGTTTAATAATTGAATCGAAGTTGCAAAAGTATTTCCTTCTGTGTTTACAGGTGTTTTTTGGGGTGTGAACTGTACTGTGGAGCAAATACTATTTATAGATTTCCCAACTCCATATCCAACTATATACGGTTTTCGTTGTAGTTCGAGATCATCTAAAATTAATTGTCCGTTTGAGTTTTCGAGTTCGATTTTATAACTAATAAACGGCTCACTATTTTGAGTGATCATGCTCCCTTGCCAAACACCAATCCAGTTGTCATTGTCGCATGGATTATTTCCTGGTAATGATTTATAACTAACTATAATTGAGTCAGAATTTAGAATTTTTGCACTTACTATTGTTTCAAAATATTTCATGGTTAGTAATCATTTGTAGTAAACGTTACTGTTGCTGCTATATCATTCCAGCTTTCTCCAACACCGTAAACTAATGTATAGAGTGTATTAAATTGAAGTTTGATATTGCTGATAGTTTGGATAAATGAGCTTTGCTTACTTTTAATTAATGTATGACCAATAACGCCATTTCCATCCCAAGGTATATTTTCACCAGGACATATTCCTATCCAGTTATTATTTTGAACAGGAATATTGCCAGTTAATGTAGAAACAAATACGCGTACAAAATCTGTTCCGGACTCTTCCAGCTTAAGTGAAACTGAAGTGCTGACACCTTTTTCACTTCCAGGCAAAAATGACACCATTGCAGCTAATGAATTCGGGTCAGAACTAGTACTTATAGCAATCACATAAGATGTTTGTTGTAATCTTAAATAAGATAACGCTAATTCTCCAGAATTATCATCATTAATAAGCGATTGTTTTCTAATAGGTTCAATATTCCATAATGGCATTATAGATTTCCAGACTGACAAGTAACAATCATGTGACACAGGTTTACAGCCCGGTAACAGATTGTATTCAGCAAAAATAATATTCGAAGTTATTATTTCTCCGGTAAGCAGAATTTGTCGCAATGTTTCCGACATTTTCTTTATTATAATTTTTAGTATGCTGCTGAAGTGAATGTAAAGGTAGACGCAATATCACTCCATTTTGGGCCAGTTGCATAAGCAACTGTATAAGTTGTTGAAACAGTTATTGGAAAGTTTTCAATGGATAATTGTCCTTCACTAAAATCACTTCTGACATCTTCTTTGTATAAATTATTTTTCCCATCATATGAAACAGTAGATCCTGGCCATATACCAACCCAATTTCCGTTAGATTTAGGAACGTTGCCTGCCGGGGTTTGATATTGTAAAATTAATACGCTGTTACTCGTACTCAATACACGAACTGAAGTAGCTAATAGATTGGAGGATTTACCTTTGGCATCAATTTGCATTGTTGCACAAACAGAACCACGATTAATTACTGGCTCGTCTCTACTTTTGTCAGAATTTTTTTTGACTGTAGTTTTGCTTTTAGGTTTACTATCATCAGGTTCATTACAGTGATGATCACCGATTATTCCTGTGCCGTAACCGACAATGTAGTTCATATTGGGAGCCCGACTTTCATAGACTGGTAATGCGTCTGACGGATTGTTGTTTTCGACAAAAATATAGTTTTGGGGACAGGCATCCCACAATACTTGAGTGCCTTCCCAAATACCAATCCAATTATAATAACGATAAGGTTGATTTCCAGGTATTGTGGTATAATCAACATTAATTAAATTATCTTCTGCTGCGACAGCAAGAGTCATGCTGTTTGTTATACTTTTTGAACTATCAACTGTATTCATAGATTAAATTTGTTAGTAAAGTTATTTGGTAGAGTTAGCCAACCTCTGTGAACTAGAGTACAAATTGGTATTACTCATGTAATGAAGTTGGCTAAATGTTTACGTGATTGGAAAACTCTGAAGTAATTGCTACTATGCTACTTTAAAGGTGTAGTACATACCGACTGATTGACTCCCTTTGTCCGGCGAAAAGCCGTAAGCAAAACTGTATGTGCTTCCGGATTGTAATTTTACATTATCCAGAACAGCTATTGTATCATTATTGGTCATTGTGCTATCACAATCTTGAGTTGCTTCCCAGTCCTGGCTAGAGTCATTAGTTATCACTGAGCCTTTCGCCAATCCATACCAGTTATTATATTTGTAAGGATTGTTTCCTAGTGGTGTGAAAAACGGACACATTACCAGTGAACTGCCGTATATTGTAGGGGTTGTCATACTCGATGAATAAGGCACACCATTGTTACTACCTTCTTCAAAAGTTAAGGTCGCGGCAATGGGAACAATTTTATTTTTAATGAACTTACCATATGAATATCCCATAATATAGGTTGTACCAGGTGCTCTGGTTATTATTTTAGATCTCACGCTTCCTGTACTCCCACCACTATCTATCAGAATTTCATCAATGGGATCTTGAGAATAAATAGCATCTGCAGAGGTTACTGCCCATATATTGATATATTGGGGTATGTTTGCATCTACCGGATTATTGGCAGGTGGCGTTATATAACTAATTATAAAAGGGCCTGAGCCTCCAGCATCTTCATAGACGCCAACTAGTGAGGTTTGAACAAGTGTTCCTTCATCACCAGATGCTAATAATTGCGTTTCATTTGCTATGTTTAACTTTTCTTTTAGACAACTCATATTTATTTTCCTTTCTGTTTTCGGTTGATTATTGATTATTGGTTATTTGAAATTAAAATTTATCGCGGTCGAAATATTACTGTCGTATTCATTATTGCCGTATGCTACCGTATAAGAATTACCGGATTTGAGATTGACGTATAATTTAATGTTTCCTTCACAATCAGAGGAATCGATGAATTCTCTTTTAATCCAATCTCCTTTGAATGAGAAATCCGCCTCATTCCATACCGCAACCCAGTTTTGATTTACTTTTGGATCATTTCCATACGGAGTTTTATACCAGATACTTATTGAGTCTGATTTTACTTCGTTAAGTGAAATATATGAACTGAATTGGTCTTTCGGTGTATATCCGCCGGGGAAATACATAGTAGAACTTAATGCGGTATTTGATGTACCGGTAAAATAGCCGACCAGATAAATTCCATAACTAAATGTTACTAACGGTATTATGATTTGATTGCTTTCATCGCTTAATGCGGGTGCTGATGCAATTGGATCGGTTCCCCAGGGAAATCTATCTTCGTTAACTTTCCAGATACCTGCCCAATTATTAAACTCAACAGGTTTATTACCGGTTATTTCAGTATAATTTACAATTACACGTGGGTTGTCATCATTTATAATCATTCCAGTTAGGTCAATTGATTGAGATGACTCTTGAACTATACTAAAATATTCTTCGGTCATTATTGGGTATGTGTGTTCACTGACATGTTTGGAAAGAAAAAATTGTTATTGCATATTTATTTAAATGGAAGCGCTTATTGGTAACGTTTATTGCAGGATCTAATTGGAAAAACAAAATTAATAAATAAACGATTTATTTTAAAAATCAAGGGCTGTAGATAAAATAATTCCCATTTTTTTAAAAAAATGGGAATTCACAAGACATTGGTATTCAAAGCTATCGCTGTCAGGCGATTTTAGCGAGTCGTCTGCATATTTTTTGGGAATTCTATTTAAAAATATTGGTATCTTTTAATGTAATTAAATTTTTTTATTCGCAAGTTAATTATAAATTACCGTTATATTTTTTTGCAGAAACATCTCGTTAATGATTCAATTTAACATTAGATGAATTTTTTTGAGAAATCGGGACTCTACTGGTGGCAATTAGATTATGAATCATTATTGAAGATTTCCATCCCTTTATTTGTCGTTCTCGCATTACAGCATCTGAACGATTTGAATAATTTTCAAAATAGACTAATCTCCATGGGCCATTTTTATGCGTGTATTTCCCCAAATGTTTGTTGTCTTTGGTATCGTTATGCTGACGAAGTCTGCGTTCAAGGTTGTCGGTATGACCTACGTAATATTTTCCTTTAAGGTTTTTCAGGATATAGACAAAAAATTCGTCGGATTGCACTTTTTTGGAGAAGAATTTATTTGGAAGAATGATCAGCCCTTTGACAAGCTCAGGGCATTCGACTAATCAATAATTTTGCGATATAAGAATTACTGAAGCGAATGGCCTGCCATGAGCAAAGCTTTGATAAAAACATAGTCGAATGGCTGCCTGGGCACTTCTCAATTGCGAACTTTTTCTACGTTAGTAATCAGGTGACTTATTCAGTATCCCATTTCTTGATAACTCCATTGATGTAGTATATACATCACACTCAATAGAGCCTAATGGTGGTAATGAAGTGCCAATTTTGCGGGAACTATATCGAGTAGCAAGGAAGTATTTGATTCTCTTAGAACCAAGTTATGAGCTTTCCAGCGAAGAATCAAAACAAAGGATGGATTCTCACGGATATTGTAAAAACTTAAAGGCAGCCTCACATTCTCTTGGTTACGATGTTATAAAACATAACCTCTTTCCTTTTTCTTTAAATCCATTAAATCCCACTGCACTGACAATTATTTCAAAACAAAGCGATACTACGTTACCTTCTGATGTTCTTGCGTGTCCGAAATTTAAAACACCGTTAAAGAAAATTAATGGTGCTCTATATAGCCCCGAAGCATTGCTCGCATATCCAATTCTTGGTGGTATTCCTTGTTTGAGAATTGAAAATGGTATTTTTGCCAGTAAGTACCAAGAAGTAGTGGAGAAGAGCTAACAACCGAATGCACTCAAAAAATCAAGAATACATCAGATGTCTGCCCCTTTTTGATTTCTTAGACTTGCTATAATTTTTTATGACTTATCTGATTCTTGTGGTAAAAAATTAAATTAACCAAACACCGTTTGTCTGAGACCTCGATAAACAAAGAGGCCACCCCAATCGCTACCTTTCATCGGTCGAGGTTCTTTCTTTCGCTTACGTCTAAAGTCTCGTCGATGCTCTTTATAATAACTTTGTATATATTCTTTTGATCCAAGGATAGCACCGTCAGTAAAATACCTAACGCGACATCGTAACACAGATGTTAGTGGCAGGCTTTCGCCTTCTGATAATACTTTTTTCCACTTTTTCTCTGAAATGACAGCTCCTGATCCACCTTTTCCCGGTGCCGGTGTTGAGCCTTTGCAATAGATAAGTTTTCTATATTCACCGGAAATAGATTTCCAGTTATCTTTACCTTTTCGACTTCTCGATATTTCACAAGCAATGGCTATGCCATCTCGAGCCTGATCGTTACCTCCAACAGCTTCTCCATAGCCGCTCCAACGATATTCTTTAGGGTCAGACACTATTGCTGCTCGAACTGGATTCAAATCGATGTAAGCAGCACAGATGGTTAGGGCATGACGTTTTCCTTCAACAAGTGTGCTTTTAAATCTTTCTGCCCACAATGTGCCGATTCGTCGATGACTTCGATTGTACCAAATACTAAAGCGCTGTTTTACTTCTTTCATAAATACCGAAACATCTCCCATACGAGCTTGTAGTCTTTTACGTTCTTTTTCAGCTTCTTTACTCCCTTGTCTTAAATTAGCCTCAAGCACATCAACTGCCATTGTTTGATATTTAGTTGGCTTGGGGTAGAGGAGTCTGAAGCGTCTGACTAATTCGCGATTGTTCAGTTGTTTCTGTTCGGGAACTTTGACCAATACATGAAAGTGATTAGTCATTATACAATATGTAATTATTTCGACACCGCAAAACTCAGCCATTTGCCACAACTGCTTACGCAGCACTTCTTTGGCACGGGAATCAAATAACATCTCTTTGTTTACCGTGCGAGTCACGCAATGGTAATAGGCGACCTTATCATTAATTTTGAATCTGGCAGTTCTCATTTTATTTTCATTTTAGCTATATATTCATTAATTCGTTTAATCTTAATAAATTTATATCCGAATCATCTGAATTAATAAATCCATGTCAACAATTATTAACCTGTCCCTTATTAATAACCCGCTGACTTTAATTACTGCGACTCCCGAACTGTCAGTGACGAGTCCCGCCGGTCTCCCCGTATCCGTGCGTCGTGTGTGGACAAATCGTTGGCATCGGGCCGGAGACGAAGTGCAAAAATGGACATAATGCCATTTTGTGCGTGGCCGCACAAGGTGCCTGCCGAGAAGTCGGCAAACTAGGCCGGTATCCAAACCGGATGCCGGCGGCTTCGCACAAAATCCGTTATGTCAATCTTTGCACTGGCAAGATTGCACCGCGACTTCCTCCGACACCAAAATCCCAGCACGGTTGCGGGGTGGCTGCCGGGACGGTGGGTTTTGACTGCGGATGTGAATGGTTTTTTATTACGTTAGTCTGAATTACTATGATCTTTTTTAAATTTGGCTTTTCGTGATTTCTTATTACTTTTAGGATTTAATAACATAATACCATAGATAACGAATATCAGACCTAGAATTAAATGTCGTACCCAGATGTCCCCATTACGGATCATGTTCATTATAAAGCCCACCAAAAATAATGATCCCAGCACCAGAATTGGTATCCCAAATAAAATCTTAAATATGTTTTTGATTTGAAATGTTGGCGTACTATCACTCATTTAGTTCTTCCTTAAGCTGTTCTATTACTTCCAATCCCTCTCTGATAAACTCACTATTACTTTGGTGAATATCCAACAAAGTAGATTGCTCTGCATTAAATGAATTAAACTCAGTTGTAATAGTAAATACTTCTTGACCAACTGTAATTATTACAGCTGCAGGGGCTATAGCTCTTGCAGTAGCACCTGCAGACATCGTAAATGTATTGGAAATACCCGATAAACTTAGCCCACCGGCAACAGTAAATGTAGTAGCAGTACCTGTTTTTGCGATACTTCCAAATGCCAATAACCCTGCACCATTGCTTGTTGGATTTTCTAATGCACTTGCGGTCTCCGACAAACTGAATGGCAATGCTATAACACTTACAGCAGTACCACCATTCTCACCAAGTACACCTGTTACTGTATTTAAATTATCCGCAATATCCAAGAAATTCTTTCCTATCACAATTGAATCCTGAGCTCCAGCTCCTGTAACAGCGTTAATAGAACTAAAGGTAAGAGATTGAGAATTTGCAAAAGCTCCTTGCTTATCATTGTTAGCTAGTGCCTGAACGAAAAAACAGAACTTTCTACATTCCAGTCACTTAGATAAATAATATTGTTCGAATTTTTCTTTTTTTTTGAAAAATTTACTTGATTTTTTCATAAAATATTGGTGTATTAAAAACATACAAGTCTTTTA
>JAJFLR010000111.1 GCA_021772565.1 Opitutales bacterium | reverse complement strand
TAATATATCAGATGCCCTTTATATCCCCAAAACTTACCCTGTTTTACCACATATATTTGGCTGACTTCGTATCGCGTTAATACATGTTTTAAAATGCGATACGTTTCAATTGGCAAGTAGTAGAATATATAGTGATTGCCATAAATGTTTTCGCATACAAGTGAAAATGAATTATCCGAAAGGTTTTATCCTGAAATTGAGGAACGCTAGTCAGATAGATTGCCACACCCTGTTTCCACAGGGTTCGCAATGACAACTTTGTTTTTTTGTCATCGCGAGGAGCGACGCGACGCGGCGATCCATGATTATTTTATTGGATTAAAACGAAAACATTTATGGCAATCGCTATAATACCCACAATTTTCACGATATGTATAACCGCTTATTAGCAACTACTGTGTAAATATTGCCTATTGATAAAAATGAGTTTATTAATTTTCTGGCGATTACTTTTTTTGAACGATTTTATATCCAGCCAAGTGTGCGATTGTTGGGATGTTTCTGATGCTCGTGCCGATATTTGTGTTTTTCCTAAGGTTTCAGTATTGCGTAAGGGGTTAAACAAGGATGCTTTTTGTCGTTGTCATTTCTAGTTTCTGAGCAGGTCCAACCGTTGGACTTTTTAACACCCATCCAACGGTTGTGTTCTTCTTCAGCAAGTAAATCCATATGTCCAAACCTCAGTAATTTGACCGTTATTATTGATTTACAATCGCAAATTTAAATCCCTGTTTTTTCTTTCAATTACAATTACGATAGCAATAAAATGTATTAAACCGGTTCCGGTAATTTGGGTAGGGTTGTGTGGCCGTTCGGCTGAGCTCAGGTCGAAGCCCCCCACATCCGATGGCTTAATATTGGTATTTACTGACATCGTGAAATCGTAAGACGGACGGCTGGGGACAGCCTTCCCTACCTCATCGAATCTGTATCGTTGAAGAATTCGAAAAAGGTATATGACATGCAATGGTTGTCGTTGACATAATCGATTGATGCAATGAAATCGGGAATTGAATATGCGTTTTATCTCGCCTCGCAGACTGATAAAACTGAGGTCTGAGCATCGCTTTTTGACAGGTAGGGAGGCTTGTCCCTAAGCCTCCGCGGGATTGATGTTGCATTAGCCGATGATGTGAAATCGTAAGACGGACGATGCCGATTTAGCATCGGGGTCGTCTGGTCAACGACAATTATTCCTCCCTATCTGACGACAATTATATTTCCCTAGTACCGGGCAAAGGTGATGCTACAGCTATTTCAGTAAGCTATTGCTGTTTTATAGACATTAATTTATCTTGCATTATCGGATTATGATTACGAAAATGCCAGGTATGATAAAGAGATGGATAGCAGATAAACTTGAACAAACCGTACAGCGTGTGCCTGCTGTAGCTCTTTTAGGGTCGCGACAAGTTGGTAAAACTACCCTTGCGAAAACCTTTGCGCAGAGTATCTCCTCTATTTATTTAGACCTTGAATCTCCGACAGATTTGATAAAATTAAGCGATCCGGCATCATATTTACTTCAGCACAGCGATAAACTTATTATACTGGATGAAATCCAGCGTGCGCCTGACCTTTTCATGGTATTGCGAGGTCTAATTGATAATAACAGACAGGCAGGTCGTAAGGGGGCACAATTTCTGTTATTGGGTTCTGCTTCCATGGATCTGTTAAGGCAGTCGTCTGAAAGTCTGGCCGGTCGGATTAGCTATATCGAAATGACGGGACTTAATTTATTGGAAGTATCCGTTAAAAGCCGTATGGATATCCAAAGGATTTGGTTGCGAGGCGGGTTTCCTGATAGTTATCTTGCAGATACTGATGCATTTAGTATGATTTGGCTGGAAGATTTAATCCGTACTTATCTTGAGCGAGATATTCCACAGTTTGGGTTTAGGGTTTCCGCGACCAGACTCAGAAGGCTCTGGACAATGCTTGCACATCTACAGGGCGAAACCGTTAATTGCTCCGCGTTGGGAGGAAACCTGGAAGTTGACGGCAAGACAGTTAGTAATTATCTGGATATTTTAGTGGATATACTGCTTGTTCGCCGCCTTGAACCTTGGTACGCCAATGTTAAAAAACGGCTTGTTAAATCACCACGTTTTTACATTCGTGATAGTGGTATTCTTCATAGACTACTTGGGATTGCTGATTATGATGCGCTACTTTCTAATCCGATTCTTGGCAAAAGTTGGGAAGGATTCGTTATTGAAAATATTTTATCTATCCTTCCCAATGGTATCGGAACTTACTTTTACCGCACAGCAGCAGGAGCGGAAATTGATCTCGTGCTAAAAATATCCAGTGAAGAAACCTGGGCTATAGAAATAAAAACAGGCACATCTCCAAAAATACCGCACGGGTTTTATAAAGCATGTGAAGATGTGCAAGCTACACAAAGATATGTTGTGTATGGTGGTAACGATGAATTTCCGATAAATCACGATACAACGATGATTTCTTTACTAAAATTAATGATGAAAATTCAGGTTATAGACTGATTAGTAGTTGCGAGTCGTTGGTAAAGAGGGGCTATTCAAGTCCCGGTTATCAAGTGCATGCGCCAGATATTGTAGGCACCGCCTCGGTTGGATAAAAAGAAAATTACACCGGTTTCGGTGGGCGACCACTTAGGCAGTATGTCGTCAGAGCCGTTTTCCGTGAGTCTTTGAATATTAGTGCCATCGCTGTTCATGATGTAGATGTCATTGTTGTGGCGTTCTTTGGTATCCGTTCCCTGATCAGACACAAAAAGAATTTTACTGCCATCCGGATTGGGTGCGGGATTTAAACAGTTTGACTGACTGAAGGACTCAATCTGGATGAGGGTTTTTTCTAGTTTACCGTCCGGTTCAATAGAATATATCTGTTTTTTCTTGGTGGTTGCGTCATCTCTGACAAAATAGATATTGTCAGGATGAGAAAAATTTGTGTTTTCACCGGTTACCATAAGTTGTGTGGATAGAGAACCATCAAAATTTATTGTGCTGATCTGAGGCAGGGCTGTTGGAAAATCGGGTTCTGTTGATACGTAGGCTATGACATCATTACTATTGGAATATGTCGGTGAATAGTTGTAGCTTGTATCTGCGGTGATACGGGCTATGCCGCCGGTAAAACGGTTATCGACCAGTTTGGCGCGATATATATCTGATTTTTTTCGCACACTGCGATTGGATTGAAAGATGAGAATATTTTTGCCGTCGAGGCCGATTACCGGGTTGGTATCTAAGTAACGAGCTTGCTGGGTTAATTTGGATACACCACCGGTATCATCGCTCGATTGTTTGATGTAAAGGCTGGCAGCATAAGTATCTTTTTCTATAGAGGTTTTTTCTGTGATACTGTAGATTATCTGTTGCCCATTCGGTGTTAGCGTATACGAATTAATGCACTCTTTACGGGGTGAAGGATATCTGTCAGCACGTTTGTGTCTGGTAATGGCTTTCAGATTGCTAATAGATGAATTTGAGCCTTCACTTGTACTGAGCATGCCTAATAACTTTATATGACTTACCTCATAAGTTGCTCCATTTGGTTTCATTATAACTTCAGGAAAAGCTTTTTCTACAATAATTTCCAATATCGGCTCCAAATAAATATCGATTTTTTGATCTGAATCATATTCGATTTTTTGTATTTTAGGGTAATATTTTGTCTGTAATTCTGCTTTAATCTCAAAAATTGGCCAATCGGTTTTATCGTCATTTCGTTCAAAATTAATTTCAATTTCGTACGGTTCATCAGGTTTGGTTTTGCCCCGTGCAAATTCTTTTGAGTTTGATTTTTCATATAAGACGAATTCAGCGCCTAACGGCTGCTTGTCTTCAGTAAATGTACGAACTTTAAATATTTTACCTTCTTTCAGGCGCTTTAATTTTATAGTCGACGGAAAATATTTGTCTATGTCATAGTCGAACGAAGCCGTTTGATAATTTTTAAGTTTTATTTCCAGACTTTTAATTGGCCAGTTGTAATTTTTATTTTGCCGTTCAAAGAAGACCGGCTCATTAATCGGTGTTTTACCTATCAGCTTGTTACCCAAAAATACTTCAGCTCCTGTTGGTTCAGTATTAAATTTCAACCTATTTTTGAGGCGCAGTTGTGAGAGTTTTACGGTATTAGGAGGGGGCTGATTACTGGAGATAAATATTGATTCAGTTTGGTAATCTTTAAGCCTAAATTCTATTTTATGCTTGTCCCAGGCCGCGCTTCCATCATCACGGTAAAACTCGACATCAGTAGCGAGTGGTGTTTTTCCCAATAAAGAATTATTCAGATAAACTGAGGCGTCCTCCGGTTCAGTGTTGAATTTCAGTAGTTTTTTTGTCTGAATTTGGGAGAGCTCTATGATATCAGGACTGCGGTCAACTTTTGACAGAAATATTGTTTCTTCCTGATAATTCTTGAGGCGAAATTCTATTTTATGTTCATCCCATTTTGAGTTTTTATCAGAACGGTTAAATTCGATATCAATAGAAAGAGGCGTACTCCCAACATTGTCACCATTGAGAAAAACTTCTGCACCATCAGGATCTGTATCCAACGCATATGATTTAGTCGTATTAATTTTTATTAACTTAAACTCAACCAATCTGGACTCGAGTCGCGAATAAAATTTACTTTCTTCAGTGTCATAACCGTCCAACTCTACTCTAATAACATAGGGGTCTTTTCTTTTTTCGAGTGTAATAAGAGTATCTGTTTTTCCTTTCTCTTTATCATCAACAAAGATAGTAGCACCGGGTGGATCAGATGTAATCGATAAATCTACACTAAAAAATCCTGCATTAAGGTTGTTAAGCAAAATCAGATTTAGAGTAAAAAGGTAAAAAATAATGGATGAGGCTTTTAATTTCATAAGATTGGCAAATTAGATATTAGAAAATGGAAAATGGAAAATGGAAAATGGAAAATGGAAAATGGAAAATGGAAAATGGAAAATGGAAAATGGAAAATGGAAAATGGAAAATGGAAAATGGAAATATTGTAGATTACAACCTAAATATTTTTAGGATAATAGTATTGTACTAGTTTCTATTTTTGTTCTCCTGAAATTTCTAATATCTATTGATTTTCAATAGGCCTCAAGATAATTCTAAATCCAATATCTTTTGAAGGTCTTTGATTCTTGTCGGATAACTGCCTGGATGCAGAACGGCACTTGTGGGCAGGATCTATAAAAGAACCGCCGCGCAAAACAGGAGGTGTATCTACACCAATGCCTTTACACCATTCCTTAAGGTTGCCATGCATATCGTAAAGGCCCCAGTTATTTTTTTGAAACTGTCCAACAATGGCTGGTTTAGTACCTTTTGAGCTTAATTTATTATAATATCCAAGAGGATCAAGGTTGGGATCCTTTAGTTTTGAGTTGATCGGTTTGTCATTGTTAAATGCATTTGTTGTTCCAGCCCTGCAGGCATATTCCCATTCAGCTTCGTCAGGCAGATCGACTTTGTAGGCAGTAATACCATTTTTAAGCAGGAAATCATTTAATTTTACAATGTAACCACTATTTCCGGTAATATCACTCCAGGTTACTTTGTCGATTGGCAGTTTGTTGGCGTCATCAGCAGTCATGAAGGCACTATTGTTATTATCTATTCCAGCTAATGAGACGTACTGTTCATGTGTAATTTCATGAATTCCCATATAATAATCGTTTTTAATTTCAACGTCTCTGAATTCTTCAGTCGGCAGGAATCCATTCTCTTCTTTGGGTGATCCCATTTTGAATTTATAATCAACGGGAGCTGATATTAAATTCAGTTTTAATGGAATGTTCCCCGGTAGCATAATAGCTACTGTTTTCTTGTTAGTTGATTTACCCAATACGCTATTCTTGGTGCTATCTGTATTTTGGGTGACTATTGGTTTTTTTTCATTATCTGAAAAATCAAGAGGTTCTTCTTTATTAGAATCTATCTCTAATATGCTGTTCTTTTCAGCTGGTTTTTGACTAGGTGAAAATAAGTTTTCAGCATAAGATTTTATTTTCGGATTAGTTAGAATTATGATTAATCCACTCACCAGCACCATGGTAGTTATCAATAAATTGCGTAAATGGTGGCTTTTAGGTTTGGCAGAGGCTATATCTGAATCTTTTTCGGGTTTTTTTTCAGGTAGGGGCGGATAGGGAAAAGAAGAGTGTGAGCTTTTTGTTAATTCCAGGCTTTCCGCAAGTTCCATAACTGAACCGGGTCTATCATCAGGATTTTTAGACAGGCAGGCGGCAATCGTTGAGTCCCATATTTTTGGAACGGGCTCGGCAAATATTTCAAACTCTTTACGTCGTTTTGCTATTGTGGGAGGTTTTTTTCCTTCTACCTGCATCCGAATTTCCCCGGAATGAAAGGGGGGTTTGCCGGTTAATAAATCATAGAGTGTTGCGCCTATTGAATAAATATCGTCCGCAGGGGTTGGAATATTTCCCATCATTTGTTGAGGACTCATATAGGATGCGGTTCCGCTGCTATCATCAATTTTCGAAACTTTTTGCACAGATTCAGCAATATTTCTGGCTATACCAAAATCGGCAACTTTCAAAACGTTACGGTCATTTACTAACAGATTGGCCGGTTTTAAATCACGGTGGACAATTTTAACTTCATAATGAGCATGTTCCAGAGCAGAGCAAAGCTGTTTGACCCAGTCCCTGATTTCTCTGACTTCAAATATTCTGTTTTCCTTATTAAGGCGCATGGCATCCAGATTATTGCCGTTTACATATTCCATAGATATCCCGGCAATAGGATTATCTTTGATAATATCATAGACGCAAACTATGTTGCGATGGGAAAGCCTGCGACTTTTTTGGGTTTCTCGGTTAAGCTCATGAAGTGATGTCGGGTCAGACGCTATAATATCAGGCAGCATTTTTATAGCTATATGTTCCTGAAGCTCTTCATCCCAAGCCAGCCAGACGACGCCCATGCCCCCGCTACCAAGTTTTTTAGTTAATGTATACCTTTTATTGTGAAACTTGAATCCTTTTGCGATTGGGGTTATCCTCAAAGTCGGTAAGTCTTCGATATCTTTATTATCATTTTTGTATCGGTCTTCCATAATATACTTTAACCATTATGACCTTAATCCCCAAGACTAGAAACTACCATTTGGAAAATTTGGAATTGGGAAATTTATCAATATTTTGATGGAATTAAACTTCCATTAACAAATTCTTAATCAACCTGAATATTGGTTTTAATCTGAATAGAAAATCGGCTTCCCCAGTCTGTATAACCAATTGCCTTGATTTTAAATGCATCTGATTCTCTAAAAATTGTTTTGAATTGAGTATTCTTTTCACCAGCACCTTTACTTTTATTCGTTATTTCTCCGGATGAATTACTTACTTCCCAGCGCTCAATATCAAAATTATCTTTGCCTAACTTATCATTGATTTCAAATGCTATGCGCAATTCGCCTGAGCTTAAATTCTCGCTATCAGGAACTTTTTTAATTTCGAACTGCCAATCTCTACTTTCACCTGTCTCTACGTGGTCACCTAAAAATACTTGGTCCTCGATATTAAATTCGCGCACCAGGATTTCCTCCTGTTCTTTGATCAATCGCTTTCCCGTACCTCCAATATAGGTTGCATTAATATTGGTCAGTGATTTTTTATCCTTTTCTCCATCAAATTTTCCTTTGTATTGGTAAACGGTTGTTTCACCATCTGCATCTGTGATTGATAATTTTTTATTTTTAGGATCTTCAACGACTGTTTTAGTATCGGTTTCTCCTGTAGCTGCATTAAAATGTTTGGTGGTTGTAGTAGTAATTCCGGTATCAGGATCATGAATTTTTATTACGGTTGTTATATTACCTTTCGGATCGGTAGTTGTCGATGTCGTGGTTTCAATGCCGGTATTGGGATCAACGGTTTTAGAAATTTCAGTTTTGCTGTTTGTTTTCGGATCGACATATGTTTCCGATAAATTCTGCTGATTGTTTTCATCTTTCGCAGGTTCAATTTCTTCTGGTTCTTGTGTAGCATCAGACTTGCCACTCAAGCCGGGTATATCCTTGTCCTGAAGTCCCGAAGCTTTTTTGATTTCATCACCGACGTTATCCAGATTGGAGCTTTGGGCTGAAATCTCTATTTGCTTGATTTTATCTTGTAATTTTTTCTTCTCAGCCTTGTCTTTTGTAGCTTTAGCTGTTCGGGTTAGTTTCTGAAGTTCCCAGTACTGCCAGAATCCGCCTTCGACTTCTTTATCCAGTTTTTTTGCGAGTGAATCCAGGTCTTTTTGCAGCGCAAAAAATTTGGGACGGATTTTATCGTGAAATTTTTCCCTCAGCTTTTTCCGGTTATTTTCTTTGTCAAACTCCAACACACCACCCAGTTTCTCAATCTTGGTCGGATGTTCATCCATTTTAAATTCGGCACTGGATAATTGAGACAGCGAATGCAGCGCATTGATCATCGACAAATGGTGTAACCCCGATTTGTTACGACTGTTCCCCTCGCTGATATCGCCTTCGACAACTGCAAGAAATGCCTTTATTTCTCTTTGTTCCTGATCAAGGGCACTGAAGCTGAATTTCTGCCCATAGCCGTTTACAGTTATTATCAAAAACGAAACAAGTGTGATGATTTGGAGTATACTATTTTTCATAATTTGAATTAATCTACTGGTTTATCATTTAATAAAGTCAAATTCCAAATTGACATATGCGGTTGAAATCTGTCTTAACGTAACTTCCTATTCAATTATTAATTTAATAATAATATCTATGAATGCAGATTTACAAAGTCAATTCAGTAATCAATTAACAGATTGGTACTGGAAATATGGCTGTAAACGTAAAGATGATTACACTCTATCGACGAGCAGTTGGACCAAATCACTCTATGATGTATCAAAGCAGGTGAAAGTCATTATTGATTCTACCGGCAACTCACGGCCTGCTATGGCTATTTGGGGGCCCTCTCAAACAGGGAAATCAACGCTTGTATCCGCTTATATTGACGCAAATGCAAAATTTGAAAAAACTCCCGGTGTTGATGGTGTAGGTTCGGGGTTACATTGGCAAGGAGGCACACCGGCATTTTTTATGGCGCCGGATGTTGATGAAGATGCCGGAGAGCGACTGCCGGGGCATATTTGTGTGCTTAACCCATTTAATGGCGGGCGTGATGCTTCTGCGTGTCTGAGTCGCTTTGTCTACGGGACGAAATCTGCCAACACTGATTTTCATTATGTTAAGAACATTAATTATCCAATCGGTATATTTTTTGCAAAACCGATAGATATCTGGCATGCAATTGCCCGTGGTTATGACACCGAGTGTTTAGGCCCGGCAAAATCGCCTACTCGAAATGCTTCACAATGGACACTGCCAAAGTTTCAGACAGAGTTAGCCAAATTTGTCCGTGCTAATAAGCAGCACTCAAAAAAGGCACCTGACAGAAAGGCCTACGAAGCGTTACACGATTTTTGTGAAATTCTTGATGACCTGGTTTTTGCCGAACTGCCACGATTTCGTCAATTGCTGGATGAAGGTGAAGATAACTGGCAGAGCATTCGTGCTTCTTTATTGTCGGAAAAAGTATTGGTCAGCGATTTAGGGCTTGTAGAAAAGTTTGCAGCATTAATTTTTTGGGACGCCAATTCGGTGCTTACCGAGTACTACAACAAAATGAAAAAGGCCAAAAGCCTCTACAGTAAAAAATTTGGCAACAAACCGGTTTATTGTACTATTCCGGTAGCTTCATTACTTCTCGATATGGACTCGTGCAAAATGTATTTTGAGCCGGTGCCCTCAAATGCCAAATCTGACGATAAAGAAAGAATGATACATGACAAGGTGCCCCGGTTAGCCTACACGGAATCGGAGGATAGTATATTGATCGGACTTGACAATAATTTACCTGATAAACTGGTGCAATCTGCCGAAGATTATGCTTTATTTCAAGGCTTGGTATGGGAATTAATTATTCCACTTAATCCTGATAATTTACCGCAAACTCCATTTAAAGAATTTTTGCAGGAATCTGATATTCTTGATTTTCCGGGAGTTGGTAATGAACGTGCCGGCGAAGCGACTCAAATTGACCTGGAACCGGATTCTGCAATTTCTGCAGTAACGGAAAATAATGATCAATCTGTAGAAAGTTCTGAAATTAGAAAAAAAGGAATTCCGTTTGAAGCCAAACTTTTTTTCCTGCAAATATTAAAACGCGGCAAGACCTCATCGATTGTATCGACTTATGCCAAACGGTGCAATATCGACGGCTTTTGTATTTTTCAAAATCTGGACGGTTATCCTCCTGTAAATTCGCAACAGCTTATCACCGGTATTAATACCTGGTGGAAATACTTTATTCCTGATTACTATCGCGATCAAAATGCGCCCTGTCCTCTACCATTAAATGTGGCGCTTCTGTGGTGGGCGCTAATGATTAATCAGGCACCCAATAATGCTGCAACTATTCTGGGAAGCAAAGAAGCAAATTATAAAACACTCGGCATAATAGCCGATCCTGAAGTATCAACAACATTTGCCCTCAATTACCATCGATTTTCCAGAGGGAAAATTCACAGGAAATTTGATAAGGAAACTGAATTATATAAGACCATTCGCAACGAAGAGGCTTTTCTGAAACAGTTTGGTGCCGATGTGCAATCTGTCAGTATTAATTCATTTGAAGCGATGGTTGATGATTTTAACACCGGAGGCGCTGATTATTTTTTCACCCGATTAAAGGAGCAAATTCTTACGGCGCGTCAAAATCCTGACTCAAATCGTATTAATTTATTGAATAAAAAATTAGAAGATACTTGTCGGAAAATAACCGACTTACTGAATACCGGAAAATTATTTCCCCCGAAAAAACAGGTAGATATTCGCAAAATTAATCTGACAGATTTTTCTCAAGGTCTGGAAGCTCAGGTGAAAGGGAACTCTGAAAAGGCAATAACCGAAATCAATCATGTACTAAGAGAATATCTCGATATAAATTATCAGGCGCTTATGCCTATTCCAAACGATATTAAAGGAATCACCAAAAATTTTGTAGATCGGCAATTGCGTCAATGGATAAACAAACAGTTAGCACGTTATGATAATTGGGAAGCCGGCGGTCGCAAGGGAATAATTAACTGGTCAAAATTAGGCATTGGTAACAGGGAGCAGTTTCGTGACTACCTTGATGCATTACGTTTGTCTATTGAAAAAACTTTTGAAGAAACTGCTCAGTGGTTGATCAAGCTTATTCGAACTCACAAAGCTCGTTTGGATTTATTAAATATAGATTTACGAAGACATTTGGCTGTTAGACTTTCAAATGAAATTGTTTATTCTCACACATCAATTCAAAATGAAGAATTTACTGATCACAGTGACGACGAAGATCTGTTTTTGCCAAAATTTAAAACTGTCACCGGAAAGGATTGCCTAAGTTATAAACTATTTATCAAACCGTTTGTCGAAACTCAATTGAAACGGTTTATCAATCTCAGACTCACACCTGTATTGCGGCCTGATGATATTCCGGGTGATGACGAGATAGTAGGATTGTGCAAGGAATACGAATTGCTACCCGACAGTGTAAAAGAAGACGCCTGATGTGTGATATTTGTCCTAATGTAATTAAATTTATTATTTTAGATATGAGCATTGCTTAAATATAACGTAACTATCTACAACGAAGCTGTAGTTAAGAATTCTTACAAATCAATATGAAATACAATAACCTCCATTAACGTTAGTAAGTTACAATATAACTTCTAAAACTGTTGTATAACTGATCTATATAATGGAAGAAAATATGCTAGAAACTAAATCGCCCTTTGAAGCCTGGTTGAAAACGAATGGCCAAAAAATCGAACTGACCAGTCCTTTTAAGTTAGGTCGTTCCAATCGTTGTTCTCACGTTATATCGGACACCATGATTTCAAGAGAACATGCAATCATTCAATACGATCAATCTGAGCAAAGTTGGATGCTTATTGATTTAAATAGCAAAAACGGCACATACTTGAACGGTGTTAGAATTATACATCCGATGATGCTGCAGTCGGGTGACCGCATTCAGATTGGCAATGAAAAATTTGAACTCTACGATCCTTCGTCCGCGTCCCATCAGGGTGGAAGAAATAACGCAAGCTATGAACAAACCGTCAATTACATAAGAAAACAGAGTACCTGGTTATTAATAGCCGACATCAAGGGGTCTACTAAACTTTCTCAACAAATGCCGCAAGTTGAATTGAGCAAAAAAATACAAACCTGGATGCTGGAAGTGGAACAGATTATTCAACGTCATTATGGAATTCTCAATGATTTCATGGGCGACGGTATTTTGGCTTTCTGGAATGAACAGAAAGATATAAATTTTCAAGTCGCTGCTGCTATAAAGGAATTGTATGAACTTGATTCGGAGTCCGGATTACCGTTTCGAGTAATTGCTCATTATGGTGATATAAATTTTGGCGCCGGAATTTCCAGTGGCCGGGAAAAGCTGGCGGGTGCCGAAATCAATTTTATCTTTAAATTGGAAAAAACTGCTGCTGACACAAATTCAAAAGTAGTTATTACTGAAGCGGCCTCAAATAAACTGCAGCCGGTATTAGAGACTCAGATATTGGGTAAGTTTAGTATCACCGGATTCGATACGGAATATCTTCTTTTTTCACCGCAATTTTAAAAAAGGAGGAGGGACTTTCCGGTCCCTCGATAGTCCTTTGTCAGTGTCGTAGAAAGTGGACAAGAATGTCCACGCTCCATTAAAGAGGTGTTAAAAACTAACGCACAAAAAGGAGGAGGGACTTTCCAGTCCCTCATAAGCTTTGTATAAACAGGATTTGTCATTGCGAGCTCACGCAAGTGAGCGTGGCAATCCATCTGAATTACATTTGTCATCGCGAGGAGCTGTGCGACGTTCCGACAAGTCTGGATGGCTTTTTATTTTTTCTACAGCTATTACTTTATCTCAATAAATCGT
>JAJFLR010000012.1 GCA_021772565.1 Opitutales bacterium | reverse complement strand
GCTTATTTTTTAGCTCTCGAAAAACCGTAAAGACTGGATTTTTCTTGTCCACGCCTATAATACATTGCCGTGATAGTTGATGTTTTGGTATTATTTCTTCCATCATCCATGGGAGTGTTTACACATACATCTTTGCAATTGAAAAACAGGATTTGTATTTGCGTTTTACCCCTGCCTCGCAGACCCTATACTACTGAGGTCTGAACTTTCTAAAATCAGCTTCAAGAACATAACGGACTTCTGATTCATTTGGCTTACAAAATTCAATAACAGATTTAGCAATCAGATCTTTCCCAACCATACGAAATGGTTTCCCCTTGAAAATTTTGTTATAATAGTCAGAACGACATTTAAATGGTGTTCCTTTTTGTGTGACAATAACACCATCCTCTAATCCATCATATACTCTCCTTATATCATCTTTGGTCACTAATTCCCAAGGCTTATTATTAAACCAGCGATTTGAATTTCTAAGACGCTGAATATATGAGATCAGTGTTTTGCAACAAGCTTCATCTAATTGAGAAAGTTGATTGATACGTTTTAGTTTATACTCCTGCTCTTTAAAAAAGTTACTAAACAGTTTTTGATTCTCAACACAAATTGTCTTATCAGTAAGAAATTTTGATTTAAAACCTAGATAATAGTCATACAAACTTCCATTCTTTATTCCAACAACCATTGAATACCTCCACACAGTTTGGCAGCTTTAAAGTGCATCCCACAATCCGTTAGGAGTTTTAGAAAATTACCCTTTCCCGCAATCCCGCATCCAATGGGCGACTCCCAACTGGGGGGTCAAAAATGGTCAAAGCTTGTGATGGGACTAGACCAATTTTGTCCCCCCAGGTTTTTGTTATGATTTAAAAACTGCCACTGTATAAAGTTTAAAAACTCATACTACTTTAAATAGTTTTTGCTAAATTCCTTCAATTTCATCCCTATTGATTATTGAACACCATTATAGAATGAATTGCCTTGAGTAACGGTAGTGGCATGCTGATTAATTCTTCATAGGTAATGTCAGGATTTTTCATTCATAGCTCTTATTTTCTTACATCTTTTAAAACGTTGCTCACAATACGTACCGATTGAAAGCAATACACGATTTATCCTGAATCCAATAAAATTTATCCCAATCCTTACCCAGATAAAGCAAATTCAAGGGAAATCATCTTTAAATGAACTCTCCAAGATATTAATATGACGTCAATAGAAGAGTTATCTGACTGGATTAAGAATGGTAAGCAACGTGCTATCATTGCGAAAACTATGATATATCCAATGACAGGGACTGAAATACTACGTGCTACATTGCCATACAACCCAAGTATACTATTGGGCGATATCTGGTGGAACATAAAACAATTTACTGAAAAGGGTTTAGTCGAGTGTATGAACCCCAGTGATATTACAGGAAGGTTATACACGAAAACCATTATTGGGCGTCGTGTACTGTATGAGGCATTCAAAATAGAAATACAACCTCCCAGCGAAAAAGTTGATTGGCAACGATTCGCACAAGTCGTTAGAGCTAAGACACGAATGACCGTTTTTATGGAAATCGCATGTAATAATTATTTCAATAAAAGCATTAAGACAGCATCCAATATTCGAAGGCTTCTCAAAAAAAGAGAAGTTCCCATTGCATTGAATACAACTATCCGATCAATAAAAGAATTGTCTGATATAAACCTAATACAATGTATTGGTTACGCGGATAAGTATGATTCGAAAATTTATCAAACCACTGATGCAGGTCACCAAATTTATCAAGAACTCAGGAATCGAGTGCAGAATAATTCATCAAAGAAATCCTGATTTTCATTCTGATAAACGCATCACCTTAAGCCAACATTCGGCTTTAGTTTTTATACCTGACATAAATTCCTGAATAACCAGATCGCGAGATGAATTTTCATCAAGTGATTTGATGGTTCTTTTCCACTCACTTATGAAGTTAATTGTCTGTTTTGCCATAATGAAAAAATTAAATCGTAACTTTATAATAGTTTCGGAAAACGGGGAATCCCTATTTTAATCTTATAAGCTAACTCTCATTATTATATGGATAGTTATCGGGATTATACGACCTACTTTTGGATTCGACGAGGTGCGAGACGAAAACGTGTATTGCTCTATCTCGATCAATTCAATAAACCTGCAACTCCTACTCATATTGCAAAAAGTCTCGGTATTAAGCTTAATAAAGTTTCAGAAACACTAAGCAGTTTTAGGAAGCGACACATTGTTGAACTCCTCGATAATGAAAAATTCTATAATCGCCGGTATTTAATTACAACAGATGGAGTCGAAGCCGCAAAAATTCTTAAAAAACAAAAATATTGAGAGTTCTTTATTAAAGCATATTTCACATATATCAAAACAAGTATGATAAGGAGACATCATATAATCCCGTCAACTGAATCATCGAAATTTATTAGGCAATCAACTTCATCATGTATTTATTAATGCATAAAGGTCAGATCTATCATTTTTGCATTTTTTTACAGTCATTGTAGAATTTATTATAGCCCGGCAATTCCAATAGACTGTAATCCTTCAAAAGTTTACAAGGGTAATAGCCCATTCGATCAGACTCCATATCATACCGACTTTCCAAGTCAGGTTTGCTCTGAATACCTCGCCATACTTCAAATTTCTGTGTATCAAGATTAACAATGTATGCCCACTCGCAAAACAAACTATCGTAAACAAAATCATTCGCAGTTGCCATAAATGTAAGTTTTCCATCTAGGTATGGTTTTAGCCTTCCCTGAAATGGTTTGAATAACGAATAATAATCTTTTGGATTATTAACTTGATAATTTCCATCAAAATGACGCCGAATCTCTGAACGAACTAAAGCATCATTATCAGTGATTACTCGACTATCGGGAATAGCAACCAGATTTTCAACCCGATCCTTTATCAAACCCCAATCTGAAACTTCTTTCAGTTCTGATAAAATATTTTTTCCTAAAAATTCAGGATAACTGTCACTATGGTTGTAAGTCAGTTTATCTGTTTCCTTATGGTAAAAGCCAATCAAACCCCGTGTGCTCATTTTTTCCTCCGACAATTTTAAGTTGTGGGATTAGCAAGTATTTTAGGGTTATATAACTTGTGGGCAATTGATAGGGAAATCAGTGTGCCTCAAATTAATAAGATAATAAATTTACCCCAATCAAAAAAGTGGTCAAAAAGTGGTCACCTCGCACAGTAAAAATAACGCCTAATTCCGTAAGTCTTTTATAATCATGGTGCCAGGAGGGAGAATTGAACTCCCGACCAAAGGCTTATGAGTCCTCTGCTCTACCGCTGAGCTACCCTGGCATATTTAATGTGTCACTGCTCTTCACTTAACCAAGAAATGTTAAGTTCGCTAATTCTTTTAATTATAAAACAAATTTCAAGTCTAAATCAAATGCTACACACTTATACAGCAATGGTTACGATTTGTGCTTGAGACAAAGGCTCTTATGATACGCAAATATATCAAAAATACTCAAATAAATTTTGTATAAATTATGGAGGTTTTCAAAAATGCTCAACCAATAGTATAAGGCATTTATTTAAACTTTTTCCTAAAACGAATAATTGAAGATTAAATGCAATCAACAAAATTTTGTCTAAGACCTCTCACGTAATGAATAAGCGTTAGGAGCAATTCCTTGTTGTGGAGTTTTTTTTCCGCGACTCACGACTTTGTGACCACTTTCCCATTGTCGCTTCATTACGTCACGAGACATTTTCTCGAAATTCCAATCGTAGGACTCAAGAATTGTCATTCGTTGTTTTCGGACTTCAGTTACAATCGGATCATCATTCATTTTTAGTTCCTCCAAATAATTCGTCGGGTGTGCAAATAGTAGGTAGAAAATAACCGGTTTCTGCAACTATATAGTTTAATTTACTCATAATTTCAGCATTAGCAATATGTGTACAATTCCAAGTGATTAAAAAATCAATTCCATGTCGGGAAGCTACAGCTATATGAGCGGCATCAGTTTCAGCTTTTGCAGGTAATAAACCCGAAGACATAATCATTTTAACAACACGAATTACTTCATCGTCAACTTCCAACAAATCTATACCTTCTACTACTTTTATTCGTTTTTGTGCCACCTCTGGATTTCCTCCTGAAACTTCATCTAGAAGAAACTGTGAGACAAACAGATGATAATTATTCTTTCTGTTTTCCCACCATTGTCGAGTAACCTCTTGTTTCCCTGCAACGACAAGATCACTTGATGGCCGAGAAGTTAAAAAACTTGGTATAGTTGTTTCAATGTAAACTGTTGGTTTGTCATTCATTAATTCTTTCGCGACAATTTATATTCATGGAATTTTTTGTGTCAAAAAGATAGTATGAATTTAACTCCGTTATTTTTAATCAACGACATTCTAATCTAGAGTTATCTAATTCACTTTAGAAGTAATGGTCTATACCGTTTAGCTATAGATTATTGAATAGTAAAGTCATTTTGTCTGATTTGTAACCTGACTATAGAGCTTATTACTACTGGACTCCAACCGAGTCTATTTGAGAATCTTTTTCTCTAATTGATTTATAAGTCCTCTGCTCTACCTCTGAGCTACCCTGGCAAATTAAGTTTCGTAACTAAACTTAAAGCAATGATCAGTTAAGGTCGCCTATTCTTTTAATTATAGAACAAATTTCAAGTCTTAAACAATTGCTAAGTTTAGCCCATCAATTCTTTGACCAATTCTCTCTCCTCTGATAATTCAGCAACTGATGCATCAATTTTTTCGCGACTAAATTCGTTTATCGGAACATTTTTAACTATTTCCCAGTTTTCCCCATCACTTTTAATTGGGAAAGAAATCATTAGCCCCTCGGGTGTATCATAGCTTCCATCTGAGCAAACGGCAACACTGTGCCACTTTCCTTCAGGTGTTGGATAAGTTAGAGACCTTACAGTATCAACAACACTATTTGCAGCGGAAGCAGCAGAGGATAAGCCACGCGCTTCGATAATTGCCGCACCGCGTTTTTGAACTGTTGGAATAAACTCTTGTTTCAACCAAGCTTCATCACCAATCACTTGATCTGCATTTTGACCATTAATTTTAGCATTATAAAAATCGGGATACTGTGTTGCCGAATGATTTCCCCAGATTGTCATGTTGGTTACAGCCGTTATGTTGACACCTGCTTTATGCGCCAATTGATGTTTTGCTCTGTTTTCATCAAGACGTGTCATTGCAAAAAATCGATTCGATGGAATTCCTTTGGCATTGTTCATGGCAATTAAACAATTTGTATTACATGGATTACCGACCACTAATACGCGAATGTCTGAGGCTGCATTTTTTTCAATTGCTTTGCCTTGTGATGTGAAAATTTTACCATTGATACCGAGTAAATCTTTACGCTCCATGCCTTTTTTCCGTGGAACACTTCCAACTAACAATGCCCAATTTACATCTTTAAAACCTTCGTCTAAATTTGATGTAGGAATAATTTCCTGGAGTAATGGAAATGCACAATCGTTTATTTCCATAACGACTCCTTCAAGAGCTTTTAATGCGGGCTCAATTTCAATTAAGTTCAGACAGACCGGCTGGTCTGGGCCAAACATGGAACCTGAGGCAATTCTAAATAATAATGAATAACCGATTTGACCGGCGGCACCGGTCACTGCAACTCTGATAGGATCTTTCATATTTTGATAATTTGATTTATTTTTAAATTATTAAGTAGCCACCGCAAAACGACTTTCTAAAGATTTATAAGATTCTAGAATTAATTTTTCTGTGGAATCCCAGTCAATGCAAGCATCAGTTATTGACTGTCCATAGACAAGGTCTTCTTTGGGACACGGGAAAGATTGATTTCCGGCAACTAAGTTACTTTCCAGCATAGAGCCAATAATTGAATCGTTGCCGTTTTCAATTTGATCTAATAAATATTTTAACACGCCCCCTTGTTTTGTATGATCTTTAGAACTATTTGCATGACTGCAATCTACCATAACGGCCGATGGTAAATTATTTTTTTTCAAGAGAGCTACTGTAGATTCAATGTGTTCTTTTTCAAAATTGGGTCCATTGTCTCCGCCACGTAAAACAATATGGCAGTTAGGATTTCCACGAGTTGTTACGGCAGATGCAATACCTTGATGACTGATTCCTAAAAAAGTTTGTTGCTGACAGGCAGCTTTAATTGCATTGATTGCAGCTATTACATTTCCGGCCGTATTATTTTTAAATCCTAATGGCATCGACAAGCCGGAGGCCATTTGGCGGTGAGTTTGTGATTCTGATGTTCGAGCTCCAATGGCTGCCCAAGACGTTAGATCAGAAATATATTGAGGGGTAATCGGATCCAAAAATTCTGTAGCGGTTGGTAATCCTAAATCTAAAACGTTCAGCAAAAACTCACGAGCCATTTTTATACCATGTGGAATGTCATAAGTCCCGTCCAAATGTGGGTCCATTATCAACCCTTTCCAACCAATAGTTGTTCGAGGTTTTTCAAAATACACTCTCATGACCAACATTATTCTATCAGCAACACGAGAAGATAACGCTGCTAGTTTTTCAGCATACTCTTTTCCTGATTTAATATCGTGAATAGAGCAAGGACCGACAATTAATAAATGTCTGTGATCTGAGCCAAAAATTATTTTATGAATTTGCTCTCTTGATTGAGCAACAAATTCTGCCTGTTTTTCAGTTCGCTTTAATTCGTTGCAGAAAAAATCAGGAGAAGGTAATTCTCTCGATTTTAAAATATTTATGTCTGATACTTGTTTCACAGTTTGAAATAATATTATTAATTATTTGTTGGTTTATTGCTTAAGGAATATAAGTTCAATTAAAAACTGTTTATAAATATCTAAAAAATGAGCGATCTAAAAATACACCAATCCAAGCCAGCTGCATGGATAAAAGTAGAAGGTGACGATTCATTAGACTTCCTTCAAAGTCAATTTAGCAATGATCTTAAACCTTCAATAGATGAAAATTCTGTCACTTACGGACTGTGGTTAGACAGAAAAGGCAAGGTTCATGCAGATAGTTTCGTCATCAATAATGACAAAGTATTTTATTTGTTTAGTTACAATAGCAAAGCCGAAGTTATTATCGGAAAACTAAGTCAATTTATAATTGCAGATGATGTCACACTGATTGATGAAACGGAAAATGTTAAATTACTAACCTGGTATGGCGATAATTCAGATAGCATATTCAAGAGTCTTGGAGCAACAAAACCTGAGGAAAATAAATGGGTTAATTTATCATCTGGATTTTCATTTAATGGCAGAAGGAATAATAAAAATAATTATGATTTAATTATTAATAATAATGATTTATCAAAAATATTAATAGAGATTGAAAAAAAATTTCCTGAAATTAAGAACAACTGGATCGATCAAAATGAGATTGAACGAGATAGAATTGATGCATTGATTCCATCAATACCAAATGACATCGGCAAAAGTGAGTTGCCTCAAGAGGGCAACTTGGAAAATTCAGCAATATCATTTAATAAAGGCTGTTATCTTGGGCAGGAAGTCATGGCTCGCCTACATTCCATGGGTAACGCAAATAGAATTTTAACAAAAGTAAGTATTTGCGATAATATTGATACTAAAGCACTTCCGTGCCCAATATATCACGTTGATAAAAAAATTGGTATGTTAAAAACTGTCGCTAAATCTGATAAAAATAACATTGGCTTGGCACTAATTTCAAAAAAAATTAAGGCTGAAGTGAGTGAATTCTCAACTACACCTAACGGCCACAAAAATATTACAATATTCTATTAATTCTATTTAAAAGAAAAAATTAAACAATTATAACTGACAACAAGATATATCACTGGAATTACTGATAAATAAATGTTTAAAAATACGAAAATTTTTATTGACTGTAAAAGAATAAGATAATTGGAATGGAATCGTTTTATAAATAGCAAATTACATCACAAACCACTATTAATAGAAAAAAATTATGAATAAAGCAGAATTAGTTGCAGCAGTTCAAAAAAGTCTTGGAGACGAGGCTACAAAATCATGTGCTGAAAAAGCAGTCGAAGCAGTTATAGAAGGTATCAAAACTGGAATCAAGAAAGATAAAGCAGTTCAATTAATGGGATTCGGAACTTTCTCCATTGTAAAACGTGCAGCCAGACTTGGTATCAATCCACAAACCCGCGAGAAAATTAAGATTAAAGCCTCTAAAGCTGTAAAGTTTAAAGCAGGTTCAGGTCTTAAAGCAATCGTATAAAGATCTTATCTACAATTCAAACAGGCCCGTCAATTTATTGCGGGTCTTTTTGTTTATAGGGATAGCCTATAAAATTGGCATAAACAATAATGCCTAAATACAGATATTATTTCGCCTTTAAATTACCATTTAAAGATAAGCGAATTATTTTAGATTCAACACAAAGCCATCATCTAGCTAGAGTAGTGCGCGCTCGAATCGGAACGGTTGTCACATTGTTTAATGGATTCGGATCCGAAATAATTTGTGAACTGTCTGAGATAACTCATCAAAATGCTCATCTTGATTTTAAAGAAATAAAATCAATTGAACCACTCCCCTACTCAATTACTTTAGTACAGTGTATCGCCAAGGGGAAAACTATGGAATCCCTAATTCATAAGGCTACAGAACTAGGTGTTAAAAAAATTATACCGGTATACTCAGAAAACTGTGATGTGAGTTATAATAACGTCCGTCAGAAAAATAAAATTGAAAAATGGGAAACCACTACTATCGAAGCCTGCAAACAATCGGGTAACAGTTATATACCTCAAATAAGTGAGATCATCCACTTAAATGATTTTCTAAATCAAGATACCCATAACGGTTTATGCTTGATAGCCAGTCTTGAAAATAATACGGTTAGCCTAAATACAATTATCACAAAGTTTATTGCAGAGACTAACGACAAAAATCAGGTTGAAGTAAAAATATTAATTGGCCCCGAAGGAGATTTTTCGCCTGCTGAATACAACAAAATTAATGAGCTTGGATTCATACCAATAAACCTGGGAAGAAACGTTCTAAAAGTGGAAACAGCGACAACAGTAGCAATTGGCTTAGTTGCCAATAAATTCACTGAAGTATTTAAAGCATAACTCAAACACATTCTAGAAGCTGATTTAAATTTGTAATGATTAAATCAGGAACAACGGTGCAACAATCTGCATCGTCTTTGCGCAATCTTAATGAACGTTTGTCGCCGGCAAATAATGCTGTTTTAAAACCAACTATCGAAGCAGGCAAAATATCATTTCGCATATCATTACCAACATATAAAATTTCCGATGCACTGGTGCCCAACAAAGATAATCGTTTTTTTAAATCATCATATAATTTGACTGATGGCTTTGCTTCAGAAATTTTGTAAGACCACACTGAACGATTTTTACCTATACCCCATTCATTTAAATTTTTGTTCAAGAGTGATTCAAAAAGCAAAGGTGTGTAGAATTGAGCGTTTGAGATAATACCTAACAAAAAATTTTGGCTAAGCAGATTATTTAAAACTTGCTCAACATTTGGCATCGGCCAAACCGGATTCACCTGACACTCATAGGCAACAGCCATGTTTTCTATAGTATTATTATCAATATCACCGGCAAGATCACCACTCCTCAATAACGTTTCAATAAAATTCGTCCATACTTCACGAATTTCAATTTCTGAAAATTTTATATTTAATGTTCTGCGCTTAGCCTCACCTGCTGTTTGGATAAATTCATTAAACAGATGAGCATAATGCTTTTCTTGATTTATCATCTTAAAACCAAAATCAGCCATTACTTTTCGCAATATCGATTCATAGTTTTTATTTTCAGCAAGACTTATATCACCAGCTGCTGAGATAAATAAAGTTCCATAGACATCAAATACCACTCCCTTGATATTAGGAATTTTTTTTAAACTGGCAGAGATTTCTGTTGGTATTGGTAACAGAGGTGACGAAAATTTACGAATTAAATCTATGCAATTATTGGATTTATATTTATTCATTATAAAATAATTTCATACTTTGTATTTCCACAACTAGAAATCTAAATCCGCAATAAATTTATATGAGCTGGATTTAAAAATTTATTAAGCACGGTGTTAGCATTCAGAAATGAGATTTCACCTATCTCCTCAGCAGCAATTTGTATATAAATTTGTTTTAGTTTTTTTCCGTAGTTTTTATTGCCAAAATTATTTTTTAGATTTGTAGAATTTTTCCTGATAATTTCCATTGATGGAATCTTGGCATACAAGTTGATAGCTAAATTATTACTTAGTGAAGTATCAGAACATAATTTTCGAATTACAATTTCCTGTAACTCTTCATCCAGTCTGCCAAAATCAACTTTGCCTTCATTGAAAAAATAATGCGTGGCATGTTGTAATTCAGCATCAGTGATATTCATATTATAAGCATCAAAGTGTGCACCTATTTTTTTTGTAAAAGTGTTAAGCAATAAATTTTTTTCAAAGAAGTTTAGTGGGATAGGTATCTCTGAATATAATGACGATAGATCAATAGAAGCTTCTTCAAAATCGACTGTTATATCAGTTATATTCCTTCCGACTAATGGTTTTGAAAATAGCCAAGGTTCCAAAAAAGCCATGCCAAAACCTTCTGCTATACTTGTTGTTACAATAGCATAAGCATTATTAATCCAATCCGAAAAACTGTAATCATAATCATTTACAGCGTTAAATATAACAGGTAAACTTAGTTCATTAGCCAATTTAACCCAATGGTCATAAACAGGTTTCCAAACAGGATTTTCAGGTTCTAAAGAGACTACAAAACAATCCCCTTCCTTTGCAAAAATTGATAACAGTAAAATTTCTCCCAAATTTTTCCGACGTATTCCACGCACCGGATAAAAAAAGTAACGCTTAAATTTCCTCAGTTCGATTTTTTTATTGGACTGATGAAAAGAATCAGCCGGGATAACAACTGGGTTATGAAGCAAATGTAGTCGATTACTATCCATACCAGAATCAAGCAAAAATTTATAATCTCTACTATTTAATAAAGCATAGTGACACTGCTGTCCCACAGGATAAAGTAATTCAGTATATTTTTTTTGATTTTGATATTTCTCATTCAATAAAATTTTATAATTCGCTGATCTACCATCTTCAGCAAAATCATGAATCTGAAATAAAAATCTATGCCCTTCATCAATAAGTTCAATTATTGCTCCAAGAAGTTTAGCATTTTTACCTAACGAGTGATTATGGACATGCCATACATCGGGCAATCCACCAAGACCACGACATACTCCTTCAATAAGACGTTTTTTTAATTCTTTTGAAGTTAAGTTGGATGAATCATTAATTGAATACCCAAGCCCCTCAACAACGACAACGTTATCTAACTTATCACCTGTGTAAGGTTCACCTGACAAAACAACAACATCAATATTAGAATCAGTGAGTGATGCAACAGCGCTTTCAATTACCTTAGTGACACCTCCGAGATTTAAGTGATAATGAACAATTGCTACGCGTAATGTCATGATTTATGATATAGAGTAATTTTTGTTATTTAAACGACAATATAATTTTTAGGTTTCGTAGTAAAAGTTGCTGATTGAATTTAATTTGTAGGGTCTTCGCTTGGAGGCTGTTGAAAAACAGTAAGACTACGCAATTGTCATTGCGAGAAGCGAAGCGCCGCGGCAATCCAGACCGTGAAATGCTGATAGATTGCCGCGCCATCATGCTGATGGCTTGCAATGACAAAAGTGTACAATATCTTTTTGCTATTTTTCAACAGCCTCCAAGCTCAAGCCCTACCTTTTATAGCGTTATTTTACTAAAATTTCGTGATCCTTTTTATTGACGCATATTTTTTATTAGTTAGCGTATTTAAAAAATATATTATGATTTTAGACACTTCCAAATTTTTAAAACATAGGCCTATTCTTGATCCAGAATTTTCACCTGCTGTTATTTGGAATAAGCTGTATCGTGAAAGAGTTAACCAATCTTCTGATTCCACAGATATTGGGATTGCAATTGAAAGGAGCGACGGAACTGTTTCTGTCATTAAAACAAAAATTCTCGTCCATCAGAACGATAATATTTCATTGAACATCAAGTACGTTGAAAGATTAATAAAGTTATTACTGTGGCAGCGAGGTGGATATAAAGTCATCATTTGCGGTGATCCTGAGGTAGCTAAAACTATAGCTAAAATTTACCACCCTGAAGGAGAAAGAGCTTTTGATTATGAGTTTATGGGGCAAAAAGTTTATGCCAAAAAATTTGTTGTTGAGTCACGTAATTTTGAAGAACTCCCGGAGCCAAATGAGTTGGCAAAATCTCTCGGAAGGAATTTAGATGGCTGTCGAATTGGTTTTGATCTTGGGGGAAGTGACCGCAAATGTGCTGCAGTCATTGACGGAAAACCAATCCATACTGAAGAAGTGGTCTGGAACCCATATTTTGAGATAGATCCTCAATATCATTATGAGGGTATTTGTGATACACTAAAAAGAGCTGCTGATAAATTACCCAGAGTAGATGCGATTGGTGGCAGTGCTGCCGGAGTTTACATTGAAAATGAAGTTCGAGTCGCATCACTTTTTAGAGGAGTCGCACCAGATAATTTTGAAAACCATGTAAGAAAAATATTTTCCAAATTAAGAAATGATTGGAACAATATTCCCTTTGAAGTGGCAAATGATGGTGAGGTCACCGCCCTTGCCGGATCGATGTCACTTAATAAAAATGGGGTCCTTGGACTCAGTATGGGAACCAGCCAAGCGGCAGGATACGTAAATCCAAATGGCAATATTACAAACTGGCTCAATGAATTGGCTTTTGTACCAATTGATTATCGTGATGACGCACCCATTGATGAATGGTCTGGAGATAAAGGTTGCGGCGTCCAATATTTTTCACAACAGGGCGTTGGTCGCCTGTTGCCGAATGCCGGAATTAATTTACCGGAAGAAATGAGCTTAGCAGAAAAACTAAGTGAAGTCCAAAACCTGATGAAAAAAAATGATGAGCGTGCTAAAAAAATTTATCAAACCATAGGAGTTTATTTCGGCTACTCAATTGCTCATTACGCTGAGTTTTATGATATAAATAATCTATTGATTTTAGGAAGAGTCACATCTGGTGAAGGTGGAGAAATTATAATTGATAAAGCCAAAGAAATTCTTCGTGACGAATTTACAGACTTGTATAAAAAAATAGAACTGAATACACCCGATGAAACTTTTAAAAGACATGGACAAGCGGTAGCCGCTGCAAGCTTGCCAAAAACAATTTCACTAATAAACAAATCAGTATTGTGATTAAGTTATATAATACATAAGATCAAAAATGAAATCAAATAAAATAAAAGAGTTTGCGGACAATGCTTTAATTGATCTATTTGAAAAACTTAATGCTGATCTACTGACTTGTTATATTCGAAATTCATCATCAGATATATATTGGCTATATTCTCACCTAGGAGAATTTAAATACCCTGAATTCATGAAAGGCCCACTGACTCATAAACACCAGGTCGATAGAATTCTTTATGATATCAATAAAAATGAACACTATATTACTAATTACTACGGAGAAAAATTTAATAAAAATATTCCAGATGATTTTTCTGAAAAGATTCTATACGGAACCCCATTTTTTAATAGAGAATCTGTAACACACATTATACGAATAATTATTAACTATAATAAAGATACTGGTTTTAAAGGATATGACACACAAGCAGTAATTTTTATAAATTATAGTGAAAAACTTCCAATAGAGAAGGTGCATCTTGAATGTGTAATTAAAAATAAAATTATTTTAATATCTGATCTATTATTTGAGCTATGCAAAGGATCAATACTTGATGAAGAGGATTTGATAAATATACAGTCTTTAATTTTATCTTTACAATCAAAATTTGGCTCTACCATAATTTGTGAAAAGGATAGTTGGGAAAAATTATATGAGGAAATTGTTGAAGAAACAGTTAAAATTGTCAATCCTAATAATAACGGTAAAAATATAGTTTGTACACTAAATAAAGTTGATAGAAATAATATTATACAGCTACTTTATTGTAATAATAAAAGTATTGAAATCCCCCAAAACACTAACGGCATTGTTGACTATGTTGCACGAACCGGACAAATATTATTAATAGAGAATAAGAATGAATATAATATTAAGATTTCGGATAATAATAGCTTATATCCAAAATTTCTTGACTTAAAAATTGGCTCTATATCAGAGGTTACTTTACCGCTAATTGTCCAAGGTAAAGTTGTTGGAGTTATTAATCTAGAATCAAACGAGTCAAACGCTTATAACATGAGACACATTCAGATGTTAATGCACATATCACGATTCGCAGCAACGGTGGTAAGGCAAATACTATTTTATGAAGACTTGAATATTTGTATAAATACACAGCATGACTTGATGCATGATAATAGTATTATTGATGATGAAAAATTTATTTATAATACTATTATTAAGCGTGTAAATGAGTTAGGGTTTTATGCTGCTATATGGGATTTTAAAGAAGATAGCTGGTATCGTGATCCACAGTTCAATAAAATACCAACATTATCTAAGCCGAGGAAAAAAGGTAATTCGAACTGGATCAATGAAAATCCAAATAAAATTCTGGTTCTAGCAAATTTGAGATTCAAAAATTCAGATAGCAAAGAATTAACATGTGATCATAAAATTGGAGAATTAGATTGTAAGTCAAAACTCTTTTTAAAATGGACTAACTATTCATCACCAAATCTACCTTTACCACATAAGGATTTAGCAGACTACATAAATACAATTCCTGCTGTTGCAACTAGTATTGGAATACCTATATTCTCATTTGATAATGAAGGTAATGAATGCATTAAAACAATACTATGGGCAACTTGCAAAAGATACTTCACATCTCTATTAAGTGATGAGATTTGGTCTGTATCACTAATTTGTAGAAGTGTACATGATGTAATCAATTTCAGAAAAACTTTACTTCATAGTAAGGAAGAAAAAAATAAGCCTATCAACGATGAGCCCATTAAAATGATATTAAAATATCATTTTAGCTACAATTCAGACAAAGTATTTAATATTATTAAAAGTAAGGGCGATTTATTAAATGCAAGTAAATATAGTAATATTTTAGTTTTTAATATAGATATTAGAGGATCAACAGCCTTTTCTATTAATTGTGATCATCATAATAAATTAACACTTTTTAGTGATTTCATTAATGACTATCATAATAAAACAATAGAGTGTCTATATAAATATGGCGCAGTTATCGATAAAACTATGGGAGATGGAATCCAAGCTTTTTTTAATATTTATGATAATATAATAGATATTGATAAACCAATTAAATTTCAGCTCGCTATTGAAAATTCAGTTTTATGTGTTCTTGAGATTTATCAAGAATTTATGTCCTTAATAAAAAGTTACACCTTCAAATTTGGATTTGATAGAAATTTCGGTTTAGGATTTGGCTTAACTATAGGTGATAGTATTATTGGAAGTACTCAACCTATAAATTTCAAAGAATTAGATATTGGATTTGACTATACGATATATGGCTCGCTTGCAAATATCTCTGGAAAGCTGGTATCTGCAGCGAAGTTGAGTAATGTTATAGAATGGGTTAATAATTCAGATCCTGAAATCCACCCAGTAATAAAAATACAAAAAGGTCCCCCTAGAAAATTAACACTAGATGAAATAAATTCTCTTCAAAATAACCTAAAGAGAATCGAACATCCTTGTGTAATATTAACAAACAAACTAAATGAACCTACATTTGAACAAGTTATATTAAAACATCCTGATAAATTTGAAGGGTATATTATTGAACCCAATAATGATATATTTGAATTTTTTAATAGAGTAATACTAATTCTATTAAAAAATAATAAACTTGAATAAAAATCGAACCATCAACTATAAATATTAGAGTATTTTAAATTTTATTCGACATACTACAAAAATATAAACATATGATTTTCATAAACATTTAATTGATTTATTAAATTTAAATATAAAATTTTACAAACATGTTATTTAGTCATTCAAAAGCCGATATTTTTGTACCAGATGGAATAGAACAAGACAAAGCACTTACTAGAACCACACATCTATGTATTGCAACACACCCAGATGATATTGAGATATTTGCATATAACGGAATTGCTGAATGTTTTGGGCAAAAAGAAAAGTGGTTTTCTGGAGTTGTTGTTACAAATGGATCTGGAAGTCCACGTGCAGGAATTTATGCTGACTATACTGATGAACAAATGCAAGAGATTCGTCAGCAAGAACAACGTAAAGCAGCATTTGTTGGTGAGTATGGAATACAAATTCAACTTGCACATCCAAGTTCAGCAGTTAAAGACGCAAATAATAATGATGTCGTAAATGATATAATGAAAATTTGCGAAATTGCTAAACCTGAAGTGGTATATCTTCATAATCCGGCGGACAAACATTTTACGCATGTAGCTGTACTTATGAAATCTTTAGAAGCAATACGTAAATTACCTAAAGAAATACGACCTAAAAAAGCATATGGTTGTGAAGTCTGGAGAGATTTAGATTGGGTTTTAGATGAAGACAAAATTGCATTGCCAACAGACAAATATAAAAATATTGCTTCAGCATTAGTTGAAATTTTTGACTCTCAGATCAGTGGAGGCAAGAGATATGACCTTGCTACAGAAGGAAGAAGATATGCTAATGCTACATATCACTCATCTCATGAAATAGATAACATCGATGCTATGACATTTGCGTTAGATCTTATGCCCTTAATATTAAATGACTCATTATCACTGTCAGACTTCACTAAAAGTTATTTAGAAAAGTTCGCGAATGATGTACTTAGCAAAATTAATAGTTTTTCATGCAAATAATTCAATTATAATATAATCTTGGTAGATTTAATTTCTACATCAACCGATCTGTCTAAATTGATCTTAATATGAAAAACTGCGCCTTTATCAATATGATAATATTTATATTTTTGATCTATATTTGATATACCATTTAAACATCGAATCAAATTCAAAATAGCAGTTACAGTTGAATTACCACCATAAATAATGAATGCTTTACTATTTATGCTATTTTTAAATTCTTTTTCAGATTTTTTGTGTACTAGATGTTTTAATAAAAATTCAATAATCTTTTTTGCTACTCGTTTCTCAAAATCTATTACTGATTCTCCAATATTATTATTTCCATCTGGATATTTAATTTCAAAGCCATCAACGTTATTTTTTCTATAATTGCTGAGATATTTATATTCAGTCGGGTAATTTTCACTAGCTGTATCTTCAGATAAATCATTAAATCCTCCCTGCTCAACAGAATTAATCTCAGCTGAAGATTCGAATTTAATTTTTATTTTATCATCCACAGATTCTTCAAATTTATTTATGAAATTACTTTTAATATAACTTTTCAGCTTATCGGAACACAAAAAATGCAAAATACTATCATCACTAACATCAATGTTTTGAGAAACCTCATTGCTTAATATTTCTAATATTTCAGCTTCTTGAGCGTTACCTTTAATTGTAGGATTATCAGGATCACTAAACTTAGAGTTTATATCTTTTTCACATTCAATATGATTCACCAACCAAATATTAATTGTTGAATCATTAAAATTAAATCTATTAATTTTTCTAGTTATAAACTGCCCAATATTATCAATATTGAACCCAGATCCTTCCAAAATCTCTCTACCTATTTGAGGGTTATTAATTAATTTGTGCAGTTCGGCATACCCTCGTTTTTGCTCGTTAAGAAATTTTTTAAAATATTCATCATTTCGAATACACCTAATATTTAAATTAGTAATTGCTAAATAAAATGCCGCTTTATTGGGTTCGCCAATAATTAGGGATGCCATTGCTAGATGTCTAAAAGCTAAAGCTTTTCTTACATATTGATCAATTCCAATTTCACTTGATGACCAATTATACTTAATTGAATCTAAATCCCTTATAGCGCTAAAAATATCATTTACTGCAGATATTATTACTCGATTGTTTCCCTCTCTACAACGTGCCAATAGTTGGGGAAAAGCAATATCTTCAGTAAACGTCTTTGCTTTTAAAGCTTTTATTTTAAAATATGCGTCTTCATCATATACCTCTTTATTACTTTCCTTTAATTCCTTAAATTTACTATTGTCTTCAATGCTGCTGAAATAATTTTTAATTACTTCAATACCAAGAAAGTTTTCTCCTATTAATTCATTGTATTTAGATTCGGTTATTTTTCTTTCATCTTTTGCATACCTTAGAAGTAATACTAATTCATCAATAATAATTTGTAATAATTCTAAATAACAAATTGCTTTCTTTATTGAACAAGTACTAATCGAACGCTCTAACTGTCCTTCAATAGATACCCTTATTGAGATTAAACTTTCTTCTAAGTTGTTTACTATAATATCAGAATCATTATATCCTTTGATATTTTTAGAAATATTTTGTACTTTGTCTTTAAAATTAGAAAGATAATTATCTGAGTTGAAAACTAGTGAATCAATCAAATTTGATTTATCATTATATATAAGATTGTATTCATTTGGGAATCTATTTCTATCTAAAAATTCACATGGAATCCCAGAAGAATCAAATAAAACTGGATCAATTGAGTGCATTGCATTTATATTATCATCCATTTTAGCTAACGTCAATGGTTTGAATAATTTTATCAACAACAATCAATTTTGAATTATAGTCAATAAAATTATGCCCCCCCTTTAACAATGTAGTTATTTCTAAGTTTGTATTATTGATTTCATGTAAACTATTAATATCTAATAAATTATCGTCTTCAGAAACAAAGGCTCTTAGAGGAAACTTTAGTTTTTCAACTTTTTCATAAAATTCGCTATTAATAACGTCTTTTAAAAACTGTAGTCCTATTTTAAGACCATTTCGGAACAAATATTCTGAATCATAAGAAAATGATGGACATAGTTTTTTTACACCTTCTTCACTAAAAGGTCCTGGAGAAATTAAAAAAACACATTTTGGATTAACAGAAAAATAAGAGTTCAGATATTCTAGAAGAACAGCACAACCCAAACTATGGGCAACAAAGTAAACATCATTATTGCTATTTTCTATATTCGAGAATTTCAATGTTTTAATAATTTCCTCAACAGTAGACTTAAGAGTGTTTTCACAAATATTGCCAGTGCTGTCGCCCATACCTTTCCAATCATATCTTATAGATACTATACCTCTTTGAAGTAACCGTTCTTGAATATCAACAAACAATCGGTTTGGCCCCAGACTATTAGCACTAAAATATCCATGAATAAAAACAAAATATCCCTTAATTTTGGTAGGAGGATTTACTAATTTTAATGATATTTGATAATCATTATCCATAGTTAAATAATGCCATTCGTATTTCTTACTCATTATTTCATATTTATAAATGGATCACTGATTAAAATATAAATTGCTATAAAGCTTTTTCATCCTAAATTCCCTAAAAGTATTATAATAATCTCAAGAATAATATTAATAAAAGAAAGCAATAAAGAACCACAAATATTGAAAGTTAAACTGATATACTGTGACTATATAGAAAAGTAACTTAAAATAATAATTCAATATTTAATTTTAAAATATAATATTATCAATCAATCGGACTTCTTCCATCCAGACAGCAGTAGCGATAATAGTTTTTTCAGGGACAATTTCTTTTACAGGTTTCATGGTATCAATATTAACAATTGTAACATAGATAACTCGAATACGTCGCACTTCAGTTAGTACATGAATTACTTCTGCCATAATCCGGTCGACATTGCGGGTTCCATCATCAAACATTTTTTTGCCGGTTAATAATGCTTTGTAAATCGCCCGTGCATCTCGGCGTTGAACTTCCGAAAGATAATTATTACGGGAACTTTTAGCAATTCCATCCTCTTCTCTTATTGTGGGGCCAACTATCACTTCGGTATTGATGTGCAAATCGATTAATATGCGTCTGACAACTGCAATTTGCTGAGCATCTTTTTGTCCCAGTATAATATAATCCGGTTGAACAATATTTAATAACTTAAGAACAATAGTAGTTACACCCCTGAAATGTCCCGGTCGTGAAATGCCGCACATATCAGTGCTTACTTTTTCTTCGTTGATATAAGTAGAGAATCCTTTTGGATAAATTTCACCATGTTGTGGTGTAAAAACGATATCAGCTCCTCTTTCCTGACATAGCTTTAGATCTTGAATCAAGTCACGAGGATATACTTTAAAATCTTCGTTAGGACTGAACTGTAGCTGATTCACAAAATTTGAAACAATTACAATGTCAGATTTTTTTTTTGCCAGATCAATCAAGCTTAAATGCCCTTCATGTAAAAAGCCCATTGTTGGAACTAGTCCTATACTTTTCCCTTCCGAACGATATTCTTTAATTATTAATTGTAACTCGGCAATAGACTCAATTGATTTCATTTTTAACTATCTTTTAAAATATTTTATTAATTTAACATTTCTATAAATGAACAGTGATTTGTTTATTTGCAATCAAAGGGCTGAATCATTGAAATAAATTTATTAACAATGATATTATGAATAAACATTATGACTTAATAGTAATTGGTGGCGGGAGTGCCGGATACGCTGCTGCTCGAACATACCGTGAGCACAGAGAGAATGTAGCAATTGTAGACGGTGGCGATCAACTCGGTGGATTATGTATTTTAAAAGGCTGTATGCCTTCAAAGACTCTACTTTATGTCGCAGATGTTTTGCACCATGCACAAAATGGGAAAAAGTTTGGTCTAAGTATTCCCGATGCCCAACCAGATATAAAAGCGATCCATGAACGCAAAAAAAAGTTAATTGGCGAATTTACTCAATACCGAGTAGACGAACTTGAATCCGACCGATTTGATTTATATAAAAGCGATGCCAAATTTGTAAGTGAGAATTCAATCGAACTAAACTCGGGAGAAACTTTATCAGCTGACTATTTTATTATATCCACAGGTTCACGAATAAACTTTCCACAAATTCCAGGTCTTGATTCTGTAGCCTCAATCACGAGTGATGACGTTCTGGATATTGATTACATTCCCAAATCTGTAATTGTACTTGGGGGTGGTATAGTTGCGTGCGAACTTGCCCAATTTTTAAATCGTATGGGCAGCGATATCACAGTAATTCAGCGAAGTAAAAATATTTTAAAGGATGCCTCCACTCAAGCTTCAGATGTTGTCACACAAGCATTCAGGGACGAAGGGATTAAAATATTTACGGGTACAAAAATAAATAAAATCGTTGCGCAAAATGAATCTGTAAACGTTGAATTTGAATTTGAAGGGAAGAAAACCACAGTTAAAGGAGAAAAATTATTCAATGCACTTGGCCGGATTCCCAATACCGCAAATCTTGGTTTAGAGAACGCTGGTATCGAAATTAATAAAACAGGACACATCAAAACAAATGAATATCAGCAAACAACCAATGCTAAAATTTACGCCACAGGAGATTGTGCCGGGCCACACGAAATTGTTCATATTGCAGTCCTGCAGGGGGAGCTAGCATCAAAACATATTTTGAATAAAAATCCACAACCTCTGAATTATGATACAATGGTAAATGTAGTTTTTACAGATCCTCAACTGGCTACTGTCGGTTTTTCTGAAAAACTGTTAATCGAAAATGGATTAGATTTTATAAGTGCTGAATACCCGTTCGATGATCTTGGGAAATCAATATTAATGGAGGCTAAGTATGGTTATGTGAAAATTTTTGTTTCTCGAACGGACGAGGTTATATTAGGTGCAGAATGTGTCGGTAAAGATGCCGGAGAATTAATTCACTCACTGACAATAGCAGTTACTTTGAAAGCTACAGTTAGTTCGATGCTCAAAGCCCATTGGTATCATCCAACATTATCAGAAATATGGACATATCCGATGGAGGAAATATTAGAAGAATTAGAGAATAAATTCTGACCAATAATATTTTAGCCACGGATTTTTTTCTTGTATTCAAGGTAGAGATGCCTCGGCTTCGGCTGAGCTCACGGCCGAAGCTGAGGCATCCGTTTGTTGGATATAAAAAAATGGCATCATTGTGAATTCGCTTGCGGATGATCCCGATTAAAATCGGGATCGTCCCTACCTGTTAATCTAAATTTATTTAAAAATCCGTGTTTAATCAGCGTTTATAGCATCTGCCATAATAAATTGGTAGATGTCGTTTTCAACTCGGTACCGAAATAAATCAGTGTCCGCAATCAATAAACGTAAGTCAGATAGATTGCCACACTCTGCTATTGCAGAGCTCGCAATGACAATTAGGTTTTACTTTGTCATCGCGAGGAGCAGCGCGACGTGGCGATCCATGGCTTTTCAGTCAGAACTTTTCTAACTATTATACGACTTTAATTTAATATATTACCAATTGTTTTGGATACTGTACATTCTCCCTATTTCGGAAATTTATTCTGGCAGATGCTATAAAATATTATTGGTTAAGAATCTTCATCTTTCATTAACTTTTCAAGGTTGGTTGTTACGAATAAACTAAGCATTTATTTCCAACGGGGGCTGACAGCTTTTGCAGGGTTTCCTCGACAAATCATACTCGATTGCTGATCGCTCACAACAACTGATCCGGCACAAATAACGGCATCTTCTCCTATAACAACCCCGGGTCCAACAAATACTTGAGCACCCACCCAAACACCCTCTTCTATTTTAATTGGGGCGTTGCGATAAGCAAAATCTTCTGATCGAAAATCATGATTGCCGGCACATAGAAAAACTCTTTGCGACAAGCAACTGTTACTTCCAATCTCAACTGGTTCAAAATTCAATATAAAAACCTCTTCACCTATCCAAACATGATCTTTTAATTCCAGTTTCCATGGAAAGTGAATATTGACACGAGGTTTAATAACAACTCCGTGTCCCACTTTTGCACCAAAAAATCTTAGCAAAAATATTTTAAAGGAGATTGGCCATGGGAGTGGAGAGAGAAAAAACAAACATTTGCAAATATACCAAAATACTTCGACTAACTTAGATCTTCCGCGATCTAAATTTTTTTTAGCATCAAATTTATCAAGTCGAACTTTTGTCATACCGGTATATTTAATTTTCAGATAAAGAATTTTGCAAATATTGTTTAAAATTTTTTGCAATATTTATTATATCAAAATTTTGATTAAAACAATTAACCGCATTTTGTGACATCTTATTTATTTTATCATTATCGAGTTCAAACCAACTTTTCAACAATTGTTTGGTTCCCGCCAAATCATCATTAGATACAAAACCGGCATTACTTGCTTCAATTTCTCTCCAAATATTAATTTTGTTAGAAATTAAAACCGGGGTTCTGGTAGCGAGTGATTCTGCCACAGCCATGCCAAAATTTTCCTGATGGGAAGGCAGCACAAATGCATCAGCAGCATAGAAAGCTCCCCACTTAATATCACCTTCTATCATGCCTGCCCAGGTTATTGGCATTGAAGAAGCTTTGGATTTAATTTTGGCAAATTCGGTAATTTCAATTTCTTTTAATTGACTGGAAAAACTTTCTGTTGAGGGAGGCCCGGCCATGAATAAATGTGTGTTATTTATTTCATCGGAACTTAATCCCGACAATAAATTCAGATAAGCTTTCAATAGTAAATCGGCTCCTTTTTTTTCATGAATTCTACCAATGTAGAGAAGAATTCGTTTACCCTCTAAATCTGGATATTTGCTAAAAAAAGCAGCTTTTTGTTTTTCGGGATCACCGGATGGTTTTGAAGTACCATAACTCGTTACATGTTCATTGCATTTATATAACCAAAAAGATTGTTTCGCCAATAATCGTTCATCTTCTGCAGTAAATAAAACTGCGCGGGCATCGCGAAGCACTCTATATTCCGCCCATGGCCAGTATAGCCATTTCTTTAAATGCTTTAATGGATAATTTTTTTTAAACCAAGGGTCTAACATTCCATGTGGGTAAACAAAATAGGGGGTATTTTTATTATGCAAAATTTTCCAAACACCGTAACTCGAGTATTGCCATATCCCATCAATAATTACGGCATCATAGTTAGTATGGTTTGATAAAAGCCAATCGTCCAAACTCTTGGTAAATCCATAAAAACCACGACCCGGCCCAACAGCATGAACTTTCCAGGGAAAATTATTAACATACGATGCATTGGGATCATCGAGCGAAACGAATTCAATTTCCACACCTTCATTAGAAAGTGCTTCACTCATTCGTGCTGCAGCTTCTACAGTACCACCGGCTTTAGGATCAATTGTAGGAAGTGAGCGCAGAATTTTCATTTTTTCACCGACAATTAATTATTTAATATTTTATTATAGAGATCAACGTAACCTCTAACCATTTTTTCAGTAGAAAATCTATTTAAATTATTATATCCTTTTTCAATACAGGATTCTCGCAAAGTTTTTGATTGAATCAGTGAAACTATATTTCTGGCGAATAAATCCAGGTCATCAGGATGGGATACTAATGCACTATCCTCGATAATCTCTTTCAGGGAGCCCCCATTCGAAGAAACCACAGGACAACCGCACGCCTGTGCTTCTAACGGCGGCCAACCAAATCCTTCATAAATTGATGGGAATAGAAATACTTCAGCTAACGAATACAAAGACTGCAATTCAGTATTGGAAGAATTTTCTAATATAATAATATTACTTTCTAATTTTTTTTGCTTAATAAGATCATTGATATTCCCTGAAATTGATTCACCACACAATACCAGAAATAACTGTTTATCTTCCAACTGATCTAAAACCTTACTAAATATTTCAACTACTCCTATTCGATTTTTATACCAATTATTGGAGCCAATATGTAATATAAATGGAGTTTTTAAATCTGTCCTGTTCAATAAATTTGTTTTCGCCACGTCATAATCCAGACGTCTATACTTAAAATTAAGCGACGAAAAAATTACGCGAATTTGATTAGATTCACTAGTGCTATATTTTAATAAATCGTTACGAGTATTATTAGAAACACAAACTGTGTATTTATATTTTATGAGATTTGAGAGTATCCAATTTTGCAATTTTTTACCTAATGTTTTAGTTTTGTTTTGAGGTATCTGACCTAGAGCTGATTTAATTGCCATTAAATCATGACACGTTATTAAATGAGCATAATTTTTAATTGAGTCATAATAAATTGAATTTGAATGATCAGCTACATGAACTATAAACTGCCCATTTGTCTCAGCATTGATTTTCCTTAATTTAATTTTCAGCAGGATTGGAAACAAAAGATATTTATCGATATACCCTAACCATTTAATTAAAAAACGCTTGCCGAATGCCAGTTTTCCCAAAATTTCTGCAGGGTAAATAATTTCACTTTTAATACCTACCTCTGTAATTTCACGAAATAATAATTCAGCAAAGAGCAACATACTGAATTGGCAGTCAAGTCGGTAGTTACTTATTAAAACAACTTTTTTAATGTTCCGCATTCATTTGATTGCTATAATCTTTAACATTATTTTGGCATTTAAAATTCAATTGTATCAACCATAAGGTTTTAATTTATCAACATATACTTTAGCAACTTCCGGTATTGTATAGGGTTTCATTTTTTCTGTTGCCCAGTTAAAATCATGATCAAATTGAGCATGCCCCGTTAATGCTTCAGCAAACCCTTCTGCATCTCCAACATGAATCACGCTAACACGTTGCCAATTACCAAATTCTGAACTACTCCCAACTGCATCAGAAACAATAACGCTACACCCTGCCATTAATCCCTCATTAACAACCAATCCCCAAGTCTCTCCCATTTGTCTAGATGGCAATGCCATAGTATCAAATGCCAGATAATATGAGACTAACTCCGACTGATTCACAAATCCCGGAAAAATAGCATTAATAGAATTTTCTTTAGCATAACTTTTTAATTCATCAGCTAATTCACCCGATCCTAAAAATAATACATGAGTGCGCTGTCGTAGCGCATCGGGTAATAATTTAATCGCCTCTAAAATTAAATCGGGATTTTTTTTAGGTATCAATTTTCCTGAAAACCCAATCAAATAGTGATCGACTGGAATATTAAATTTGGCTCGTAGTGAGTTTCTTAAATTTTCTTTTTCTTCCAAAGACAAATTTTGGCAGTGATCAGGCACAGAGTAACTAACGATGTTATTATCGTCAGTTGATAATCCATACTTACGATAATGTTCCAGATTTAATTTCCCAATAGGAAATGCTGTTTTTACCTGTGAATATAAAATTCTATAAAATAAAGTTCTTAAAATAACTTTTAATGGATTCTTTTGGGGGAAAGCGTGATCCTGAGTTTCATGCCTCATCAATACGGGAATTCCTAATCGTCTAGCTGCTAACAAAGCTGCAAAATCAAATTGATAAAGAAAGCTGCACATTAGAATTGCTGATGGTTTAATATCTTTTAGTAATTGATAAACACCACGACCATGAAGACTGAAAAACCCATTCAGTGGATCACCCTTTTCATTATTTAAAACTTTAAAGTCATACCCTTGCAACAACGGCACATCCCAACTAAATTTTTCACCAAACTGTTTATCAACGTGTCCTCTAACGGAACAGTCGCTGGCATAAATCACACAAAACTCGACACCGCCAAGTCGATTCATTTCTTGGTACAAAGGCGCTCTATACTGAATTGGATGTGTTTCAAATATTAATATCATTCTAATTTAACTATTCTATTATATTCTTCATTGAGTGCAGTTTCTCTTCTTACGGCATCTTCATCTAATAAATTTTTGTCATCTCTTTTGATATTATTTGCATTTTCAAGTTCAACTTTATTTCGGTCTAATTCTTTTTGATCAAATTTTTCTTGTTTTGCTGATTTAATATCAGATCTTTTCTTTGCTACTAAAAATTTTTCATAATTTGATAGAACCATAAGCCCCCCTATTGCAAAATGCCACCATATTAGTGTTGGAGGTTGAATTCCAAAAGTACCTGTTAATCCATTGAAAATAATATATCCCGTTAAAAATGCAGCGCAGAATACTATCTTCGAGTGTTTAATACTTAAATATACTTTAATACATATTAATATTATAGATACTCGAAATAGCATCCAAATTACTACTAGATAATAGCCTCCTTCCAATACAGTATTTGCCAAATCTGTTTCTCCCCATATTTTCTTTTTCCGTAATGCATCAGCATATTTACTCAAAGATTGTACCCCATTACTCATCGTACCTAACCCAAAGCCAAAAGCGCCGGCATTTTTTCTTTTGTAAACACCGGTCCAGCCCAGAAAGGCATGCTCAATTCTGGTTTTCATCTCATCTGAATCGACAAATGATGCTGTATCACTTGATCGAGCTTTAAATGCGACAAATGCAGATGGGAATAGATATTGAGCTCCCTGATATGCAACTGCGCCAAATATGACTAAACCTATTAACCATTTTTGACCCCGCTTACTCCCCCGAACCATAAGTAAGCCACCGGCAAATACAACAACTACTAAATTACCCATTACCGCTGTTCTTGATCCCGTTATGAAATTTGCGACAATTAACAGTAACAACATTGTTGGCAGGTGAAATAACTTTTTAAAGCGGCCTGTTTTAGGTTTCCAACTAAAGGAAATAGCATATGCATAAGAAATCGCCATAAGGTACCAGGAAAATTGGGCAATGAAAGGAAATGTAGCTGAGACTCGCAAATTACCACCAGCTGAAAACCCGCTTAAATCTTCTCCAGAAACTGATAAGTTTAACCAATGGCCGGCACCTAATTTAAGTTGTATTAGTGCAATTGGAGCAGTTATGTATATTGTTAAAGCAATAAATTTATAAGGCCTGGTAAAATCTGTTCTCTCAAAATCACTAAAACCTTTGACGATTCCGTATGAAATAAAATGAAATAGTAAATATTGTTTTGCGCCAAAAAAAGCTAGTACCGGGTCGATCAAAAATGTATTTAAAATCAATGGTATAAGTGCGATAGCAAATACCGCATGCAACATCATTAACTGACCAACAATTCCTTTGACACCCGATTGCAATACTCCAACTGCAATCATGAGTGCGATACCATCTTTGACCAGGATAAATAATTTACTCAGCGGTCCAGGCAAAAGCTTACGAATCACCCCCTCAAATATAAGGATCACTATCATAGCCATTATCAGCTGACGTAATAATCTCAGTCTCATAAATTATCTAAAGTAACGATTCTAATTTATTAACAAGTGCTCTTCCGCTGGCTTCCCAACCATTTAACTGTTGAGCAATATTTTTAGCATTAAGTGACAATTTTTTTCTAATTTCAAAATCCTGTGCTAACAATGATAATTTTTCCGTTATGGCATGCGGATTTCTTATTGGGACAAAATACCCAGCCTCACCATCATTAAACAATTCATTCGCCCCAGTATTCTCTGTAGCAATAATCGGTAATCCAAATGACAATGCTTCTCCTATCACGAGTGATAGCCCTTCTTCGATACTGGGTTGAGCAAACACCGATGCTTTTTGATAAGCGTTGATTAAATCATCACCCCGTAAAACACCTTTTAATAAAACATTATCTGGTATTTTAATATTTTCGATGCCTGAGATTTTCCCTATTGCTCCTACGAGCCATAGCTCTTTTCTGGGATGTTCAAACTTATTAAATGCCTCAATTAAATATCGAATCCCCTTTCTCGGTATTATTTGTCCCACATAAAGGATTCTGAAAACATCCTCATCAACTTCGGCATTTTCAATCACATCAAAATTAGGCATACCATAATTATTAATAATAATTTTTTTCTCAGATATACCTTTGGATAAGAAACTTTGTTTCACAAAGTCTGACGGGCAGAGCAGGAAATCTGCAGCTTCATATTCTGCAATTCGTTTGTCATATTCCCTCTCATAATCTCTATGAAATCCAAGATTACAAAGAGCGTGCTCTTTCTCCAATATATCCATCTGAAATCCAACATGCGTATTCACACACTCACAAACGGTAATTACACTGCTTCCTTTTAATTTATTTATTGTGTTCAAACCACAGCCATTATAAAATAAAAACAGATCTGCATTTCGTGCAAATTGATATGAAGCTGCATCAATAGCATTTTTACTTTTTAAATTGATACTGTTAGTTATAAATCGAGGAAATTTTAATTTCACACATCCCAAAAAAATATTTTGCCAAAAATCTTTTCTAACAAGTTTATTATTAATCTCAGGAAAAGGTGAACGGGAACTCAAACGACTCACTCCAGAAATAAATGCATGCAAAGAATTGCCTTTATGCAGTGCCAAAGCATAAGGATAATGATGTGATCGATTTGGTGAATTATAAACTACTTTCATTGGTTGCAGGCTGATTGTAGTACATCCAGGTAACGTTTGGCAACATGATCCGGCTTGTGCTTAGATAAATGCTCGTCTCTATGTGTTAATAAACTTCTTACTCTCTGCGGAGATTCCAGTAATTCACGAATACGAAGAGATAATTCAACATCATCTCCTTTCGTAAAAAAAAGCCCACACGGGCCTACAGCATCGGGAAGGCCTCCACAATTTGATGCTATAACAACACAACCACACGCAATTGCTTCCAGAGCAACGAGGCCAAATGGCTCCTCCCATACTGAAGGTACGACTAAAATATTGGATTCACTATATTGCGTATTAAGTTCTTCAGGTTTAAGTTGACCCATAAATTCAATCTGATGACTCAAATTATTTTCATTTATTAATTGTGATAAATTTTCTTGCTCCTCTCCCTCACCAATTATCCTCAAATTAGGATAAAAATTTGTTTTATGCAGATGAACCAATGCTTTTATCAAAACATCACATCCCTTATCTTTAACTAATCTTCCCGCAAATATTAGATCGTTGGTTTTATTTATTTTTTCATCAAGAAAATATTTATCTTCCTGATAGGGATTGGGAATAATAATTGAAGGAGTGTTTAAGTGATTTGCTATTGCTGCACTAATAGAAATAGTCTGATCCTTCTTTAAAATTTTTTGTTTTAATTTATTCTGCCAAGTAGCCTCAGCACCAGTTGTATGAATCCATGTATGTATTGAGTTAATAGTTTTGCAGGATGTAAATATTGCCGGGAAATTTAATTTAAGACTGATGTTGTTGAACAAAGCAACATCACACCAATTATATAATTCACGGAGTTTAAAAAACCCGGCACGTCGATAAATTTCAAATTTTTTATCTACTTCAGATTGCTCCACAGTTTCAGTAGCAATTTTAAGTTCATGGCCCAACTCCTTAAATTTATGGGCAAACAATAATGAGAGTGTTTCAATGCCACCTACACTGGGTGGAAAAACATAACTGCTTAGTAAAATTTTCAAAAGATAATAATAATAATATCAAAAACTATGATAGATTGGATTCTAAATGATTAATTTAAGTCACTGATGAACTGTACGGCAATTTCATTTAAACGAGAACGAGGTATTCTTTTCTTTAATGTAACTATATCTTTTAGAAATTGTTCATCAAGATGCGATTGAAATTTATATATTTGATCAGAATAAATTTGGTCTGTAATATCAATTTCGGATTCCAAATTATCTCGTAAAGCAATTATCGGAAGACCATGTTCAAGCATAGCCGCCGCTGAACCGCTTTTCCCAATGATGCTTATGGGTGTCAAAGCGACTCCAAAATCAACAGATTGCAAAAATGATGAAATATTTTCTTTTGATTGAATACCTGCGGAATACACCAAAAACTTTTCGCTAACATCATTTGCCATCAGATCCCATGCTTTCTTACCAGCACCCATACTCCCAACAGAAACTAACGCTACTTTTTTATTATAAAATTCCTGAATTTTAATTAAAGCATCAATGAATGGTCGATAATCCCATTCCTTATAGATAGAACCAAGAAACCCAAAAACAAAATAATTTTGTCTATTCTTAGTCCATGTCCAAGCAGTATTAAAATTCGGAGTTTCAAGGACTGGAAAATTACTGATCATGTTTAATAATTTGGTATTCCACCCTTCTCTTTTTAGCACAGATTGATAAACAGGATTACTCGTTTGAATTACTTTGGGATTAATATTGTTTAATAAAGACAGGATAGATTTCTTTTGAAGGTAGCCTAATATTTTTTGTTTAAATGGTAATCCTGGTTTTTCACCGAGCCATATTTCATGAAACATCATCTGAACCGATATTTTATTGGCAATTGGCGAAAATGTTTTTTTGAAAAAATCTGGAATACCTTTTTTATCAAATCCAAAAGGCACGAATTGAATACTTACCCAATCAGGTGAATAATTTTCAATTTCTGACAATAGTTGCTTACCACGTTCAGCTAATTTTAAATTGCCTGCCAATTGGATAATAGAAACACCCGCTTCCTGACATAAAATATCTGAATTATTGTCAGGTGCTGAATTCAAATTATAACCAATTATATGACACTCATGGCCTAATGATACGACCGCATTTGCTAAATTTAGAGTGTAATCTCCTACAGCATCTCTGCCTGGATTAATTGAACTTGTAAGAAATACAATTTTCAAAGCCTAAAAAATAAAGATTAAATTTGATCAACGTCTTAATCTATCGTTTGGATAAATTATCCAACAAACTTGAATAGATACTAAGCGTATCATTAGCAATAATTTTCCAGCTATATCTTTTTGCATGTTCTTTAGCCCATAATCGCGACTGTAGCAATTTATTGTTATCGTTTAACAGAGCGTTTGACTTGCTCACCAATAAATCAACATTACCTGGAGGTGCTAAATAATTACCGGGTAAAATATCACTCGGCCCCGGTGCATCATAAGCAAAAACAGGTAATCCTGCAGCAAGCATTTCAATGACACCCATTCCAAAACCCTCCAAATAAGATGGAAATATCCCCATAGTACAATCTTTAAGCAACTCCGGTAATTTATCACTGGAATACCGCGGTAAAACAAAAATTTTTTCTCTAAGTTTTTTCGGAAACATGTTAAGCACAGTTGTTTCATCTTGAATCATACCTTTTGTTCCAAGCAGTTTTAATTGTAAATTTGAAATCATTGACGATAATTGAGTAAAATAATTTACTATATCATAACAGCCTTTCCGATAATCAAAAGTTCCAACAAAAGCTATTTTATGGTTTTTAGGAATATCAGTACTCAGCGCATCAAAGCCGCGAAATAAAGTTTCGTTAATTCCATAAGGTTGTACAATAATTTTTTTTTCAGCGTGACCAGAAGCAATCAACAATTCTTGATCATGACTGTTAGCCACATTAATAAAGTCAGCATTTATCAAAGTTTCACGAGTATCGGCGAAACGATCTGAGTACTCATTTTTTTGTTTTTCTCTAATAGAATTACCAATAAACAAGTGTTTAATTTTACTCTTAATTGTTATCGGTGCTTCATTAAATTTTATATTTTCAAGATGTAACCCGAGTAAAACTGATCGGGCAATTATTAATGATTTTTTAGAAAATTGGTCGCGATTAAAAGGAAAATGTTCATCAGGGACTTCAACGATATCATACGAATCTATATTTGCGATTACATATTTTTTTAGAGCCTCCGCATACGATTCATTTTTCAATCCATCTTCACCCGCATAAAGATGATAGTCGCATCCGAGTTTTTTCATTTCTTCGGCAAGCTCAATCATAACTTTAGACCCACCCAACTCACGGGAAAATTTTCTATTCGGGCTACAGAAGAGTATCCGCATTTGTATTAAAAGTTAGGTATATTTAATTTTGTGTCCGATCTTCATGAAATAGCTTTCGTAATAACGAAATGAAATTTCTGTCATCAACAATGTAATTAAAAGTGAAATAACAGTAGGTAGCATTTCAATCAAATTGGAAAAATGAGGTGGCCCACCATGCCAGAATTGATGCACTACTCCACTAACGGGTTGATGAAATAAGTATACTCCATAAGACCGTTGGCCAAACCAGACTAAAACGGAGTTTTCCAGTGATTGTGTTAACCAGCTATCATGTCTAACTATAGGGATCAATATAAATAGACCAAAAAATATACTTAGCCAGAGATGGTTAAATATGTCTCCTTGCTTTGATTGAGTAAAATTTACTACCAGCGTGCCTGAAAGCATCAATATAAAAAAGAATAAGAGCGAATTATACTTTTTTTTACATGTTTCCAAAAACCACGAAGTCCTTACCAGCAATGCCAGTATCCCTCCAATTAGAATTGAATCTGATCTAGCAATTGCTAATACTTTTGCAGCTTCCTCGCACAAAATCCATCTAAAAAACGGCGCTGATACTACTACTGATACAAAAACAATCATTAGTGATTTTCTTCCTAAAAACCTGACTAAAAACGGCAGAATTAAATAGAATTGCTCTTCAATCGCCAACGACCAAGTAACACCTAGCCAATGCGGCCCAATCGTAGTTGCGGTTCCAACTATTTTAAGAGCAGATGCGAAGCCTGCCATTAAAAAGTTCTGTAAAAAGAGCAGATATACAAAGAGAGAACCTATATTATCTTTAATATAATCAATACCACCATGCATACTAAATTCACGAAAGTAATGTACAATAACCAATAAATAGTAAAGTGGTAAGATACGACAAAAACGTCTAATATAAAAAACCTTGTAGTAATTAGAGGTATCACGTTTATCAAGCAATATACCGACAATTAAAAAACCGGACAATACAAAGAACAAATCTACCCCACTCCAAAATAGTTTGGTAGCATGCAAAACATAACCAGCACTTTCAAACTGAGCCTGATTAGAGCAGTAATGCCAGACAATTATTAATAAAATCGCTATTCCTCGAATCCCGTCAAGAGCTATAATTCTTTTCATAATCACGAATAAATCTACTGGCTTTCTTTTTTCCACGCAATCCAGATAAATGCATTTTACGGTCAAACGAATTTTTTGACAACATCTGAACGTATTCTCTCACCATTGATTTAAAAGATAACACGGGAGGGTTTTCCAGGTTTCGAATAAATGTCATTAAATGGTGAGAAAAATTCATATCGTGCCATAATTTCAGAAAATACTCCGGCTGCAAACGTTGCGGCGAAATGATATGCTTTAAGGATAATGCCTGAAATTGCCCCATACCAAAACCGCAATCAATAGCGGTATAAGCTATATCGGTATCACCTGATGAAACTAACGACTCGCCGCGACGATCCAGATAAACTTTTAATGGATGATTTTTTGCCGACTTAATGTAAGCGTCGGCAACTTCTTTGCGCACGCACATGCCAGCTCCACACGGCAATGTTTCGTTAGCCGTATATAGGTTGGACCAGCAATCTCTTTTAGCTTCACGCAAAGCAAGCATAAACCAGTACGGCTTTGTCCAGTCCGGCGCTTTCTCAACAAATTGAGGCACTACTTCCCCACCCCATGCACCTAACTGCCGCCACTCATCTTTTATCACTAACGCATTTTGTAAATAGTCGGCATTCAAAATATTATCATCATCTACAAAAACCAGTAGATCTGTTTTACTTTCCTTAATTCCCCTCAACCGTGCCGGCGTTAAACCGAGTTCATCTTCGCGGATAATTCTACCATTTTCATGCCATGAAATATTATATGATTCAGCTACGACCGGACTCGAATGATTATCAATAATGATCAATTCCCATTCAGAATAATCCAAACTTTGTGACTTAAGGGACTCAATAGTAGGTTCGAGATACTCTCTCTTCGGATTGTGTGTGCAGACCAGAACGCTAATTTTTAAAAATTTATTATTATCCATTCGAAGTCACATCGTTTAAAATTTGATCTAAAAAACAAGCTCTAATCCAAAAGCTCTAATTAAAATTATAAATGATATACTAGATACTGTATTGAGAAGGACATGATAACTGCTTTAGTTAAATGTTTGAAATAATATCATGGAAAATAACGATATATGTCCTTCCGATGTAATACCCTATAAAATATTATTTCTTTTCTAATGATTTTGAATCCAATCCTGTAATCGCCAAATCTCTTCCTGAAATATCCAGAATAACCTTTAATAGCCTTAACGTCACTAATTTCTTCAATACTCTTTGCACGTATCGCATCATCAAAAACAAACAATTCAATTTTCTGTTTAGTATTTGCAGGAATCTTTCTTAAATCTTTGATGAAAGCTCGTTTTAAAGAGACTTCCATTACTGATTCAATAATAATTTAGCCTCTTCTACTGAAATAGTATCATCATCTTCAACGTCGATCATGGCTTTTGCCAAACCATGATCAATTAAAATTTCCTCGATATTTTTAAACGTATCAATGTCTATGACTACACTTTTAATAGATCCTTCTTTGTCTGTAATATAAGATTTTTCAATTTCCATGATTTTATATAAAGTTAAATTAAATTAGAACAATATTTCAAATTCAGCAAGTGTGATATTAATTTTTAATTTTTTTTCGTTAGGCTTAAATTGATACTTTGAGTATATCAAGTAGCATTGTAGAGCTTATGCAATTGGAAACCTACTCTAAGTGGTTTCCCATATTCAGCTATAGCAAAATTTATTGCCTCAGTTATTTCCGATACGTTTCTCAAACTCCATTCCGGGTGTAACCATACACTGTCGGTTTTAGTAAAGGGTTTAATAATATCCCACCATTTTTTAATAGAATCTCGTTCTTCAACTATTAATTTTATTTCGTCTGCAATATTCAAATTTTCATCTAACGGAAGTGATGCCCATTTCGGACTGACTGTTACCCAATCAAATTTTCCGAATATTTTAAAAGCTCCACACGTTTCCAGATGTATCTTATAGCCGTTATTAGAAAAAGTAGTTGTCAGTTCAGTTAGATCATGAATGGTCGGTTCACCTCCCGTAATAACGATAAACTCAAATTTCCCCGTTTCGGCAAATTGCAAAAGTTCTTCTGCATTATAGCGCTCAACCGTATCCGGCATATGACCTGGCTTCCATGTTTCAGCAGAGTCACACCAAACACATTTAATAGGACATCCCATCAAGCGAATAAAAAAGGCAGACTTGCCCATATGACATCCCTCACCTTGCCAGGAATGAAAAAACTCACTAATCGGATATTTTTTCATAAAATTTAAAAACTGAATTGAGTTACGATGATATTTTACTGTTTAAATATTTTGCCGAATTCTTACTGTCTTCAAAAACTTCAACACTCAAGACAAAGACGCGCCCGTTAGTATTTAAATCCACCTGCTCATTAAAGACAGTAGTCAAATATTCAGCTATTCCTTCGCACGAACAATTAGGCACTACAAAAAGCTTTAAGGCACTCGGATCAATTTCTTTTAATTTATCTTTTAGTGGATCATCCTCGCAGAAAACAACTGCATGATCCAAATTTTTGTCTATCCAACTTTTTATATATTCAAGCCGACCGAAATCGACAACAAATCCGTTATCATCTACCTTGTGACATCCAAAGGTAATTGAAATTTTCCAGTTATGACCGTGAATGTAACGGCAATGCCCCTGATGTTTGTGCTGTCTGTGAGCAAAAGGAATATCAGAATAAATTTTTTGGCAGGTTAACATCTTATATTTTCCATTTATTTTTAATTAATACAGTTAAGTCCGGAGCTAATTCAGCGTACTCAGTAGGATCAGTTATACCAGCAAGGTAAAAAGCTTCTCTTCTCTCAATGCATGTTCCACAACAACCACAGTGGAGATCATTTCCTTTGTAACATGACCATGTTTGGTCAAATGGAACAGAAAGTTTTGAGCCCATTTTTACTATGTCAGATTTTGCTAGATCAATAAAGGGCCGAAATAATTTCACAGAATGCCAATCCGCTAACTGAATCGCACGATCCATAGCGTCAGTAAATTCAGGGCGACAATCAGGATAAATCGCGTGATCTCCACTATGAGCAGCATAGGAAATTGTGTCGGCTTTTAATGAAATTGCCCAGGAAGCGGCAATGGATAACAGTATCATATTTCTATTTGGAACGACGGTTAGTCTCATCTTTTCTTCTTCATAATGTCCTTCCGGAACACCCAAACTTTGATTGGTTAGGCAACTGTCATGAAACAACTGCGCAACCGACTTTAAATTTATCATTCTATGGGGTATCCCTAATCGTCGAACTGTATTTTCCGCATACTGTAATTCAATTGAATGTCGCTGCCCATAATCGATGCTAAGAGAATAGATTTCATGGTTATCAGCTTTTAGACTGTATAACAATGTGGTCGAATCAAGACCTCCTGAAAAAATTACAACTGTTTTCATATCATTAAATTACTGGCGAAAAGTTTTTTGAGTTAAAATATTTGCACTTATCAGGGCAAGTGGAATCAAGTCTATAGAAGTTGCCCTTACCGGAGTAATATCAATGCCACCACGCCGTGTAAAAACACATGTCACAGCCAAATGATCAGGTTGAATAAAATTGCAAATTCGTGTATAAATCAATTCGCACAATTCTTCGTGAAAATGTTTATCCTCACGAATTGAGACAATATATTTCAAAAAACTAGCAGGATCCAATCCTCTGTTACCTTTTAAATAAATATAGATATCGCCCCAATCAGGTTGCCCTGTTACTTTACATCGACTGCGCAATAAACGTGAGGCCAATCTTTGTTCTCCATCATTAGATAATTTTAGCAGCTTTGGATTTTCAGATAAATAATTGAATTCTTCATTATCCCCAATATCCATCTCATCGATAATTTGATATTCACTGAAACAACAGATTTTTTCACTTTCATATTCGTAAAAATTAATTTCTATTTTTGAGTCTATCCTTAGTTCAATATCTTCCTTAACGGTTTTTATCAAATTGGCGATCGCATCAGATTTCACTCTCGCCAAACGTTCCATATTAAAGGAGTTTAAGTATAATTTGAAAGACTTACTCTCAATCATCATATCACTGGAAGAAGGACAAACAAGTTTGAGAATACCTACAACCGGCATACCGGAATTCAACAGAAAACCAACTTCATAGGCATGCCAAATATCAAATCCTGTGACGGGAGATTTATTTTTGTTCCATGCCAATTTTTCTCTGTTAATTGATCGAGATATTGCACAAAGAATATTCGGGTCATACCTTAACGGGTAATTTGTAGGGAGACCTAATGAGCCTGTTGTTTCGAATGTAGCAGGCATCTCAATAGTAATTGTTGTGATTAATTCGATAACTTTTTATCCGGGACGGATTCTCAATAACTTGAGAATTTTGTGATAGACAGGAATCACCTATATCGTTACTTAAATTTAATTTATTAATCACGTTCGTAGTTTTGATTAGAGACAGGGTTTTGCGAACTGTCTTAAGTTGTCCTAAATATTTTCAGCATAAGTTAAGTTATTTATAATTTGAGTCAAGATATCACTTATAGCATCTGCCATTAATAATTTCCGAAAAGAATTTTGGTAGGGATGCATCTCCGAGGCATCCGTGTATTGGTTGCGTAAATGATATTGATGTGAAATCTCGGACGACTGGGCTTCGGCCGTGAGCTCAGCCGAACGGACAGTCGTCCCTACCCAATTTAATGTATTCGAGTTGCTATAGGATCTGCCAAATTAACTTAACAAGAAAAGAATTTTTAGGTATTTCGGTACCGAGTTGAAAACGACATCTACCAATTTCTAATGGCAGATGCTATAAAAATTTCCTTTGAGAAAATCTTTATCTAAATAAAAACCCTCCAGAGTATTTCATCTGGAGGGTTTCTAATTTGGTTGTTATCGAAATAATTTACCAACCAATAATTGATTTATGCTGCCTTTGGGCGGGTCTTAACATCTGGACGTCGACGATAGTAAGCAACACCAAGAGCACCTAATCCAAGAGCTGCTGCGTAAATTGAAGGTTCTGGCACTGCTGTTACGGTCAATGCACCACCAGAGTCTTCAAAACTACCTCCAAGTATAGTTAGTGTTTTGGCCGAAACATCCCAGGTAATATTAAAAAACCCTTTATTTCCATCACCATCCTTGAAAGCTACTGCCCCACCGAATCGATCTACGTTCCAAGGTGCATAGTTAGTATTATTATTATAAACCAAATACCCGGTATTCTGGCTTGCTGATCCTGATATTGCAGTACCAATAGAAAAATAATCTGCATTACCATAACCTGTAGTATTTCGATATAATTGAGCCCCACCAGTTGCGAAAAAAGTGACATAATTATTATTACCAGTTATGGTAATTTTATCACCAGCATCCGCTGATTGAGCCAATAGATACTCAAATGTCGCACTTCCTCCTGTGCCAGTTCCATCTGCTATGAATGTTTTATTTTCAAGACTACCCAAATTAAATACCTGGACAGAACCCTCCGATATCGCAGTGAATCCAACAACTCCAGCTGCTGTCGCAGCAACACCGTGTGCTCCAATAGCATATTTTTTAATTCTTGTTTTCATAGGAAATAACGATTCTGTTTCATTCCTGTTATTTTTCATTACTTGTATCTTCATATCACACATTCCTTAGTATTTTTATTCGTTTTTTCTTATTTATTATAACCGTAATCATGGCGGAGTTGTAAAGATAGACTCATCAAGTTGAAGTGCATGTAGGTATTGCTGCTGGTAAACTAGAAGTTTTCTGGTAATTTGC
>JAJFLR010000110.1 GCA_021772565.1 Opitutales bacterium | reverse complement strand
ATTGCCGTGTGGGTTGATGTTTTGGTATTAATTCTTCCATCTGCTCAGAAGAGTCTCACCATACATCTTTGCAATTGAAAAACAGGATTTGTATTTGCGTTTTACCCCTGCCTCTCAGACCCCATACTACTGAGGTCTGAGCCTATGGCTACGACGGCTGGACGAAGCGATCCATGACTATTTAATTCGAACAGAATATTAGCCTATGCTCAATATAAACCAATACATTTATAGCAATCGCTATATTATAGGCCATCTGCGATTGGCTATTAGCTATTTTCTATTGGAAGATGTCATTATTCAGCTTGGTACCAAATTCTTTCCACATTCTATTTCAATCAAACGAATACCACTTACGGCCTCTTTAATTAGTATCTCTTGTAATTCAATTATATTTTCTAATTTACAATATTCGAGATCATAAACATCAGCCAATTTTTTAAAACTTATATTCTGTGGAGTAGCAAAATATTTTTCAAACGTTTCTTTGAAATTTGCTACATCTAAAGTTTCAAAAATTCTTCCACCGTTATTGTTGATCAATATTATAGTTAAATTTCCTTTAAAATATTGCTGATTTAAAAATCCATTCACATCGTGTAGTAATGCCAAGTCACCCGTTAGTAAAAATGATTTAGATTGATTCCCGTGTGCGATTCCCATTGCGGTCGATAAAGTCCCATCAATCCCATTCGCTCCACGATTGTAATACATTTTAACAGCTGAATCTGATGATTGCCAATAGGTTTCAATGTTTCTGACCGCCATACTGCTGGCGACAAATAGGGATGAATTTTTTGGTAAATATTTTGACAGTGTCCAGGCAACTTTCTCTTCAGAAAGGCTATCATCAAATTCAAATTTATTTTTAATCTCATCACTGAAAGTTCGATCTAAGTTTCTCCACTGTATTTCAAAATCATTTGCCTTATTTTCAGTTTGACTGAGATCGTCGACAAATTCTTCTATATTGATGACTAAATCAATTGTATCTTGATGTAGTGGATCCAGATTATCAAAATTTGAATTTAAAATGTATACTGGGCAATCAAGAAGTTTCAGCCAGTTACGTAAAAATTTACTGGTTGGTAATGGGCCGATTTGTATGACAACTTCAGGCGATAATTTATTTTTTGTCTCCTTATTTCTGAGTATTAATTCGTAGTGAGAAATGGGTCGAAAATTATCAGAGATATGACAGCGCATTTGAGAAATTCCATCAGCCAATACAGGCCAACCGGTTTTCGCTGATAAAGTTTTTATCGAATCTGCAAAATTTTCAACATTATAAGGGCAATTGGGTCCTACAATAATTAAACCTTTTTCTGTTTTACTAATCTTATGAAGTACATCTGACCAATTTGATTTTATATATTTTTTATTGGGAATAATCTCAATTGGCAAATGTGGTCTGATTGAGTCAAAAAAATTAGTTGGAATCAGAATTTTACTAGTGACAGATTTTGAATTAGTTTCGGCGTCTTCAATTGTTTCTGGTGACAATGGTTCTCTAAATGGAAAATTTAGATGAACTACTCCTGCAATTGGATTTAAGCATCGCTGCCAGGCGTGTACCAAGGTCTGACGTAAATATCTCAATTGTTCCAGGTCAGAAGAGGGGAGAGCCAATTCTTTTTGCCATATAGGATAATCCCCATAAATTTTTATTTGATCTATTGTCTGTCCAGCGTGACATTCTCTCAATTCAGCAGGACGGTCAGCTGTTAAAACCAGGAGTGGCACATGAGACATTTTAGCTTCAATAATTGCCGGATAAAAATTTGCTGCTGCTGTCCCGGATGTACAAATCAGTACTGTTGGTAGGCCAGTTTGTTTTGCCAGACCAAGTGCAAAAAAACTCGCCGAACGTTCATCCAATGCAGGTATAGTTTCGATATTCTCATGTCTAGCCAACGCAAATGTCAATGGAGTTGATCGAGATCCCGGAGAAACTACGGCATACTTCAATCCAATTCGATACAGTGTTTCAGCAGTAACGGCACCCCATATCGAATTTTCGTTGGATAAAGCAATTGAATCAAAAATCGTTTTCTGAGCATTCATAATTTGTCTGAAATTTATGCTAACCAGGATTGAGGATCAAGGATCAAAATTCTATCATTATGAGTGCTAATTGAGTTATACTAATTACGAATTAGAATGGTGATCTTTTAATTCAATCCTGAATACCAATAAATGCACCGTCATGATGGTAGGTAAGTTCACGCATTAGGTTGGCAAATTTTTTTCCGGTTTTAGTAAAATGACGTTCGTATTTTACTACGTGAGGAAAACCGATCGCATTTATTGTTACTAACCGATTACCATCTTTATCTCGCGGATTTAACTTATCCATTTTATTTAATACCACTTGAGTTGTTTCAACGAACTCATCTCCGAAAACATAAATGGCAACTTTTTGATTGGGCTTGGTTGGGTCGGTAAATGTTCTGATCGCTTTCATAATTCCGGGAACCGGATTACTTTGACTGTGTATTGCGTAAGTTTGAATGTAACGTGTAAAGGTGTTTCTCATTTTTGGACTATCTGGAATCCATTGGCCTCTTGTTCCTTTGATTATATAATTTCCATCGGCATCAAAAAATTGTATCGACTCGACGATAGGGTAGGCGTTCAGCGTCTCTCTTATTTTTCTGTAAACTAGTGGCCAGATTTGACCGGTACTTGGATTGCGCATGCTGCCGGAAGTATCCATGACAAATATTATGCGATTGCTGGCGACTGGAACGCCAATTGGTTCAGGCGTTTCTTTTTGTTCGATTTCAACTTTCTTTTCTCGTGAATCAATTTCTTTTTGATTTTCCTCGATATCGACGACCAAGGCTTCTTTGCCCGACTTAGCGTCCTTTATTTTTTTATCTAATTTGCTTAATGCGATTTCTAATGCAGCTGCTTCAGCCTCGAATTTTGCTAATAATTTTTTGAGTTCATCATTTTTAATAATTACATTTTGTCTTTGAGATTTTGCATCTTTTATTTCGCCCATCCGCTGTTGATAAATTTTTAATAGCGATGCCTGAATATTATCAACTGTGATTCGTTCAGATCCCAATGATATGACAAATAATAAAATTATCGCCCCAAACCCACAACTGATACAATCAAGAAATGACAAACTGAATACGGAAATATCTCTGTCACGTTTTCTTCTCATGTCTCCGGCCAATTTTTAGATGGACAAATAAATGATCCTTTGGTTTTAGTTGCCAATACCCAATAGAGTGCGGCTGCTGATGGATCGCCACTCATGGGAAATAAAATAATATTTATTGGAACCCGATTTAAGATTCGTTTTTTTGCCACACTGTACATTCGAATCCGTCGTGCTTCGTCAATGGTCGATCCACTTTCAACTGAATCACTCAATGTGGGCAGTCCGTCGGTTATTAAAATAATATTATCCGGTCGCTCGGACATACTGTGAATTGTATTGAATGCGCGTTCAAGATTTGCCCCACCTTGAGGGACAAGGTTATTGAGTGCATCAATAACGTTTGTTGTAGTTTTTCGATCTTTTAAATCAAGCCATTCGGGATTGCTTTCAGATAGAATAGTTTTGGCATTTTTATTAAATACCATTACCTGATAACGCGAACTTGAATGCAGAGATGATATTAACCATTCAGTAGCTTTTACAGCACGTTTCCATTTGGGTGCCTCTCTTTTTTTTACATCATCGTCAGAGAGTCGATCAATTACTGAATCAACATCTAAATCCAGCATGCCACCGGATGCTTCCAATAGAATGAGCACACGGTTTCCATCGAGTTTAAAATCTGTCATATATTGTCTTTTAACCGGATTGGGAAATGGAATTGCTGGAGGTTCTTCAGTTTTGGGCATATGTTCTAATTTGTCTAAAAGCTTCTTCAAAGATTCATCGAGTGAAGCTTGATCCTTCAGAGCCAACTGAAGGGCTTTATTTTTGTCCTCTAACGATAGAGCAATTGTTTGCTTCTTAGCTTTAATTTTTGCCAGCAGCTCACTTAACGAATCATTTTTACTATTTATTTTTAAATGTTCGTCTTTTACTTCCTCCAGCTCATTTTTAAGCGCACCCAAATCAATGTTAACATCTGAGAGTTCGCTTTGACGGGATTCTGCTTTTCGGCCACTGGTTAAAACAAACAATAATATTACAGACCCAAATCCACAGCAAATACAGTCGAGAAAGGATAAGCTAAACGGTTGTAATGTAGTTCGTTTTTTTCTCATAAGTATCTACTGAAAAATGATTTGACATTATTTACAACATTGAGTTCATGGAAAATTGAAATCATTATTTCTTTGAATTTTATTCAAATATATAAAATCTTATTCTTAACGCTATTCCAAAATAATATATTATATAAAACAACCGCAAATTCAGGATTGACACGTATAAAATCTATAGCCAATTTTCCCAAGACAATTACGGTATAAGTAGATACTGATGTAGAAATTTAGATATTTGAATAAAAAAATGAAAGTTCAAAGACAGATGAAGGTTGTTAAGCCATTCACCGAACTGTCCTTATTACAATGGCGAAATATAAATGATAAAATAAAATGGATATATATGTAGGAAATCTACCATACTCAATAGATGAGCAGACGTTGAATCAAACCTTCAGCGAACATGGTGCAGTAGAAAAAGTAAATATAATCACAGATAAGTACACCGGAAAAGCAAAAGGTTTTGCTTTTGTTACTATGCCTGATCAAAGAGAAGGCAATGATGCTATTCAAGCATTGGACGGTGCAGAAATAGATGGTCGTAATATCAAAGTGAATCAAGCACGTCAAAGAGAAGATAGACCACCACGTCGGAACCACGGCGGCGGCGGCGGCGGCGGTTATAATAGAAGATAATCGACCATAAAAGAATATATTACTTTAAATGTACTTTAATACATTGAACATATAATATTTCTTATCGCGGCGGCATTTAATAAATGCCGCCGTTTTTTTTGATAATCTCAAAACTATAAATATGAAACTATTGTCACTTGAAGAAAGTAATGCGTTAGGAATTAATGAGGCTAACGAAATTTATAAAAATCATTTCAATCCCGGTTTGATTAAAATTTATCAAATAATGGGAATGCTGGAGATGGATATTAAGAGTGCCGAGGGTGTCGAAATTACTATGAGTGATGGTAGAAAGGTTCTCGATTTTTCCAGTTCGATTGGTATTTTAGGGCTGGGGCACAACCATCCGAAAATTATCGCTGCCGAACAATTTTGTCATAAAAATAAAATTATTGATGGTATTAAAATGGGGCCACACAAATTGCTCGGGGCTTTTGCTTATAATCTTGCACAGATGTTACCCGATCCTTTGGAGATTTCATTTTTTGCGGTGTCAGGTGCAGAAGCTGTTGAAGCGGCATTGAAACTTTGTGAAAAAGCACAGGGACCGGAACGGAAAAAATTTATCTGCATGGAGGGCGGTTATCATGGGAAAACACATGGTGCACTTTCATTGACAACTAGTGGCGGATTTCAGCGAGGTTTTCTTTTCGGAATTCCTCAAGAAAATGTGATCACTGTTGAGTACGGTAATGCAAAAGCTGTCGAAGAAGCGATTTCAAAAAACCCGAATGATATTATCGCAATGATTGTTGAACCGATTCAAGGTGAAGGCGTACGTGTTCCGCCTGTGGGTTATCTCAAAGAAGTGTATGCAATTTGCAAAAAAAATAATATCCTGACAATTTTTGACGAAGTAAAAGTTGGCATGGGAAGGACCGGAACCTTTTGTTCCTTTCAGCGCGAAGATGTAGTTCCGGACGTGACAACATTGTCGAAAGCTTTGGGTGGTGGTAAACGAGCTATTGGTGCGATGATTTCCTCACGGGAAGTTTTTGAGAAAGCATATGGACAGAGAAAAGACTGTACGTTGCACACATCAACATTTAGTGGCCTCGGTGAATCGTGTGCCGTCGGTATTGAAACTTTAAAAGTTTACCATGACGAAAATTTAGCCGAACAGGCAAAAGAGAAAGGTGAGTATTTAAATAAAGCGCTTTTGGCTTTACAGGAAAAATATCCGAGCAAAATTACTGAAGTTAGAGGAATGGGATTATTTCAGGGAGTGCGGTTTAATTTTATCAGAAGCCGTTTTGAAGACAAAATTGATCTGTCAAAAATTGATGTATTCAATACCATCGATAACGTTGTTCTTGTCAGCATTGTTCGAGAGCTATACAGCAAATATAATATTCTCACACACTTTCATCCATCCTGTCCGGATCTATTGCATATAATGCCACCACTGATTGTTGAAAAAGAACAGCTCGATCAGTTTGTTGCAGCCTTGGATGACATATTAGATCGAGGGTTTATCAGGATTGTAGAAAAATTTGTAACTGGAAATTTAAAGGACAGAATAAAAGGTTAGGGGGGAGAAATTTTTTGGACAGGATTAACAGGATAAAAAAATCATTCCGCCTGAGGCTATCCGACTACAAAATTGTATCAATCGTAGGGGTTGGTATGTAGGGCTTGAGTTTACTCAATGTCAAACGCAAATTTCTCCTCATTTCCCAAATAATCGAACCGATTGAGCACTTTTAAATTTTAATTCCGGATCCCATTTTTTTCGTACTGCCAACCATTTTTCCAGTCTAGGTTCCATGCGTTTAAAGTGTTCTGCTTTGCTTAATGCGTCTTTTGTCAAATATACTCTTCCCTGATTTTCAATAACGAATTCATTAAGTTTATCGACAATATCTTGTACATTTGAAACCATTGGAATATCAATTGCGATAGAAAATCCTTTTTTTGGAAATGATAAAATTCCATCGCTTTCATCACCACAGATTTTAATAACTCCAAGGTAAGATGGGATATTATATTTCTGCAAAAGTTTAAAAAACTGGCGTACAGATCCGTTTGGACTCATGTCGGGTAATACGCATTGATATTGAACAAACCCGTTTGGCCCATACAATCGGTTCCAGTTCTGGAGTGCATCGAGATTATAAAAGAATGATTGTGGATTAGCAATTTTTGGGTTGTTATTTCGTGAGTTCATCCAGTAATAGAGTAAATTAAACAGCTCCACAGAATATTTATTTAACAGCCAATCAGGGGGCACAAACGATAGTGATGGAGCAGTCTTTAGTTCCGGAAAATTTTCTGGTGCTTCATCTGATTCAGCCCAACGACCGTAGCTCAGAATGCCTCGACCAAAGCCCTGACTCGTTGTTAAGCTGTCTATCCATCCCACAGCAAACGGCCATTTTTCAGCAGTAGCAGTCAATTCGCTTATTAATGATTGAACAGTTGAAACTACTTTAGTATTACAATAGATCCATGGACTGGATACTTTACCGAGTTTAAATTCCACATCGAGAATGATCCCCGTTAGTCCCATACCTCCGATAGTTGCCAAAAATAATTCTTTTTCATTTTCACGTGAACAATTGATAATACTTCCATCAGCAACTTTGATTGTCAGGTTTTTAATATGATTTCCAAAGCTTCCTGAAACGTGATGATTTTTTCCGTGCACATCTGAAGCAACCATGCCGCCTACCGTTACGTACTGCGTGCCCGGACTGGTTGATATGAACCAGCCTTTGGGTAACGTATGTTTATTTAAGTCAAATTGAGACAGCCCACATTGCGCTTTTATCAAACCTGTTTTTTCATCAAAAGATAAAATTTTATTGTATAATTTTGAACCAACGACCTCAAGATTTCCTGGAGCAGGTAACGAAGCATCACCATAGGAACGACCCAAGCCTCGACAGATTATTTGTTTATCTAATGATTCCAAATTATCAGACAAAATTTCTATGCCGGGAACAAATTGTCTGCCCCAGCCGGATATTTGATCGTTATCAGAGTCAGTATTCATAAATTTAAAAATCGTAAGGCATTTCTTCTGGCAAGTGCCATAATAGTTGCTTGAGGATTAACTGATGGAGCAGTACACAAAGTGCTTACATCTGAAACAAAAAGGTTGTTAGTATCAAATACTTTTCCGAATGAATCGACAACTGCCAACTTTCGATTTTCACCCATAGGGCATGCTGAACTTAAATGCACCGCAGTCAGTTGAGTGAGATGCCGTGGAATTTCTTTTTGGATATTATTAAGCGAATTTTCATTTTCGATAGCATAAGAATTTGAAGCAATACTTGGGTATAAGGCTTCAGCACCAGAAGCCCAGAGCAGCTGGCATAGCTTGCTCATGGCCTCGCCGAGTGAGTTGATATCATTATTATTCAAAGGGTAGTTTATCATCGGTTCAGAAAATCCGGGCAGGCGATTAATTCTCCCAACTGACTCGGGAGTAATCATCGCATAATAATTTACATAATGTTGCCATTCTTTTTGAAACTTTTGATGACTCTTAAGATGAGGGAGTAAATTTACTGCAATATAGGGCAACGTGCAAACAGAGCAACCGAGTGTGAATTTGGGCGCAAATTCTTTTACTTGTAAAGAAGGAATTCCAACATCCACTTCATTGACCGGATCGGGAAAACGAGCAGTTACTTTTACCATTGGTTGACTCTGAAACAAACGTCCTGAATTTTTTGCAATGCCACTGCGTTTTAAAATTAAGGCTGATTGAACAGCACCGGCGCAAAGGAAAACGGTTTCACATTCAATTCGAATTTTTTTATTTTTATTGTTGGCGAAGGCAGTCCATTTGTTATTCGCAAAAGTGAGTCGATCTACTTTTGTTGAAGGCAATAACTTACAACCTGAATTGATGGCATCAGGAATAAATGATTTTGTCATCGTAATACTTTCATCTAATTTTGTGTCAAAACAACGCGGTACATTTTCAGTCTTCCAGCCAAAATGCTCTGCACCGTTACGCAGTTTCCTGGCAAAGGTTTTTTCATCTGATTCGTAGTCGCATGAAAGTTTGTTACCGGAAAATTCCCGATGCTTTGTGAGTTCCTGATAACTGATATCTTTTACTTGAAATCTTTTAATCCAATTGTCTAAAACTTCTTCCGGAACCAAAGGAAATTCACCGTTGTTGACTTCACTCCCTCCACCGACACATCTCCCCATAGCGTACATCACCTTGGGATTTCCATTGGTAAAAGTCAGTCCACGACCCCAATATTTTTGCTGTAACTCATCCAGCGAAAAAGAAGGTTTCTTTATCGGTTTATACAACTCACCCGCATCAAGCATGAGAATCTGTTTGCCTGCACCCGCTAGCGTATATGCTGTCATAGCACCCCCAGGACCGGAACCGATAACTAATATTTCAGTCTTCAAAAATTCGGAGGATTCCTGAATTCCACCAGAAATCACCTGGAAGTGATCATCCATAATTTACTTTGTCAAATTGGATTGGTCCAAATAAAAATAGTAGGCAAATATACTTAAGGTATCAAAAAATTTCAAAAAGTCCTTAAGAAAAGGCAGTGAATATCGACGATACTTTTTCAATAAATTTTCTCTTTGCAGAACCGTTTGTTTATGAAAAGGCTTAAAGCTTAATGAGAGTATAAAGTTAAATCCTAATAAGAAAATGAATAAGGGATAAAAATAAAATAGAGGGAGCGAACGAAATTGTTTGAGCACGAAAATAGTTTCATTCTTAGCTATGTTTTTCTGGCTCGAACATATTGGGAATAAATTTGCTTCAACGAGAGCAAAGACTATTTTTTCAATTAGAGTCGTGTTCTCTCTACTCATTTAGACTCTGAAAGTGCTGTAGCTTCCTCTCCGGATTCAACTTTCCAAAGCTTTACTTTTAATGTGAAGTCAGAACTTTTAATACTATTATTAAGACCGACAACGGCCAAAATATTTTTACCGACAACCAGTGAATCATTTGACAAACGGTAGCGGCGCGGCCGGCCGGCTTCATGAGACTTTATAGCTCTACTGAAATTTTTAATTTTTTTACCAGCATTCCGACGGAAGACACTTTTCCCATTTAAATAAATTACAATACCATCGTCATAATCTACATCTACTAAAAGATTATTGTATAAACTTTCACTGGTCACATTAAATTCTTTGCGAATATAAAGCGTCGAATAATTCCCCTTCATATCCTTTAAGATTGTTGAATCATCGTCATCTCCATAGCCAAACCCATTTTTACCAATTTCCCATTTTTTATCATCAAAATTAACTTTTTTCCAATTTTTCCCAGGACGTTCTTTGCCTTTCCAATATTTCCATTCACTATTTTCGGAAATAATATTTACCGGTCGGGCACTACCATATTTTTTGATTAAATCTTGTTGGATAATTAAATTATTACAGCCGGTTAGCAGAGCGGCAATCCACCATGCAAAAACTGTCCATTTTGCCTGAAAACTGGCAGCACTTATACATGTTAGTAATACAATAAATGTGAAGTGCGGCGTGTAGAGATATAGTTCATCTGTGCTATAAAAGCTATGCATGATTAGATTAAATAATATACCTAACCATAGAGAGATTACTAACAATCGACTTTTATGATCAAGCAGGGTGAAAAATATTCCCCGGAAATAAAGGCCTAACCAGAACAACAGTGCGCCGATTCCCAAGATACTATATTTGACCGGGCCCTGGAAATAAATTAACTTTAGTTGAAATTCAGATTTGAATCTTAAAATTACCGGCTCGACACCAATAAAATTAAACAGGATAAAACTTTTCACCAGTTCTTTGATGACCTGCCAAGGATTACTCAAAATTAATGGGTAAACATAATCCATTTCATGTTGATAAACTGACGTTGACCAAAATAGTTGTGATCCGGGAAATAATTTATATTGAATCAAGTTCAAGATAGCGGCTATAGAGATCAGGCCGAGTGAAAATCCCAATATTGGTTTCGTCCATTCCTTAATCGGCTTCAAAGAGTAAAGAACTACACATAAGCAAATAACAGTTTGGACAACACTTGTTATCGTAATACTAAATGATAATAGCCCGACGAAAATCCATGCGAAAAGATAGAGTTGTTTATTTTTTAAGCAAAATATTGTCAGCGCAATGGTTGGAAATATACTCAGTGCTACTAGTTCGTAAGAATCAGGAATCGTCGCAAGAAATATTTGGTTCATTGAAAGTGCCCAAAAAATTGTAATCGGTAATGCCTGCCAGCGACTAATAATCATTCGACACAATAAATAAAAAGCGCTAACTGTAAAGCCGCCAACTAGAGCACTTAAGACTACTACTGCGAGTTCATAGGTCGCACAAATATTACTCAGAATCCAACTGGCAGGAACTACAAATAATAATATTAAAGGATGAATTCCTTTATGCTTAGCCACCCAACCATTTAGGGCTTCGACATGATCTGCACCGAACAATAGATTATTATAAATCGAATATCCCGGTAATGAGCGGAAATCATTGGCGATTTTAAAGTAGAGTAACCCAAAGATTATGAATAATGAAGATACGATCAAAATATCAGTTCGCCTGTCTTTCATAATCTAATTTTAAGATTTATTATTATCATCAACAAGAATCGGTTCTACACTCATTCCTTCAATTACAAATTCTAAAGGTGTAAGACATACAGATGAACCTTCTACTAAACTGTCTTGAATGTAAACAAATTTTTCATCCGCTTTAATGACAGTAATTGATTGTGATCTTAAAGTATTTTTATCATCTACGATCAGAATTTTATTATTTACCCGGACTGCATCTCTTGGCAGTACAAATATGTCATTCATCGTAGTTCCGGTAATCTCAGCTTCTACAAAAGTGCCAACTTGAAGTGGTGGCTTAAACTTTTCAGTCTTCATAGAATATGGATCCTGAACTTGTGCAATCGCATGAGAAACACGACTTCGATTATCGATAACTCCATCAGTCCGAATTATATTACCGATCCATTCAAGGTCTATTCCAGCTATATTTGCTTTGAGTTTTACGACTGGATACAATTTTTGAGTAGTATCTTCAACTCGATGATTTTGCGGTAAATTTAAAAAAGCTGTATCGCTGGAAGTGATTGGTAAACTTATTTCAACAGAATCTACAGCAAAAATTGTTGCCATAGGCGTTCCGCGCGAAACAAATTGGCCGACATCCACTTGCTTAATTTTTACCATTCCATCGTAGGGTGCCCTGATCTCAGTTCGTTGAAGATTTCTTTTTGCTTTATCAACTTCAGCTTGTGCGGAAGTAACATTTGATTTTGCTTCTTTGAGTTGTAGTTCTCGCAGGACAAGCGAATTTGCTTCACCCTTTCCTAGAGCATCCCAATCTTTTCTGGCTTGTTTTGATTGGGCATTTTCATTCTCCAATGCCAGATTGGCCCTGGCCAATGCAGCTTGAGCTTGAACGAGCGAAACTTCGTAATCACTCGTATCTATTTTTAATAACAAATCACCTTTTTCAAAAAATCCACCCACATTGAATGATTTTGAAACAGAAATTATATTACCGGAGACTTCCGGGATAATAACCGTCTCAGTTCTGGGAACAACAGTGCCTTGTGTTTTAACTTTAAAAGTTACATTCTGCTTAACAACTTTTACTATCTCAACGAGTATAGGATTAGATCTGTGAATTATAGGTTCTGGTGTGCCTTTAATTTTAATCAAACCATATGTAATTGCCGAGGCGATTGCGACAATGACTAGAGCAAATAAAAGTTGTAAAACGTATCTCATGCTAACATTAAAAGTTCACTTTCTTTCTATAACGAGTCAAGTTATCACTGTTCAGAAAATTTCTATTAACTTTAAACAGGTATACAGGGCAATAACATCAAACTCAGCCGAGCTGATACGCACACCTACATTGATTTAAAATTTTGCCGGCTAAATTATTCTCCGAGCTGATAACGAGTAAACCGTTTTACCATTATATTTTCACCTAGCTTGGTTATCTTTTCTGATAACATATCCTGAATTGATTTTTCAGAATCCTTAACAAACGGTTGTTCAAGCAAGCAGTTGGCCATGTAAACTTTTTCAATTTTACCATCAACAATTTTTTGCACAATATGTTCCGGTTTGCCTTCAACCTGGCCTGCAGCAATTTCTCTTTCTTTTTCGAGAAATGATTCAGGGACTTCATCTCGTCTAACGAACAATGGATTTGAAGCGGCAATATGCATGCAGATATCTTTAGCCAATAATTTGAAATCATCGGTCTTGGCAACAAAATCAGTTTCACAATTGAGCTCAAGCAAAACGCCCACTTTACCGCCTAAATGAATATAATATTCAATTAACCCTTCAGATGCATCTCTTCCTGCTTTTTTTTCAGCTGAAGCAATACCTTTCTTGCGTAAATAGGTTAAGGCGCTTTCTAAATCACCGTCACTTTCAACGAGAGCTTTTTTACAATCCAGTAAACCAGCACCTGTCTCAGCACGAAGTTCACCCACCATTTTTGCTGTAATTTTTGTACTCATAAATATTAGAATAAAATTATATGATTATAATTCTAAAAGCCTCAAAACAAAATTAATCGTTATCGCTGGAAAAATGTTCTGGGACTCCGCTATCTTCGTCATAACTTGAAGTAGTGACTGGGAGCTGACCCTCGTTGATACTTTCATTAATCAATGGTTTTAAGGAACTGAGTGAAGATTTTTCTTCTTCTTTTCTCTCTTGTCCACTTTGAACTGCTTCCATAATAACATTTATTATGAGCTCTAAAGATTTGGTTGAGTCGTCATTGCCGGGTATTGGATAATCGACTAAATCAGGATTAGAATTTGTGTCAACTAAAGCCACAATTGGAATTCCGAGTCTATTTGCTTCAGCAACAGCAATAGCCTGATGGTTGATATCGACAATAAACAATGCGGCTGGTAATTGAGTTAGGTTAACTATCCCTTCAAAATTTCGATTCATTCGATTCATTTCTCTACGAATTGAGGACTCTTCTTTGTTTGGAAGTTTTTCAAGAGATCCATCTTCTTCCATAGACAAGTATCTTTTATATTTTTCGATACTCTTTTTAATTGTAGCAAAATTTGTAAGTGTTCCACCTAGCCAGCGACTTGCGCAGTAGGGCGAATTACAGGATATTGCTGCTTCACGGATAAACTCCTGTGCTTGCTTTTTGGTGCCAACAAATAAAATATTTTTACCAGCAACAATTAAATCTTCAATAAATTTAACAGCATCACTTAAAAGTGTATGGGTCTTTCCTAAATCAATAATAGAAATACCACTATGATTGTCATAAACATATTTTCTGGATTTGGGATTAAAGCGTTTTAGTTGATGGCCGATGTGAAGACCTGCGTCGAGTAATTCTTTTACAGTAACATTCATAACCGTGCAATTAATTACTACCTCCAGAATTTATTAAACTCTGACTACTTAATACAAAAAATCTTAATAATAGATACATATGTTTAATGATAATTTAATAATTTATTTCTCAGTAATTGCGTAATCAAACAGAAAAAATCTGTATTACTTATTAAAGAGAACAGCGAGAAATAGCTTAACCTTCAATGAAATCAAGCAGAAAATACTAAAATTTATAAATTGTCGTCCAAAAATGTTATTGCTTAATCTACAATCGCCATTAGCGGATGCTTTAATTTGCCCAAATAACATCAATAATCAGTTAAAGTAATTAGTCCCCAGAGTATCTTTATCTGCGAGCCGGTAACATCGGGTTTATTCACCAAATCGTTTTTGCTTATTCCCAGTGTATTGGGGCTAACCTTGAGATATGACTCTCTATTCACTTCAACAATCCCCCCGAAATTTGAACGTTTTAATGAAGAATCAGGGTAATGTGATGTCACACAACCAGTCATTGCTGATACGGTCAGTAATATTAGACAAAGTTTAAATATTCGTTTCATATTTTTAAAATTTTAGGTTACACCATTAATCAGTATTATTTTTCAAAATTAAATCAAGCTATTTAACGGGGTTTTTACACTGATTTTTTTATTTAATTACTCACGCATTCAATCTGCTTAGTTTCTTGGATATATTACTATTAAATATTAATAATTAAGCATTGACTTATATGTATGATTTATATTTTTTATGCATACGATTCTTTTATTAAATTGCCCCATGAGAACAACTTTAGATTTACCTGAAGATTTACTGCATAAAGCGATGACTATTTCGAATATTAAAACAAAAACGAAAGTTATCACTGTTGCACTGGATAATTTGATTAGAAAGGCTGAAATTTCTGAACTTAAGAAATTTAAAGGAAAAATCAGTTTAGATATTGATCCAGCTATTTTACGTGGCAGGAAATAATGGAAGTTCTGGTTGATACTTCTGTGTGGATCGATTATTTCCAGTCAGGAGCAAAATCACAGAAATTAGATTTTCTGATAGATGAAAATTTAGTTAGTACTAATGATTTAATTCTTGCAGAGTTGATCCCGCATCTTCGGGTTAGAAATCAGAAAAGAGTTATTAGTTTATTAAATAAGATAAAAAAATGTGTCATAAGCCCTGACTGGGAAGAAATAATAGAATTCCAGGTTTTATGCTTAAAATCAGGTTCAAGCGGTATTGGAATTTCAGATTTAATAATTGCTCAAAATTCTATTCAGAACAATATCTCAGTCTACTCATTAGATAAACATTTTAGATTTATTTCTAAAGCAAAGATAGGAATAAAACTATTTACATAAATTGTATTAATTAGCTTTCTCATCTTTTAATTCCAGTTTTTTACTTGAGATTATTGATCGAAGTTATGCACGTTACCAAAACAAACTTGAAATTTTGGAAATTCTCCAATAATTCCAAACCATGAGTGAAAAAGTAATAAAATCTAAAAACGTCGACGCTTCCATTCTAGTAGTCGGTTCAGTTGCCTACGATAACATAATTACCCCCCTTAATACTGGTGAAAGAATTTTGGGAGGTTCGGCATCTTATGCTAGTATTGCTGCCAGCTATTACGCAGGCGTCAATATGGTTGGTGTAGTGGGTCACGATTTTGATGAAGAATTTATCAATAGATTTAATAGACGCAGCATCAATCTTGATGGGTTACAAAAGGATTTGTCAGGTCCTACTTTTATGTGGACTGGTAAGTATCATGAAAACTTCCATAACCGCGAGACTATAGATATAAAGTTAAATGTCTTTGAGAATTTTCGTCCTCATTTACCCAATTCATATAAATCTGCTGACTATGTCATGTTGGGCAATATTAGTCCCGATTTACAACTTCATGTTATGGATCAATTATCAGGGAATCCATTTGTGGTGGCTGACACGATCGACCTATGGATTGAGATTAAGCGAAATGAACTTTTCGAACTTATCAAACGGATCAATTTATTTGTGATTAATGATTCTGAAGCTGAAATTATAACCGGTGAATCTAATATAATAAATGCCGGCAATAAATTGATATCAATGGGACCAGAATGCACAATAATTAAAAAAGGATTACATGGTGCTTATCTTTTTCATGCTGAAGGCATATTTGCTCTTCCCGCTTACCCTGTTATAGATTTACAAGACCCAACTGGTGCGGGTGATTCATTCGCCGGCGCATTGCTTGGTTATCTTTCGGCAATAAATGATACTAGTTTTACATCAATTAAAAATGCCATGCTGTATGCAACAGTCACAGCAAGTTTGACAGTAGAAGCGTTTAGTTGTGATCGTCTTGAAAGTGCAGGAATTGAAATAATTAAATCGCGTCACGCTGAGTTAAAAAATATTATCAGTTTATGAGTTCAGCAACAAATTCAAATTCGGAAAAAAGGGGTTCACTTGAAAATTTAGTTATTGAACTAACTAAAGATGCAAGGAGAGCATCATTGGAAGTTGCTGTACTTTCAACAGAAAAGAAGAATGCAATTCTCTTATCACTAGCAGAACTACTTGAAAAAAATAGAGGTGCCTTAATAACTGAAAATAAGAAAGATATTGAGGACGGAAAAAAAAGTGGCTTGAGTAAAGCGTTGTTGGATAGATTGAAATTTACACCTGAAAGAATTGATGCAATGATTGACGGTGTTAAAAATGTAGCTGAATTACCCGACCCAGTTGGAGAAGAAATTGAAAGCACAGTAAGACCTAATGGATTGGATATCCGAAAAATTCGTGTGCCAATTGGTGTGATCGGCATAATTTATGAATCCAGACCAAATGTTACAATTGACTGTGCGATACTTTGCTTAAAATCGGGAAATGCAGCAATTCTCAGAGGTGGGAAAGAAGCTTATTACTCAAATATAATATTATCAAACATAATTCAACAATCACTTGTAGCGAATGATGTTTCAGTAGCTGCGGTTCAATTAATTCCAACAACAGATCGCGCTGCCTTAAATATTTTATTGAAGCAGAATGAAAATGTTCATTGCATCATACCAAGAGGAGGAGAGAATTTAATTAGGTTTGTTGCCGAACATGCTCGCATGCCTGTTATTAAGCATTACAAAGGAATCTGTAATCTTTATATTGATAAAGCCGCTGACTTCGATCTTGCCGAAAAAATAACGATTAATGCAAAATGCCAACGCCCCGGTGTTTGCAATGCTATTGAAAATTTATTCGTTCATAGAGATGTTGCTGATGATCTTCTTCCTCAGATTGCCAATTCTTTGGTCGATAATGATGTTGAAATCAGAGCCGATCAGGCGACGGCAAAAATATTAAATGAAAATAAAATTTCTTATAAAAATGCATCTGAAGAAGATTATTATGAAGAATATCTAGATTTGATTTTATCGATCAAAATTGTCGACTCACTCGAAAAAGCGATTGATGCAATCAATAATTATGGCAGTGCTCACAGTGATGCTATTATCACTAAAGATGAAAATGCTGCTCGAAAATTCATGTCCGGTGTCGACACATCAACAGTTTACTGGAATGCAAGTACACGTTTTACTGATGGGTTTGAGTTTGGGCTCGGTGCGGAAATTGGTATTTCTACAGATCGTATTCATGCCAGGGGCCCAATGGGATTAAGAGAACTTTGCACTTATAAATATTTTGTTTTTGGCAACGGACAAATAAAATAGAATTAATCCTGTATTATGGAGATACCTAAACTCAGGTTCCTGTTATTAATTGGATCGATAATTTTTTCTATCATTCTTGGTTGGTTTGCTTTTTCACAGGAACAATGTAAATGGATAATCCAATATTTCGGCTACTGGTTTGTTTTTATTACATTTGGAATTTTTGTCTACTTTTCAGTCATAGTAGTTAGGAAACGATTTCAAAAACACGATTTTTCTAAAAATGATATATGGGCTTTGCTGGGAATCCTGATTGTGGGAATCATCATTTCCTCTCATGAAAAAATGGATTACAAAATATTGATGGATGAGTTGGTCCTAAGTGCTAATTCACTCCAAATGCACTGGGAAAAAGAATATCTGACACCAATGATTGGCCACGATATCAACGGCACATTTACCATATTCGCTGGCTACGTTGACAAGCGTCCATTATTTTTTCCTTTTTGCCTTTCAGTTGTTCACGATCTCACAGGTTATCGTCCGGATAATGTATTTTATTTAAATTTCTTCCTCTACTTAATTCTTTTGGGATTAACTTATTTACTCGGAAAAAAAATTAATGGAGTTACCGGTGGCTTTATGGCGTCTTTGTTACTCCTTTCAATACCTTTATTAACACAAATTTCAAATGGAGGTTCTTTTGAAATATTAAATTTAGTGATGATCATGGTAACAGTATTGCTAGCGATAAATTATTATCAATCTCCAGACAATCCAACTTTAATTGCATTGTCATACAGTGGGGCACTATTGTCACAAGTCCGTTATGAATCAGCTTTTTTTTTATTACCGATAGTCGGTTTGTTTTTCTTGAAATCTGCGCAACAAAAAAAATACCAACTACCAATATTGATTTTAGTTCTTCCGCTATTATTAATTATACGACCGATTCAACACAAGATCAGCTTTGATCAGCTCGATAGGGAGGTTGACATTTTCACATCGATTATCAGCACGCGGCAAGTTGAGACGTTATTCAGTTTCGATTATTTTGGCAATAATATCGCACATGCGATCTACTTTTTTTTTAACTGGAGTTATGCACATCAAAATTCTCTTTTTCTTAGCTTTTTTGGAATAGTTTTTGGAATCAGCATTATTATTGCATTAAGAAACAAAAATTATCGAAATAAATTAGACTGGAGTGTTCTAACTCCGATGATTTTTTTTGGAACTACTATAATTTTTATCACAGCATTTTTGTTTTGCTATTTCTGGTCACAGTTTGATGACCCAATCTCTGCAAGGATGAGTTTAGTAGTTTACTTATTATTTATTTTTCCCGGAATATTTATTATTGGAAAAGTAATTAATAAGAAAAGAATTACGGTAACTGTATTCATGCTTACAACACTTTCAATTATTGCTCAGACTATACCCGCATTAAACAATTATGCACCCTCAGATCAGTATATTCGTAACCAGTCAATAAACTGGAAACGGGATTTTTTACGCAATAGTATCAATGAAAAATTTCTGATGATTGATGATTCTAGTTTGCTTTGGACATGCTATCTTAAGCCATCTCTTACATTTGCCAGATTTAAAAAGGTTAAAGCCGGACTTAAGTTTCATATGGATGCTGATACATTTCAAAATATATATGTTTACCAGGAATTGACACGTGATATTTATGGAACCCTGAAGCCCTATCCGGAATATAGTTTACCTGATACTGTTGAACTTGAAATTATCAGCGAAAGAATGTTTCGACCATTTAATATCGGGCGAATTAGTCGCATAAAATCATTTAATACTGATTCAAATTTATACGATGAATTTTGGAGTAGTAGTAAGGGTCTAACCGAAAAAGAGATTATCAGTAAATTTGAAGAATTATGGATCAGTCAGTTACCTTAAATATATAGTTGAATAAAATGATAATTACAGAATCAGAAATTAGAGTTCGTTATGGAGAAACAGACATGATGGGGTTTGCTTATCATGCAAATTATTTTGCCTGGTTTGAAGTGGCTCGCATAGATTTTTTAGATAAAATTGGCATACCCTATCAAACAATCGAGGAAAAGGGTTACAGACTTCCGGTTCTAGAAGCTAATGCCAGATTTATTAAACCAGTTCTTTTTGATTATCAGCTTACAATAAAAACTATAATTAGAGAAAAACCACGTGTGAAAATTAAAATTGATTATGAAGTTTATAATCATGATAAACTTCATTGTAGTGGATACACCCGTCACGGTTTCATAAATTTTGATGGAACACCATTGCGGCCACCGAGTGAATTTATTGATAGAGTTGACACGTGCTGGAAGGAAGTGTGACAAACTAAATCAAATACGATTTACTTAATTTTACTCAGGTAAATCCTCTTAACATGCTCAGCGACTTCGTCAATAGAACGATTTTCAGTTGAGACGCCTATACCTACTTTTAAATAGATAGGTTCACGTTCAGAATTTAATTTCTCAATAAGCTCTTTTGGGTTTTTAACATTGAGCAAAGGTCGATTCTTATTACTGCATGTGCGTTGGTAAATTGTATCTGCAGATGCAAAAAGGCAAATTATGATACCCTTTGATTTTAAAATTTCAGCATTCCTGTTTTGCATAATAAGACCGCCACCACATGATATGACGCAACCAGTCTCAGGATGTCCCGATTCAACAAATTCCGACTCTAGTTGTCGGAAATGAGGCTCTCCATATTTTTTAAATATTTCTTGAATTGACATATTTTCATTATGAGAAATTGCCGTATCAGAGTCGATGAAACGCATATTCAAACGCTGTGCCAAGCCTCTGCCAACTGCTGATTTTCCAACTCCCATGAATCCGATAAGATATAAATTAGGATTATTATTTTTTGATTTACTCATCTGAAAAAATTCCCCCATAAATTATTTTAATCAGCTTGCGATCTGAGATATCATTGCTTTAATTATAGACCACGATGCAAAATGATACTGTAAAAGCCAGCATAAAAGGAGTCATGCCAACATCAAATGGCTGTGCTGTTTTCTTGGGAACCGATGAAAAAACTTTTGTTATTTATGTCGACCAGTTCATTGGAAATGCCATTTCCATGGTTATCAATAATGTAAAAAAAGAACGTCCTCTTACACATGATCTCATAGGAATTATTTTTTCCGGACTAGGGGTAACGCTCGAACGAGTTGTTATTAATGATGTAAGCAACAGTACTTTTTACGCACGAATTATTTTGAAAATGACCAATGAACTTGGAACAAAAATTGTTGAACTGGATGCTCGCCCCAGCGATTCGATGGTCATGGCATTACAGGAAAAGAAACCAATACTTGTTGCTAAAAATGTTATCGACTCTGTGGACGACATGACGGAAATTTTTGAAAAAATAATGGATGAGCAGAAATAATTTAATTTATTAACAGTATATAGTGACTGTTATTGAAAATTCAAAAGCAGTGAAAAATCTGCCTGAGCCAATTATACAGGGTCAACCAATGACTGCTTTAGCTCCAATGCAAGATGTTACCGGATTGGAATTCATGAAGGTAATTTCTGAATATGGATCACCTGATTATTTTTTTACTGAGTATTTTCGCGTACATGTAAGTTCTAATCTTGAAAAACATATTCTAAATTCGATCACTCAAAATCAGACGGGACGTCCAATATTTGCGCAATTAATTGGAGAAAGCTTACCTGATTTAGAAAGAACAGTAAACGAGCTGATCAAATATCCAATAGCTGGAATTGATTTGAATATGGGTTGTCCGGCGCCAAAAGTTTACAAAAAAAATGTTGGAGGCGGTCTATTGCGTGATGTCAAAAAAATTGACAGTATTTTAGAACTTATTCGTAAATCCACGGCTAAATTATTTACAGTTAAAATGAGAATCGGATTTGATACCACTGATAATTTTGCTGACATTTTAAATTTAATAAACAAACACAAAATCGATTTACTCAGCTTGCATGGACGAACTGTTAAAGAGATGTACCGTAGTGAAGTTCACTATAAAAAAATAAAACAAGCAGTGGAGACTATCAATTGTCCCGTGTTAGCAAATGGAAATATTACATCTGCTTCAAAAGCCAAATGGGTTGTCGAAAATACTGGATCAGCAGGAGTAATGGTGGGTCGATCAGCTATTCGCAATCCCTGGATATTTCGACAGATAAGAGAAAAATATTCAGGAAAAAAAATGTATCAACCAAAACTTATAGATGTTCGAAATTACATCGATAAACTTTATAAAGCAACATGGCAGGAAAGATTTACTGAACAAGGTCATATTAACAGGTTAAAAAAGTTTCTCAATTTTATTGGTCAAAGTGTTGATTCAGAAGGAAAGTTTCTTCATCAAATGAGAAGAGCTCAATCAAAGAAAGAATTTTTTGATATTTGTGATGATCATCTTATTGCTAATAAACGATCAGAATTATATTTCGCTAACGAACCATTTGAAAAAATAATAGCCCGCCCAAATCATGAAAAGCCCAATGATGACCTGAGTTACTCTATTGTTTCCTAATGTGATTTACTTACATTATAGATAACTAAAAATTTGTTAGATTAGAATTATTGTTGGGTAATTGTTGGAATATGCTTACTTGACCCAAATCGATTTCAAGCCGATATAATATAAATTAATCTAGTGGTGGTCGTCATAAATAATATAACTTAATATCATACAGAATATGAATCTTCTTAGAATATTAAGGTGTGGGTTTTAATAGTAGTGTATCTCCAATGTATTTTAATTAAATAAATAATGAACGCATGAATATTTTATTTTAGAACAGTTTGTCTGTCATATAAACTTTTATATAGATCACATGATTGATATAAACTTTGATGATTTCCAGATTGTATGATTTTTCCTTCATCAAAAACCAGTATTTGATTTGCCATTTGTATTGTACTGAATCGATGTGCGATAATAATTACTGTTTTTCCTTTGATGAGTTCTTTAAGTGCACTTTGAATTTTGTTTTCACTTTCTGAATCTAGTGCTGAGGTCGCTTCGTCAAGTATAAGTATCGGAGAATTTTTTAGAAATGCTCTGGCAATAGCAATACGTTGTTTTTGTCCGCCCGATAAGTTAGTGCCGTCTTCACCCACTACTGTATTATAACCATTTTGCAGTGATTCAATAAACTGATCTGCAAATGCTTTTTTTGCCGCTTGCTTAATTTCATCTTCACTGGCATCTGGTTTACTAATTTTAATATTATTTAATATTGTATCATTAAATAACATCGGAGCTTGAGGAACTATAGAAATATTTTTTCTTAAACTCTTAATTTTTATTTCATCAATTGATATATCATCTAATAATATAGATCCTTCTCTCGAATCATAAAATCGCATTAATAAATTTGCAAAAGTAGTTTTGCCAGCTCCACTGGGGCCGACCAGAGCATGTGTTTGTCCCGTTGCCAATAGACAATCAACTGATCTCAGGGCCGGTGTTTTATCGTAATTAAAACTCACATTTTTAAATTCAATTTGCTTGTTAAAATTATCCAATGTCACTGCATTGGGTTTATCTTTTATTGAAACAGGTTCATCGAGAATTTCTTCAATTCGACCGAGAGCTCCGAGTCCTTTTTTAATTTGGTTATGTATCCCCCCCATTTTTTTAATGGGATCATATGACATGTGGAGTGCAATTATCAGTGCTATGACTTCTTCTAACCCAACTCTTGATTTAGCTGCATAGTAGATTGCTACAGCGACACCGATTGATGATACAAACTCAATAATGGGAGATAAAATTTTCGTATATTTCACTACTTTGAGCTGTAGTTTGAAAAGACTTTTTATTGTTATTAAAAATTTATTGATTTGAGATTCTTCCATGGAAAACGCACGAATTTCTCTAATAGCACTTAAGTTTTCACTGACTACTTCAGTGACTACGCCCATTTCCTGCTGCATAGATTTGGCACGTGCATGAATTTTTTTACCCACATAGCGAATTGGGAAAATACAAATTGGAATTACTGATAGACTGAACAGTATAAACATCATCTGTTCATTACGAAGTGATAAATAGATTAAAGCTCCCATTGCACCAAGAAAGGTTACAGGCTGTTTAAGCAAATCGTTAGATGTTGCAATGATAGTCGCTTTGACTTGCTCGGTATCATTCATAATACGGCTAATTAAATCACCGTGATTTTTATTTTGAAAATACGATATGGGTAGAGCCTGAATTTTTGAGAATACTTTAATTCTAATATCTTCCAAAATTTTTATCCCACAAAAAGATATTAAATATTCGTTGGCAAAACCCGAGATATTTCTGATCAAAAAAACAACAGGTAAATAAGCGACAGCAATAAGTAAAACCATTTGAGATGGATTTTCTTCACCGAACAGTTGAGGAAAAAGTTTGGTTGTTAAAATTGGCAGTCCAAATCCGCTAGTGATTCCATATATTACAGCGCAAATTAATGCTCCAATAAATTGAACCTTTACATTTTTTAGTAATGCAAAATAAGGCAAAAATTTTTTCACGATATAATTGTTATCAATTCTAAACTTATTTGCCCACTAAAATTTTTATACTCAAATTGAGTAAATATTTAAAATGTTTCAGCGGCTTGCGAAATTTTTTTAATTAATAAAGTTGTGCTATAACCTTTTAAAAAAGGAAGTATTTTAATCTTTGCATAGACATCATCAAGAGCCTGTCGCTCTTCACTATTTAATGAATCAACTGTATAATCTCCGGCTTTGGTATAAATATCAGGTTTAATTTGTTTTATTTCCTCAGTGAGTCTTTCACTATTAAAAATAAAAATACCGTCCACGAAATATAGAGCTGCGATAGCATATGCTCGTTCAATTTCATTTTGCACAGGTCGATGTGGACCTTTTAATTTATTGACACTTTCATCACTATTGAGAGCTATCATTAAATAGTCTCCCAGTTTTTTTGCCTCAATTAAATAAGAAATATGACCTGGATGTAATAGGTCAAAACAGCCATTTGTGAGGACAAGTGTTTTATTATTTAATTTAAGTTGATGCCGAATTTCAATAGTCTCCTCAAGACTGTGTAATTTTGAATTTGATAATAACACTTAATTTATTAATTAGAAAAAGCGTTTAGCTTTTTTAAATACACTACTATCAGAATCAGAATCTGCATCTCCACATTCTTTCGCAAATTCTTCTAAAATTTTTCTTTGTTTACTGGATAATTTTTTGGGTACTTCAATTTGTACTCTGACTAACTGATCACCTGCTCTTCCAGATCGAAGGTTTTTTATTCCTTGATTGCGAACTCTGAAAAGCGTTCCGGTTTGTGTTCCCTCAGGAATTTTTAATGTAGCACTTTTTGTGAGTGTGGGAACTGTGATGGATCCTCCCAATGTAGCTAAAGTGAATTTGATAGAAATTTCGCAATAGAGATCATCCTCATGTCGTTCAAATATTTTATGTTCTTTTACATGAATAATCACATAAAGATCTCCCGAAGGGCCACCCATTACACCAGCTTCGCCTTGACCTGTTGAACGCAATTTTGAACCTGTGTCTACTCCAGCAGGTATTTTTAAAAATACTTTTGAAGTTTTCATTATGCGTCCTTCACCACTGCATTTGGGACAAGGTTTATCAATCGTAACTCCATTGCCATTACACTTATGGCATTTTTGGCGTACACTAAAAAACCCTTGTGTCATGGTGACTTGCCCGGATCCGTTGCAGGTATTGCACCTGACTTTACTGGAACCGGCTGCAGCTCCAGATCCATTACAACCCTCGCATTCAGCAGCACGTCGAAACGAGATTTCTTTTTCGATACCACTTGCTGCTTCTTCAAGAGTTATTTCTAAATCGTATCGTAAATCCGAACCACGGGTTGCTCCTCCGCTGGAGCCTCCGCCCTGACCACCAAAAAGATCGTCAAAAATACTACCTCCAGAGTTTCCTTGAGCCCCACCAAAAAAATCACGGAAAATATCCATTGGATCATGAAATCCACCAAAGCCTTGTGATCCGCCTTTGCCAACGCCACCTTGTTGAAATGCCTGATGTCCAAATCGATCGTAAGCTGCACGCTTATTGGTATCCATCAAAATTTCATATGCTTCAGAGACTTGCTTGAATTTTTCTTCAGCACCTTTATCTCCTTTATTTTTATCAGGGTGATATTTGAGTGCTTTTTTCCGATAAGCCTTCTTGATTTCATCAGATGATGCCTCTCGGGTGACATCGAGTAATTTATAATAATCTTCTTTTTCCATTATCTGCTTATTTACTTTCAGGGCCTTTAGAGACTATGACGGATGCTGGTCTCAATAGACGATCATGTAACAGATATCCGGATCTACTAACTGAAATTATCTTTCCTTCATCAAATTCATCACTTGGATCATGTTTTTGACAATCATGAAAATTCGGGTCAAAATCTTCTCCAACAGGGTCAAGTTTTGTTACGCCATATTGATCTAGAACTTTGAGGAATTGAACTAAAACCATAGAAATGCCATCTGTTATTGGTTTTGCTTCCTCAGTATCCTTGCCGGCATCAAGTCCTAAAATTAGATGATCAATAACCGGGATTAAGTCTTCGATCAATCCGGAGATTGCGTATTTCCTAAGGTCATCTTTTTCTCTAAGTGTTCGTTTTTTATAATTTTCCAGATCAGCAACAGATCGAAGGTATCTATTTTTATTTTCCTCAGCTGCCGTCTGTGCTTCATTCAGTTTTTTAAATAAAACCTCTTCCGGATTATCAGAATTATTATTTTTGTTTTCACAATCACAATTCTCACATGAATCGCATTTATCGGACTCATTTGTTGGACCAAAGCCAGACTCTGCCTCTTCTTCAGAAACATCGTCAATAACTTCCTTTTGTGAATCATTTTCAATCGAATCAGTTTTCATAGTATCTTTATTTTATTAAAATTAAATTATGTAAATAATATTTGTTGTATAGGAGTCAATATATCAACCTATCAGTTGATGGAATGACTGTGTAAACTGCCGAAGCTTTCAAGCTCTATGTGAAAATCGGTGGCAATAGATTATTCAACTCACTTATTTTCACTTTTAATAACTAATAAAATTATCAGTTATTAAAACAGTAGTTTTACACTTTGCTTGAAAAACAAATTCAGAATCATATGGCAATAATATATTATCTCCTGTTATTAATGTTTTATAATCGGTTGAATTTTCAACCAAATGGCCTTCAACGACATGGAATAGCCTGGGTTGTTCCAAAGCATTAAAGTTCACAGTTTCGTTTTTATTAAGAGTCAATTTTCTTAAACGAAAATTTTCACAATCTGCCAACAATGTCTCTTTTTCTAAAGTAGATGTAATTAAGTTTGGTTCAAAATCGTCAAAATCAATAGATTTCATGGATTCTTCAACATGCAATTGTCGCGGTTTACCATCAATCCCGACACGTCCCCAATCATAGACACGGTAAGTTGTATCAGAGTTTTGTTGTATCTCCAAAATTAAATTTCCTGCATCAATGGCATGAATTCGGCCACTTGGTACAAAAAGAGAATCACCTTTTTTTGATGAAATTCGGTGAACTAAATCACTTAATTTATTTTCATTCAGGGCTTTTTCAAATTGTTTGCGAGTGACACCATTTTTTAAACCGGCCATAAGAGCAGCAGTAGATGTGGCATCTGCAATGTACCAATTTTCTGTTTTGGGTTCTCCATTTAATAAGGGTGCAATATCAGCAGGTGGGTGAACTTGCAGACTTAATTTCTGTTGGCAATCAAGCCACTTTACCAATACTGGAAAAGGTCTCTCCGGGGGATAATCTGGTCCCATGATAGAACCTGAGTGATCTTTTATCGCCTGGCGAATTGTAAGGCCTTCAAACTTACCCTCTTTGATTGTTGACTGAGCTTCAGCTCTGTCTACTATCTCCCAACTTTCACCTATTATTTTTTCAGACGGTAATGTTCGCCCCAGCTTTTTTTCGAAATCTCTACCCCCCCAAACACGTTCTTGATAAATTGGTTGAAAACAAATATAGTGCATTTTTTTTAATTTTATTCTTATATTTTTACTTGAATATATGGATTAACTGACATGGCAACCGTAAAGAAAAAAGGCAGAAAAATGAACCCCGTTAGAAGAAAGAACGAGGGCGATAGATTATTGTGGGGTATTTTCTTTCTGATAATGGCAGTTCTTACTTTTGTTTCTATATTTGATTTTGATCCGATGCAGAGCGCACGAATAACTACGGATGTAGTTAATCATAATATGGTTGGTATAGTGGGTGCTGAAATTGCATTTTGGACTTTAAGATATTTGGGAATGGCGTGTTGGCTTGTCAGTCTTTATTTGCTTTGGCAGTCGTATATGTTTTTATTTTCCCACTGGGATAAGTTGAGTGCAGGTAAATATATCTGCATTGTTGTTTGTATTGTAGCTGCTTGTATTGCTTTAAATCTCATTGAAACAGAATTTTTTGGAAGCAGGGCAGATAACGTTTTCTCTAATGATTATTATACCAATGGTATTGGTGGTGCAGTTGGCACTATATTATATAAAAAATTTCTCAGTGAAAATTTTGGTAGCTTTGGGACTATTGTAGTGCTCATTGGAACTTTTGTAATAGGGGCATTGATTATTTTTCATGATAATTTGGGCAGTGCATCACACACTATTTATGATAAATTTAAAGCTTGGTTAACTAGAAGAAATGATGTCAGGAAGGAAAAAAAGAAAGCGAGTCAACCGCCACCAGTCATCAAACAAGGAAAGAAACCAAAAGTATTATCAAACCCACTAAGGATAGGTAAAACTTCTCCGAAGGATGAGGACGATGAATCTACATTTAAATCTGAAACTTTAATGGATGATCCTGAGCCAGCGGTGGAGGGCGGAATGCTTGATACTAGTAAGATGAAAATTGGTACATCTAAATCCAGCAATAAATTTCAACTCGGTAAGAAAACAAGATCAAAAGTTGAAGATGCACTAAAAATTATTGCAACTGAAGAAACAAAAAAAGCATCCGTTCCATTGCCTGAGAAATCTGGAAATTATCATTTCCCTCCCCTAAGTATGTTGAATGAAATAGAAATTACTTCAAATGTGTCTGATAACGAGAATCATCAGGAGACGGCTGAGACACTAGTTAGGACTTTGGGAGAATTTGGGGTTAAAGTCACTATGGGTGAAGTACACACGGGTCCTGTTATCACACGTTATGATATTCATCCTGCCCCGGGTGTGCGTGTAGAAAAAATAATGAATTTAGACAAGAACATTGCGCTGGGATTAAAAGCAATTTCTGTTCGAATTCTTGCTCCTGTTCCAGGTAAAGGATGTGTCGGAGTTGAAGTTCCCAACAAAACTTCATTATCAGTAAAAGTGAGAGATATTATTGAGTCTGAAAACTGGGGGAACTGCAAATCTGAAATACCGATTGTACTTGGAAAAGATGTTAGTGGTAAACCATTGATTGCTGATCTGGCAAGAATGCCGCATTTGCTTATTGCCGGATCTACCGGTGCCGGGAAAACAGTTTGTATCAATACGATTATTACTTCGCTGTTATTTCATTCAAGTCCGGAAAATTTAAGATTTGTCATGGTCGATCCAAAAATTGTCGAGATGCAGGTTTTTAATGATTTACCCCATATGCTTATTCCGGTTGTCACTGATCCAAAAAAAGTACCGGCGGCACTCAAGTATTTGATAAATGAAATGGAAAAAAGGTACAAAATTTTTGCCAAAATCGGGGTTAGAAATATTGTCGGGTTTAATGCCAAACAGAGTAAAAACAAGGAGGAAGCCGCTCAGGCTGAAAAACTTGAAGCAGAATTGTCTGCTGAAGAAAGAGCAGCTGTGAGCACTATCGAAGTGAGACGCGATGAAGAGATTGAAATCCCTGAAAAATTACCTTACATTGTCTGTATCGTTGATGAGTTGGCTGACCTTATGATGGTTGCACCGGCGGATGTCGAAACTTGTATTGCCAGACTTGCACAACTTGCCCGGGCTGCTGGTATACATTTAATAATAGCTACACAGCGACCATCAGTTAATGTTATTACAGGTGTTATTAAAGCTAATTTACCAAGTAGAATTGCCTTTAAAGTTGCCTCGAAAATTGATAGTAGAACAATTCTAGATGCGAATGGTGCAGATCATTTAATCGGGCGGGGGGACATGTTATTTTTGCCACCTGGGACATCTGACTTGGTCCGTGCTCAAGGTGCATTTGTTGATGACGATGAAATAACAGATATTGTTAAATTTCTTAAACAAAATGGACCACCGGATTTTGATTCGAAGTTTCAAAGAAGTATTGAAGAGGAAAGTGATGGCGATGGTGCAGATTCCGGAGGTCCGGAAGAATTTGAAGATGAGTTGGTGCCCGATGCAATAGAGGTTCTCCGAGCGAGTAAACGAGCCTCTACATCTATGCTACAGCGTCGATTACGCATAGGCTATAACAGAGCGGCCAGGATAATGGAACTACTGGAAGATAAAGGCATTGTGGGTCCCGAAAATGGGGCACAACCTAGAGAAATATTGAAAGATCTCGATTCACTTTCATTGTGAATAAATTATTTTAGGCCAATGCCATTATAGAACAGTAATCTATGACACCTTTTCATGAATATGACATTTATCGACGACAATTGCCAAAAAGTTTGATATAGAAATTGTCAATCTAACTCACCTATTTTTGGTTTCTGTGTGAATAACAAAACATTATTTTAATTTGCATTATCTTGATTGTATATTGATTCTTTCATTTTTGTCATAGGAAAATTACAAAATACTATATGATGACCTTAGGAGAAAAATTTCAGGAAGCTCGAAACAAACAAGGAATTTCCATTAGGGAAGCCGCAGAGGAAACAAAAATACGTGAAGATTATTTGAATAGCATTGAGGATAATTCATTGGATATTCCGCTACCCGAAGTTTACGTTAGAGGATTTGTTAAAAACTATGCTAGATATTTAAAATTAGATAAGGAAAAAATCATTACCGATTTTGATGCCTTGTTTAGAATGAAAGGCAAGCAGGGTGGAGTCGAAGATAAGGAATCACTCGGGAGACTAACTCTTCCAGAGAATGAATTAGACAAAAATACGCCAATTGAAAAACCACAAAAAGAGCCTGAGCCCGTTACTCAGGATAATGATGAAAACAAAACTCTTTATATAAAAATTTTTGTGATTTCAGCTATCGTTGCATTATTTGTGGTGATCGTTATTTTTGTCATTTCAATGTTCTCCAAAGATAAACCGGAAATTAATCCTGAATTAAACAATACTAATAATCTTACTTCACAGACAGATGGAGGAGAGGCTATGAGCTCAGAAGAAATTTCATTAGTCGCCATAGATGATGTAACGGTTATTGTCACACAACTTGTCGATAAAAAATCTCTTTTTTCAAGACGGTTAGCTAAAGGTGAGCAAATTATGATTACTAAAACAGGCCCTATTGAAATTAGCTATTCAGTCGGGAAAAATTTGGTTGTCACAAAAAACGGCAAGAAGTTTAAAATGGCCAAGTCCGGACATGGTATTAATGTTTTAGAGTAGTGCTGTTAGTTAGCGCACTCTTACAAAAAAAAGACTTTGCCATCATTACCGTAATGCAGTTAACTAGCATTAGTTAGAATTAAATTATAAATTTTTAAACTAAATGTTACCTTATCGCATTGGCACAGGATATGATATTCATCGTTTGGTTGAAGGACTGGATCTAGTATTGGGTGGTGTTAAAATTCCGCACAATAAGGGTTTAGAAGGTCACTCTGATGCGGATTGTTTATTGCACGCAATTGCCGATTCAATTTTAGGAGCCACGGGACTTTCAGATATTGGTCATTACTTCCCAAACACAGATCCTAAAATTAAAGGTATGGATTCGATGGAAATTCTAAAAATTGCAGTCGAAGAAGCCGAAAAAAAAGGCTATGTTGTTATCAATATTGATAGTGTAATAATTGCCGAAGAGCCAAAGATTGCTCCGTACATTAAATTGATGAAAGAAGAAATTAGCAAAACGCTAAAAGTCTCAACTGACTGCATCGGCATAAAAGCGACTACTAACGAAACTATAGGAGATATTGGTCGTGGTGCAGGAATCGCTGCTCAGGCTGTCTGTTTAATTGAGCATGTGAAATATTTATAGAATTTTTGATTCGTTGTTTAATTCAAAAGGGGTTTACAACTTTAATATTTTTATACAACCGAAAATCCTTTTCGTTTTCTGTAATTATTGTGCTAATATTATTAATCAGCATTGTGGCTGCTAATTGTGCATCAAAATAATTTTGACGGGTTATATTATACTGGCTACAAATTTTCAGTGCTTCTTGAATAATTGATAAAGTTATTGGAAATACGGTCAAATGATCTAGACTGGCGATTGATTCAATTTTGGCATGAGCAGTTGACGCGTCATCAGATACTTTCATTTTTGGCCCTGTAAGATTTGGATACATTTCGGCGAGGTTTTGTACAGATATGCATAAATCGGCCTTCTTACTCTTTAATAAAATATTTTGGGCGATACTAAACCGATCATCAGAACTTAATGTGGCATATATTAATATATTTGTATCCACTAGACATCTGCCATTAATCCCTCTCATATGTATCTGCTCGATTAAATTTATCTATAAAAGCGGTTGATGATGTCACTATAGATGTCTGGTTTTTTTGCTCAAAGAACTTTAGCAATGCCAGTTCTAAAACATTACTAAATGATCTATTTTCTGATTTAGAATATTTTTTGGCTTTATTTACCAGATTTTCTTCAATTGTAGCACTGATATATGATTTCATAATATATATATATTATGAAATTTTTGTTCTGTCAAGATTGAGAATTGAAGTTATTTTTATATTATAAGTTGAATTGTAACTTTATGTGGCTTTGCCAAAGGGTCTCTGGCTGAAGAGATAGAGTTGTGTCGCAGAATAAATAAGATTTATAAAAGAGAGTTGTGGTGGGACGATTTATGCAGTTATGGTCAATTATTTGGTAAAAGTGGGAGGACTGTGATTAAAAATGATTAATTGACACAAGACACAGATTGCGTATTGTGTTATATATGAAAAATATTGCAGTATCAGAATCTGCCTATGAGCGACTCAATAGTTGGAAAACAGGTAAGCGTGACTCCTTTTCTAAAGTAATTGAACGATTAATTCCTCCAAAGGGAACTTTTGAATCAGCTGTCCGGGCTGCAAAACATCTCCCCGAATTAACTGAAAATAAAATTAACGATATGGAGAAAGCATTGGATGCAACGCGTCAATCTATATCAGAGCCATGGAAGTTATAGCGGATACTACAGTGCTGATTGATATTTGGCGTTATCAAAGAAAACCTAAAAAGCTCTCTGACTTAAAAAATAAATTAGCTGAATCAGCATTAATTGTTCCCTGGATTACACAGGCGGAATTTTCAAGGGGTGCGATATTTCAAGGCGTATCAAACGATGATTTAATACAATTTTATACTGAATTCCAGGTTCAATATCTCACACAGGTAGCGATTAATATTTATTGTAATCTATGGGGAGATTTAGCTCGTAGTGGTAAAGTAGTCGATTACCCGGATTTATGGATATCAGCTTCTGCGTTAGAGAAAAATATTCCTTTAATAACGAGAAATCCCAAACACTTTTTAAATATTCCTAACCTTGATGTAATTGATTACGAAATTTTGTGATATTATAGCAATCGCAATAAATTAAAGACATAATAATCTTTATCATTTATTTTTTTGAAACTTCAGACTCTTAAGTTGTCTTTAACCTAATTTTTTTGGTGAAGTGACGAACACAGTCTAAAAAAAAGATATAGTGATTACCATAAATGTTTTCGTATTTAAATGAAAATATATAGTCTGATAGTTGTATGCAGTAATTGAGCAATTTAATTCAGATAGATTGCCGCGCCCTGTATTCACAGGGCTCGCAATGACAACCATTTTGTCGTCACGAGGAATGATTGACGCGGTGATCCATGATTATTTTTTTATAATTGAAAAGATTTATGGCAATTGCTATAATTTGTTTGTTCTACTTTAGTCGAATACCCCAATAGTATGGATATTGCTTTACATGGGCTATTGCATAAACTCGTATTGCATCTTTATCGATTCGATAGTGGACTATATAAGGAAAACGACTCAACAACATTTGGCGTACTTTAAATTTTCGAGCAGAAAACATTTCAGGATTCTTTCGAATATTTTTTAAAGCTAAGCGTAATTCTGATACAAAATCTATACCAAGTTTTTGAACACGCTCCTCATAATAAACTACTGTTTGCCAAAGCTCTATTTTGACTTCATCGAGCAAACGTAATTTTTTCACGAGTATTTATCTCTTATTTCATCAATTACTTCAAAGGCATCATGATCTGTGGTGTGCCCTGACTCAAATCGCTCTATGCGCAATTTTATCTCTCTATCCCAAGCTTCTTCTAAGCCTTGCTGATCAGGAATAACATCATCAAGACTTTCGATTAAGCTATGTGCTAACGCTGCACGATCTTTCAGTGACAATGACAACGCTACTTCTGAAGCTTGTTGTAATGATACTTCCATGTTCATAACCATATTAATTTTTTTTCTATCGTCAAGCTGCTGTTTTGTTTGTTTCGAATGGTGGAGTTTTTTCTGCGTTTTTTGTCAGTCGCAGCACAAATGAATGGGCAGGATATTAATTATTCAAAAATTGCTGATCAAATAGGAGTTTCATCTCCTGCAGTTCAGACATACTTTCAAATAGTTGAAGACACAATGGTTGGAGTTCTGCTCAAACCATTTCACAAATTGATACAAAAACAGCAGGCGGGAAATCCCAAATTTTATTTTTTATTTCTACTCCAGTTTCAAACTAAAAATTTCCCCATGATTTTCTATTGAGAAATATTGATAAGCTAGGCTTGAAAAATTTAAATACATATGAGAGTTTACATAGACATGACAGCTGTAGAAGTTATAGAAGAATTTAAAAACCTCCCAATCAAAGAGCAGAGTCAAGTAATTGACTATTTGGAAAACTTCAAAGAACAAGAATCCAACGAGAGTAATAAGATTCATGTAGAGTGGAAAGAAACCATTGATCGTCGATCACAAGAATTACACGAAGGAACTGTAGAAACGATCACATCTGAAGAAGTAAAGGCCTATGCTCGTAAAAAACTCGATGATACACGTAAAGTTTCATCCTGAAGTAAAAGAGGATCTGGCCGAAGCCGTTTGTTATTATGAAAAAGAAGAAATGGGTTGTGGTGAGAAATTTTTAATTGAGTATGATAATACACTGCAAAAAATCTTTAAGCATAGTGGAGTCTACCGAAGATTTTATCATGAATCACGCAGACTAAATCTTGTCCGTTTTCCATTTGCAATTGTGTATGAATGTAGCGGGCAATCTATATACATTAAGGCAGTAGCTGCACTACGCAAAAAACCGTATTTTTGGAGAGAACGTTAAAACTTCTATTTCTTAATTAATATAAGTTAATCTATTTCATTATTCACGCTTGTCATTTAATTTTAAATGACTGGTTATATTGATGGCGCTGAGTCAATCCAAGATACCAGTATAATGATTTTCGATGTAGCAAAAACGTATACAGATAGAAGTTAATGTTTTTGCAGAAAATTTAATATTCAGTTAATAGGCAATTAAGCCTATTATCTGAATATATCGAAAGCAAAAATAATCATTTTGTTACTACAACTACAATATCGCATCCGTCACTGCACCCTCGGACGCTGTATTCACTAACTTTGCATACTTGGCCAACACACCTCTTGTCTCTTTGGGCGGAGTTGATTTCCACTCAGTCAAACGTTGTTTTAATTCTTCGTCTGAAATATCCAAATTTATTTCTGATTTTTCGGCGTCGATTGTGATTGAATCTTCGTTTTGAATAATCGCTATCGGCCCACCTGTTTTAGCTTCAGGTGTGATGTGTCCAACAACAAATCCGTGACTGCCGCCGGAAAATCTTCCGTCAGTAATCAATGCGACTTCTTTGCCAATTCCACGTCCCATGACTGCAGATGTCGGTGCTAGCATCTCGCGCATTCCAGGTCCACCTTTTGGGCCTTCGTTGCGGATAACAATAACGTGACCGGGCTGAACCGTTTTATCAAGTATTCCCTTCAGTGCCCTTTCTTCAGATTCAAAAACGATAGCCTTACCATTAAAGTGTAAGCCTTCTTTGCCGGTAATTTTTGCAACCGAACCTTTCGGTGCCAAATTTCCGTAGAGAACACAAAGATGACTGTCCGGTTTAATCGGTTTATCAAATGGCATAACGATATCCTGATCGGATGGGTATGGGGTAACATTTGCTAAATTTTCAGCTATTGTTTTTCCGGTTACGGTTAAACAATCGCCATGCAGTAATCCTTCATCTAATAATATTTTCATCAACGGCCTAATACCACCGATTCGAACAAGATGACTCATGTTATATTTACCACTGGGCTTCAGGTCACACAGAACCGGAACTTTTTTTCCGATAACTGTAAAATCATCGAGTTTGAGATCGACGTCCGCAGAGTGTGCCATTGCTAAAAGATGCAGCACAGCATTTGTCGACCCGCCCAGTGCAATGACAACGGTAATCGCATTTTCAAATGCTTTGCGAGTCATGATATCTTTTGGCCGAATTCCTTTACTGAGCAAATTTAAAACAGCTTCACCTGCCATACGACAATCTTGCCGTTTGTCTTTGGAAATTGCCAGTTGAGCAGAACTGTTGGGCAAACTCATTCCCAAAGCTTCAATTGCCGAGGCCATAGTGTTGGCTGTGTACATTCCACTACAGGAACCTGCTCCAGGGATTGCACACGATTCAACTTTTTTTAGTTCTTCATCATCAATATTTCCCTGGGCATGTTGGCCGACAGCTTCAAATACTGAGACAACGTCGATCGGTTTTTCATTGTGGAATCCGGGTAAAATTGTTCCTCCATAAACAAAAACAGCTGGACGATTAAGACGAGCAATAGCAATCATGCAACCGGGCATATTTTTATCACATCCACCAATTGCAACCAGGCCATCAAAACCTTCTCCACCGGCTACTGTTTCTATTGAATCTGCAATTACTTCTCTAGAGACCAGGGAATAGCGCATGCCTTGTGTTCCCATAGAAATTCCGTCGGATACGGTGATTGTGCCAAAAATAATCGATTTGCCATTTGCATTATCGACACCGGCAGCTGACTCTCTGGCAAGTTCATCGATATGCATGTTACATGGGGTGACCATACTCCACGTTGATGCGACACCAACAATAGGTTTTTTAAAATCATCATCATTGAATCCGACAGCTCTCAGCATAGCTCGGCTCGGTGAGCGATCACTACCGTCAACAATTATTGAAGAATGCTCTCTGGTATTATCATTATCTTTTGATTTAGTCATAGTGAGTAAATGTGAATAAAAGTTATTTGTCTTTAATTACCTGTTATAAAAGGTATATCTCAATATCTAATCTTATTAATTTTATTTAAATCAAGTACATTCCAAATTTTTAACAGTAATTGTTGTAATCCGAATTATTTATCGAAATGGTTAGTTTAAGTTCATCCTTTGAAATAAAAAATTTTTTAAAATCATTACTCTTTTCAACAACCGAGCCGATATCGATTCGTGATATTCAAAAGGTTATTGAACGCTATCACCTACAGGACAGATCGGAGGAAATTAATCCTATATTAAAAGACAGGATGGAATCGACAAACGACATTTCGGATGAAAATAATAATTCTGATAGTTTGGTTCCAACAATGTTAACGGCATCGCAAATCCGAAATGCAATGGAAGAATTATCAATTGATGTTACGAGTCAGAATGATGTTTTTCTAATTGATGAGGGCGTGAATGGTTATAAAATGGTATTAAAACCAGACTATGCTGTTTGGGTAAGGCTATTGCGAGATGAGCCAAAACCTCAAAAACTCAGTCAGGTTGTAATGGAAACGTTAGCTATTATTGGCTACAGGCAACCGGTCACCCGAGCTGAAATAGAATCAATACGAGGGGTCTCTTCTGATAGTGCTGTAACTAAATTATTGGAACATGAATTTATTTATGTATCAGGGCGCGCTGAGTTACCCGGTAGGCCAACGCAATTTAGTACGACTGATAAATTTCTTGATTACTGCGGTATTAAGTCGACTGACGAATTACCTGCATCTGATGTATTGGCTCCCAACCAACTAACTGAATTAATTCAGAATGCTTCAAAAAAAGAAATTGAAGTGAGTGATTCAGAAGTGGGGTTGCCTGAGGAAGACGGAAATTTTGAAGAATGAAATTGAAAATTATTACCTGTTTGATTTGCGACATATTTTTAATTGATAATTTATAATGAATATTGAAAAACTTCGGCTGCAAATTGATGATATCGATCAAGGTATTATTGAAAAATTGAATGAACGGGTAATCCTTGCCAGTGAGATTGGGAAAATTAAAGTTGATTCGGGTGAAAATATTTTTGTGCCGAGTAGGGAAGAGGAAGTTTTTCAGCGATTAGTATCACTTAGTAAAGGGCCGTTGGATGAAAAAGCTATACGTGCTATTTATAGGCAGATAATTTCTGCATCGATTAATTTACAAAAAAAATTAAATATTGCATATCTTGGGCCGGAAGCAACTTACACACATCAAGCCGCCCTCCAAAAATTTGGTTCAAGTATTCAGTCTACTCCAGCCGGAACAATTCCGGATGTGTTTTCCTCAGTCTTGCGTGGAGATGCTGATTATGGTGTTATTCCTGTTGAAAATTCAACTGAGGGAGTTGTTTCACATTCACTTGATATGCTTGCTGAAACTGAATTAAAAATTGTTTCCCAAGTTTATTTAAAAATCTCACATTGTTTAATTTCACAATCAGATTTAAATAATATTACGGAAGTGCATTCAAAAGATAATGCATTGGGACAATGTCGGAATTGGTTGAGTAAAAATCTTCCCAATGCAGAAGTAGTCGAGTGCGCCAGTACTTCCAAGGCAGTTTTGTTTGCCAAAGAAAATCCAGAAATAGCGGCAATAGCCGGATCTATAGCTGCTGAATTAAATGATGTTCCGATTGTGGCAAAAAATATTCAGGATAAAGTTGAAAATATAACGCGTTTTTTAGTTATCGGGAAAAGTTCTTCCGGGGCTTTGGGTAATGGCAAAGATAAATCCAGTTTTGTTTTTTCACTGAAGGATGAAGTGGGTGCTTTGTTGAAAGCACTCAAAACTTTCAGTGATCGGGGAATTAATTTATGCAAAATCGAATCAAGACCCAGCAGGCAAAAATTGTGGGACTACTATTTTTTTGTCGATGTAATTGGTCATATAGACGATCAATCAATTCAAGATGCCATTAAGGATCTGGAAAAAAATTGTCCCTACATAAAATGGTTGGGAAGCTATCCTGATTTATATTAGTAAGTTTATTTAGAAAATTTAACGAATTTCTTTTTCAGTTTCCATATCGAGAATTTTGAAATTTTCGACATGATAATTTTGATCAGCTCTAAATGCCAATAAAACGTTATATTTTTCCTCTATATCAATAAGATATTTTTCATCTTCCAGGCGGAGACGTTCTAATACATGAGGATGGCAATATACTCTTAAAGATATTTTTTTCCCTTTATATTCAGCGAGTGCCTGTAATCTTTTGATGACGTTTGTTAAGCGTCGCTGAATTTCTACACTGATGGTTCGAGGTGACTTTACTGAACCTCTTTCATGGCAATAAGGACATCCTGTATATAAAGACGAAGCCATACTTTCTTCTTGTCTTTGTCTGGTCATTTGCAATATCCCAAGTAGAGAAATTGGTAAAACCTGACAGCGAGCCTTATCTTTAGCCATCTCTTCGCGCATCTTTTTATGAACATCTCTTTTGTCTCGAGGGAATTTCATATCAATGAAATCAACCATAATTAGCCCCCCGATATTTCTCAATCTTATCTGTCTGGCAATTTCAGCAACAGCTTCCAGATTTACATGTAAAATAAAATTTTTACTGTCACCATTTTTTTGTTTATGTGATCCAGTGTTTACATCAATTGAAACTAGTGCTTCTGTTTCTTCGATTACAATTTCACCACCTGATGGCAAAGACACTTTTCTTTGAAAAGTTTGGTCAATTTGCTTATCTATATTGAAACGCTCAAATATAGGAATACTTTCTTCGTACAATTGTATTTTTGATTTGGAACGTGGTGATATGCGTCCTACATGCCTGATTATTTTTTCGTAGTCATCTTTATTATCAATCAATACCCGATCAATTCCTTCTGTTAAAAAATCTCGAACTGTAAGCTCGATCAAATCTGGCTCTTCATACAATCTTTCCGGGTCATCATTTGCTTCAATTTTATTTTGGATTTCCTCCCATGTCTTGAGAAGAATATGAAGATCGCGTATGAAGTATCGGATGTTCATTCCTTCACCAGCGGTTCTTATAATGACACCCATGCCTTCTGGGATAGTTAGCAATTGTAGAATTTTCTTTAAGCGTTGGCGTTCCTTGGTATTGGCAATTTTTCGAGAAATACCGCACTGGCCACTATAAGGCATAAAAACTAAAAAACGACCAGGCAATGATATATTAGTCGTGGTTCGCGGTCCCTTTGTTCCTATTTGCGCTTTAGTTACTTGAACGACTATATTACTTCCACTCGGATACAATTTTGGAATATCACGTAAACTGATTCTCTTTTTCTTTCTTTTTTGTTCTTCAGATCGAGTATCTCGAACAATCTCAATTGAGTTGTCATTTGCTGCAGGCAAGATGTCCCAGTAATGTAAAAATGCATTTTTGGGCATTGCGATATCTACAAACGCAGCCTTTAAGCCCGGCTCAAGATTTTGAATTTTCCCCTTAAAAATACTACCAACCAAGCTATCATCACCGACTCGCTCAATATCGAATTTTTCTAGAACACCATCGACCAACAGAGCCATGCGTTTTTCGAGATACTCAGAATTAATTATAATCTCCTTAAATGGAGTCTTAACTTTTTTAATTGCTCGGATAATTCTCTGCGGTAAAGGCAATTGCTTGGCTCTGCTCTCAGCAGCTGCTTTTAATTCGTCGACTTTAACTGCAGTAGTTATCTTTTCAGAAGGCGGTGTAGTTAATTCCCGTTCTTGTTTTTTTGTAAGAATTTTTTTTCCAGAATTTGTATGTGTGCTCATTGTTCATCAATTTATAAGGTTTAATATTAACCTTTATTTTTTGATTAATGTTTATACTGGAAATTAGACTATAAATTGTCGTCATCATGAATAATCCTTTCTGTAACGATAGACGCTCTGTATAAGTCCTTGTAGTATACAACAACTAAAAATAAAGGAACCGCCATAACTAATAAAGGGCAGTGGTAGTCCGGTGATTGGCATCAGTCCAATAGTCATTCCGATATTCACAAATATATGGACCATGAAAATAACACTGACACCCACTGCCAGCAGCATTCCAAATCGATCGCGCGCTTTGCCCGCTATTCGAATTCCATTTCCGAGAATGACCGCGAATAAACTGATGATAATCAGGCTTCCCATGAACCCTTTTTCCTCTGCAATCACAGAGAAAATAAAATCATTATGCGCAACTGAGCGCGGTAGATAACCCAGTTTTGCTTGTGTACTTTTTTGCCAACCTTTTCCTGTTAGCCCACCGGATCCCGCAGCCAATAATGATTGGCGTAAGTTCCAGCTTACTCCTATTCCTTTTGGATCAATAGACTCTGGTGCTACGAATGCAAGTATTCGATTTCTTTGATAATCTTTTAGTGGAAGTATTGAATGTTTTTCATACATTCCTCTATTTTCGTATGCAGACAGATTGTTTTTTGATAGGAATCGGTGATAACTATATATGTCGTGTGCAACTATTCCCGCTACGAACATAAAAAATACCAAAACCGATATAAAAAATCGTTCTGATAATTTTGATATGTATAATAATGAAAATACCATTGGCGGAAATACTAATGCAGATCCCAAATCCGGTTGTTTGAATATTAACCAAATTGGAATCAATAAAATTAATAATACTTTTATGAGTACTTTAAATGAGTCACGCACATTTCCAATTTCAGATCGAGCTAAAACATTTGATACCATAATTAGTACCCCAATTTTTGCTGCCTCTGATGGTTGAAAAGAAAAAAACTTAAGATCTATCCATCTTGTAGAATTGTATCGTGTCTCACCTAATGGTGTCCAGAGTAATAATAATAAAAGGAGACTTGCATAGTAAATTAAATGTCCTTTTTCAAGTAGAATTTTATAATTCGACAATGACACGCCAATATAAACCAATCCGCCAACAACCAACCAAATTATTTGTTTTTTCCATAATGTGCCAGAATTATACAATTGAGCTGAGTAAATAAAAAATACTCCAACAATTCCAAGTATCAGTAGACAAACAGCCTGAACCCAATCAAAACCCTTAAATAATGATTTGACTAATATCGCCAATCTATTGGTGTCCGTTAAATATTCCGGTAGTATGTTTTTGAGTACATTAACCAATTTTAAAAGTGCTAGAGCAGTGAAATTAATAAAGTACTTCAGGAGGCATCTCTTTATCTGACATGCGGACAATATTTGCGCCTAAAGAATTTAGCTTCTGATCAATTTTTTCATAACCGCGGTCAATATGATATATCCGTTGAACCCAAGTTTCTCCTTCAGAGGCCAGGCCGGCCAGAATTAGTGCAAAGCTTGCTCTTAAATCCGATGCCATCACAGGTGAACCAGATAATTTTTCTTTGCCGTTTATAATAGCACTGTTTCCTTCGATAGAAATATCTGCACCCATTCGGACTAATTCAGGAACATGCATAAATCTGTTGGGATAAATACGCTCCGTAATTATGCTCAAACCTGGAGTTAGGCTGAGTAAAGAGCACATTTGAGCTTGTAAATCGGTAGGAAATCCAGGGTACGGCAACGTAATAATATCAACCGGATTTCGATTAATATTAGTCCCGTCAACAATAATTTGGCCGTTTTCAGGACAAGTTATGTTTATACCAGCCTCTTCTAATTTATCTACAAAAGCACGTAAATGGTGTAAGTTTGCTCCTTTAATACACAGATTTCCACGTGTGATAATTCCGGCAATAATCATTGATCCAGCTTCAATTCTGTCAGAAATTACATCATATTGGCATCCATGAAGTTTATCTACACCGGTAATTTTAAGATGGTGTGCACCAATTCCCTCAATATCAGCTCCCATAGCTTTCAGAAAATTACAGAGATCAATTATTTCCGGTTCACATGACGCACTTTCAATCTGAGTTACACCTGGAGTTAATGTAGCAGCCATGACCAAGTTAGCTGTACCAGTTACAGTGCTGCCGTGACGACCTCCCAAAAATAAATCTCTACCTCGAATATTTTTTCCGTCTGCAATTATGTAGCCTTTACTAATTTCGATGTCGCAGTTAAGTTTACTTAACCCTTTGAGATGAAGGTCGATAGGGCGATGTCCGATTACACATCCGCCAGGTAATGAAATTTTAGCTTTTCGTAGTCTAGCGATTAACGGTCCCAAGAGGCAAATTGATGCACGCATTTTACGCACAATTTCATAGGGTGCGTGTGAAGTAATATTTTTAGCGACAATTTTCCAACTGTTTTTACCAAGCTGTTCAATTTCAGCACCGAGGTGCTCCAGGATTTCTGTCATATAGCGCACATCACTCAGGTCTGGAACATTATTTATGATACACGGTTCATCTGTCAGCAAAGTCGCAGCAAAGATGGGCAATGAAGCATTTTTTGAACCTTCAATTTGAACTGTTCCAGAGAGCGGGATTCCACCTTTTATTTTTACTACATCCATATTCTTTTATTCATAAAGTAATTGTTTCCCATTTATCAATAATTACTCTGAATATATATAAAATAATTTTAGTTCATTAATTTTCGGGATAGAGTGGATTTCAAATTTACTTATCTTAATGTGTTAGTTTTAGTGAACTTACTATTTATATTCATCAAAAAAAAACTGTAATTACTTAGGACAATTAAAAAAATGATATTTATCGGTATCGCAATCGATCATTCGATACCGATACCGATAACCGCACGGCTTCACCATGCTGATAGCGAGCTGAATTAAACATTTTTGTCATGCTATGTAGTTACAAAAAACTTAACAAAACTTATGAATCGATGTACATCTCAAAATCGAAATGCACTGAAAGACAGCTTAAAAAAAACTCATTTTTATCACAGAGTAAGACTTGCATTACCGTATTGTTTGGATCTGCAGTTGATCCTTGTGCTGAGCGTATTGCTCTCGGTTTTCCGGTAAATATTTTAAATCATTCTTTTAATCTAACTGATACAGAATATTTTGTTTGTTTAGATATGGTACCCCGCCGGGGACTCGAACCCCGAACCAACTGATTAAGAGTCAGCTGCTCTACCAATTGAGCTAGCGAGGCAAATCCTCTAACTAGGACTCATTACTTATTATTTTTAACATCATGCAAGTTTAAATATTTGCACCCGTAATTTTTATTTTGCCTCAATCTTTTTCGACTCAACTAGTTATGTGATTGGGACTAGCTCTATCAACGAAGTTTGATAATTATTATCATAAAACCAAGAACCCCTGACAAGATTAATCCATAAGAAGAAGATTCTGGAATCGGTGTTCCCGATGATGTCACCGTCAAATCTGAAAGCACAAAATTACCATTAGAGGGCTGACGTCCTGGACCATTAAACGGTAAACTTGCATTTTCGATAACCTCAAGTCTGATCCCGGTGATATTGAAAAAATTTCCTGTATACTGTACATCATAAGTCGCTGTTTCCGGTGTTGATCCTCCTACTAATACAGTACTGTCACTCAAAGTAGAAAACGTCACACCGGCAGGGCCCGATACGCTAGGATTGGTTAGCACTGTCCAGTTAGCCGTAACATCACCACCATTATCCAAACCATCTGCAAAAGTCGAGCGATCATCTGATGTTACCGAAAATCGAAATGTTCCCAATATATGTTGTGTGCCAAAAATTTGCATTAAGCTAATATCCATTTGCGCTGCATCAAAATCTGTCGACGTTTCCCAAACTGCCGTTTGGCCTGATGATGAATCTCCAGATGAGCCAAATGTCGCGATTGCCCAACCGTTATTATTTAAATCTCCATCAACTGACAAATCAGGGCTGTGCGTGCCACAACAAGTTTGACTAAAAGTGGCAGTGCCGTTTTGTAGTGATATCACACCAGCCGAAACTAAAGCGGGAAATATAATTAAGGAAATAAAGGAATATATTTTGGTTCTGCTCATTTGTACTATCATTCAATTTGACTGTTATTAAGGCCTATTTTTATAAATCTGCAAGCAACTTCCCGCCAAATTTTATTAAAATTTTAAGTCTAAGTTTTTTCTCGTGTAGTGGCACCAGAGGCGCAGAGATATTTATCTGATGTTTTTAATCTGCAATTAGACCTAATTCTTTTTGATTGAATTCCTTAATTCCATTTTCAGGATTGCATATTTTTTATTGCATTATTTAATACTGTCTCCGGCAACCCCTGTTTTTGTTGAGATAATCGATTTGTTGAAGTAACTACTTTACCTCTAATAGGTAGGTAGTTCCAAAAAATTATCTAATTTCAATTGGGCTATTTTTAATAAAATTATTTTTCAATCGTCTCAGTTGTTTAGTAGATTTTTTAGATATAATTTTATTATCTAATGATAATTTGTGATTAGTAGATAGATTTTTTATTATAAAACAATATATGTCGTTAGTCATAATGCCAATTAAATTTCCACTATCGGAAAATACTAAATCACTGTATGTTGAGGTAATTTCACCAAATTCATCTGTTATAATATTAGAATTCATCTTAATATAGTTTTCGGAATGTTCATCGAACTGATATTGGGTTCTTCCAAAATATTTCTCTTCAGAGTTGATGATGAAAGCGTTATTAGTAACTGAAATTTTTTCTTCCAGCTTAAATGGTTTGATTTTGTGAACATCCAAAATTTCAATTGGAATAGGGATTAGTATATATCTCGGATCGATAGCCAAAAAATAAATTCCCTTAATCGTATATCGACTCTGATTAATGACAACAAATCCTTTAATGAGGAGTATGTTTTTTGTTTCGTTACTTAGATCAAACGGTGTATTTTTTGAATTTAAAATAGTGTAGTACTGTTTGTTTTTAGAAAATACAATTGCCGGGATAAAAAATTTACGATAGCTCGGCCCGAATAGTCCTTTTGTCAATGTATCAAAATATACTGTGATTTTATTTTCATTGTAACGTTTGGCTAGTTGATTTACTGATTCAGTTTCAGAAATTTTTTTTTCAAAATTATTAATTGATAACAAATTTTGATACTGACCTTTTAAGATAGAGCCAAATATTATCAAAACCAGTACAGAATGTTTAAGTGAATTTGTCATCAAAAATTATATTAATTCCAAACATCAGATATATAATTATAAATCTATCTCTAATCAAACATTTGATATTATTTATATTGATGTGAGTTAATTATATAATAATAATTTTAAAATGTTATTAAGAATAACTCAGTTTGGAGAGAATATTTTAACAGAAAAAGGTGATAATGTTACAGAGTTCAATGAAGATTTAATAGACCTCGCTGGTAACATGATTGATACTATGTACGATGCTAATGGTATTGGTCTGGCAGCTCAACAAGTTGGCGTAAAACTGCAAATTTGTGTCGTAACTGTAATTTTTAATGATAATTCGATAAAATTTAATTTTAGGTTAGATGGGAAACAACCTCCGTTAGAATTAATAATGCCCATGGTATTGATAAATCCAACGATTAATTTTATATCCAGTCACACTACTTTATATGAAGAAGGGTGCCTTTCTTTTCCTGAAATTACTGGTGAGGTTGAACGGCCTGATCAAATAGAAGTCGAATATCAGGATTTAAAAGGGGCAAAACATTTTCTCGAATGTGATGGATTATTTAGTCGTGTTATACAACACGAAGTTGATCATCTAAATGGAAAATTATTTACTGAACGAATGAGTAAGTCGGAATATCAAGCTGTTGAAGCTAACGTTAAAAAATTAAGAAAGAAAACCAGGCTTTGGCTGAAGGAAAATTTAAGTTAAGTAATTAATTGGAAATGATCAGAAAGACGAAGCAGCGCTCAGCAATTTTAAATGCTCTTAAATCTGAAAATCGACCTCTTAGTTCGATTGAAATTTATGATATCGGAAAAAAGTTTACATCACGTCTTGGATTAAGAACTGTCTATCGCAATATTAATGAATTACAATATGAAGGCAAAATTGTCAGTTTGGATTATCCTGGGCAACCGATACGTTATGAATTAATTACACCTGATGGGCATCACTCACATTTTATTTGTTACTACTGTAAAAAAGTTTTTGATTTTCATGATGAAATCCCCGATATAAAATATGTCCCCCCGGCAGGATTCAAAATTGAGGGTGAGGAAATTGTTTTTTATGGTCGATGTCCTGATTGTCACAGCACTGCAACAAGTAATCCTTAATTTTTTAATTTTATCAGTGTGAGTGCTTTTCCCGGTAAAGCTAATATGTTTGCAGTATCACGTATGTATTTAGTGTCAGTTGTATTTGAATCGAATGATATTGCCGGTATATTATTTTTAGTGAGTTTTTGATAAAATTCTATGCTGGTGATTGTAGTTCCAATGACTAAATCCGGTTTTAATTCAATAATAGAATTTATGTTAGGATTTTCACTGCTACCAATTTTAAAAAAGTTGTTGGGTGTACCATTATTTTTAGATGTAATAGTAGTTGCGATGATACGATCAATTTCGTCAAATTGATAAAAAACTTCTAAAATGTTTTGATGAAGAGTAACAATTCTCCACGGTTGTTTTATTATTATAACATTTCTTTGATAAGAATCTGAATAAGTTAGTGGATAATAATTTATTGGGGGTGGATTTTTAATCCATGGTTTTTGCTCTGTATCTTTTTTAGGTCTCGGAATAATTAATAAAATTAGACAGCCCAATGTAACTCCTGTCATATAAACTGCTATTCGTAATTTTTTTTTAGACATTTATGATTTAGCAATAAAATTGCTTCACTAATTTTAATTTATCTATAGTTATACAACACTTAATTTCTAATCCACTACTTAAATTATTAATAATGTATAATTTGCAAATATATTTGAATATGTTAGTGTTGTGAATTTTTCAGAATCTAACTCTACATAATCATTTGTAGATACAATGTTATTTGAATAGTATGAATACCCCTGAAGCAGAAAAAAATACTCCCAAAAAGGACTCTACAACTTTAAAGATAATTATAGGTGTATCCTTGTTTATTTTTATAGTTAGTAGTGCATTTGGATTATTGTATTTCGCTTTTTTTGTAAATAATGAAACCGCTGATCCTGTAGTAAATAAGGTAAAAAATGAAGAAAAGCAGGTCGTGGAAAATGTTGAAAAAAAATCAAAAGATGAATTATTAAATTCAAAGGAACCCGAAATTAACACTAATAAAGAGGTGATTGCTGAAACTGGAAAAAAAATTCCAGCTGATCCTAAATTGGAAACTGAGCTAACTAAAGAACCAGTTGTTAAAAAGTTGTCTTTACCAATTAAAAGAGAAGATGCAATTATTAGTGCAAAAAAAGTGGTACTTTTGGCCAGAGAAAATGCATCAAGCGTAGACTCTATTATGGATGATATTAAAAACCCTGATGAAAATATTATTTTAGAAAATGCAGATGAAAAATCAGATTTAGCTAATAATCTTGATAAAACAAAGCAAGATGAAGGATCTGAAGGTGTCTTGAGTAAATCTGAAGATGCAGAAATGAAAAATCCAATAAATCCATTTACAGCTACACATGGTCTGAATGGCTTAAATTCATATGTCGATGAGAAAACAGATCATAAAGTAACTGAAGATTTTTCTGATAATTCTTGGATTACCGTAAATAAATCAAAAAATACTATTGTTCCTAGTAAGCAGAAATTATCGATAATTTCTGAATCTAATGCACCTCCCAACCCCAAGGTTATCCACTTTTTAGAACAGTTGGAAATAAATGGAGTCAAACTCGGTGGAGAAAATAGTAAAGTGCTTATAAGTAATAAAGCATATCGTGAAGGGGCAACTGTCAATAATGAACATAAATTAAAAGTTGCCAGAATTAGTTCACATGAAATAATTTTTATTGATAGTAAAAAAGTTACTTATATAAAACATTTTTAAATTGTAAAAATACTCATTATTATAGAGAATCTGTTTTATATATGGAATCTGCAGAACAGAATAATGACGTTTCTGAGAGTAAGCCAAAAATTAAATTGAGCTTAAAAAAGAATCTAAAAACCGGAAAACTTGAAAAAAAAGTTGAAGAGGTTTCTCCAATTGATACTGAAACAATCGCTAAAGAAAAATGGAAACCTGAACATGAAGCCTCTAAAACAAAATTTATTTTAAAGAAAAAGGAAGCACCTAAACCAACTGTAGGTGATAACGAAGGATTTAATGCCAATGCATTTGACCATGAAGGACACGGTCCTGGAACCACCCGTGCACCAGTTAGAAGATCAATTTCAATTCCTCAAAATGCTCCAACCTCAGGTCTACCTACTGATAATTTGGCAAAAGACAGTTCTACTGTTAACACCCCGTTTAAATCTCATGGTCAAAAAGTTAATGCACCGAAAAAACCTAATAGATCATCTGATGCAGTTGGTCCTTCAAAGCGTTCATCTTTTGCTGCTGCTAACAGACCGGTTGCTCAAAACACCGAGCCTGAGCCCTCAACTGATCAATCCACTGAAAATCTAACTGAAACTACTGGAATTACCAGAGACGATCAATCAGTTCAACAACCCAATGAACCGGTCATAGATAATTCAGTGCTAAAACCTGATTCACATAATCCTCAAAGTTCACCAGCCAAAACACCCTTTTCAAATAAGACTAAATCAGGTGGACATTTAACTAATGTTCCATTTCTAAATAAGGGACGGTCAGCGCAAATTCCAAATCAGGAGACTAATATTGATTCATCTACACAACCAACAGCTCCGGCTCAATACACAAATCCGACTCCTGCAAGGCCTGCTGCAAGAGGAGGTCATTTTGTCGGTGTCACCCGGGTACCTTTTGCTAAATCTGGTGGTGGAGTTCCACCGCCTTCAGATCCTGATGAGCCTCAAACCACAGTTACTGGCGGTGAGCGGCCAAAGCCGCCTCCGGCTGCAAGGAGAAGTCTAAATCTCGCAGGAGCTGATGCCAGTCAGAGTGTCACTCGTGGGATACTTAAACCTGCAGATAATTCTCCTGTGCAACATCCTGTTCTACAACCGATTTCACAAGTTGCAGGTTCACAATCTGTTGGACCACAAACTGAAGAACCTAAAAAGGAATCCCAAAAGTCTATAATCGTTATTGCTTTTGTTGTTTTTGCTTTGATATCAGCGTTGGGTGCCGCAGCTGTATTTCTTTGGATATCATTTGCAAACAATACAACTGCAGAAGAGGAAGCTAATTTACCGCCGATTGGTGAGGATGTGGAACCTGGTACAATAGAATCAGTTAATCCATTAACGGAAAGAGCGATTCCTCAAAAAATAAATCCGATTAAGCGTAATGATGTTGTCGATTATATTCAAAATAATGTTAAGAAACCTACGGCTCCAAAAAAAGTAACTAAGGAGAAAAAAATACCTCGCAACAAGCGAATTGCCGATTTCGTGGACACATTACAAATAAACGTCGTTGTCGATAGAGCAGAAGATCGGCGATTAATAATTAATAATACTATTTATCCGATAAATGGTATTGTTAATCGTGAACTCGGTATACGATTTGTCGGTATTGACGATGATTCACACGAGCTAATTTTTCAAGATGGAAGATCTGTTTATTACTATAAACCCTATTAGGCTCGTGGGTGAGCTTTTTTATGCGCTTCTTTTAAGCGAGCAACACTAACGTGAGTATAGACTTGTGTTGTTGATAAACTTTCATGCCCCAGTAAATCCTGCACTAGCCTGAGATCAGCACCGTTATTTAATAGATGTGTTGCATACGAATGCCTGATTTTATGAGGTGACATGTCCATCGGTAATTCGGATAATGCTAAATATTTTTTTAATATTAATTGAATTTGTCTTACACTTAAGCGCCTAAATTGATTATTGATTAATACCGGATCATCAATGCCTGTAAGCTTTGCATGATTTTTTTGAAAATGATTTAAACAAATCATTGAGGCTTTTCCCAACGGACATAGCCTTTCTTTTTTTCCTTTACCATAGATACGAGCAACACCCGATTTGAAATCGATCATGCCATAATTTAAATCGGAGAGTTCACTTACTCTTAATCCACCTCCATAAAGTAATTCCAACATAAGTTTATCTCTCCATGCTTGAAAGGATTTGATTGATTTTTTCTCCAGCAATTTAATCGGGCCACTCAATAAATCAATTATTTGCTGTTCAGTCATAAATTTGGGTAGTGGTTTATTTAGTTTGGGCAGGATGAGTCCGCTAAAAGGATTCCTGGCCACACTGTTATGTTTAATTAAATATTTATAAAACATTCGAAGGGCTGATAAATGGTTATGGATTGTTCTTCGTGAAAGCATTCGCTGTTGTTCTATTAAATAATCACGCGGGGCTCTTAGAGGTATGTCGTTAGTGTTGCCTTGCCAGTCATACTGTTTTAATAACCAGATGAAAAATACTTCAATCGCATGTTTGTAATTTCGCGTAGTGTATTTTGACAATCTGCGTTCCAATGAAAGAAAATTAATAAATTGATCTAACTGCTGATTGGCGGTATTAAGAATTAAATCATTTTCAATCATTTATCAGTTATTGAACACAGCAAAATAAATCTATTAGAAGCGAAAATTTGCATTTAGATTTAATCCAATTTCACCCAACTCATAATCTGCTGTTGTGGTTTCACTACTTTCTCTAAACTCATAGGTAGAAAATACTCTCAATGTTAAAAATTGGTTTATACTGTAATAAGCACTTCCTGAAATTCCGGCATAATAATCATCTCTATCTCTGGTTGAATATGTGTACTTGGAATATTGAAAACGGATTGACGGCTCAAATATTAATTTACCTTTTGATATTCTATAGATTAATGAAATTGCGTGATCTGATCGATCATTCCAGCCATCTGCTTGTAAGCCTGCTGACTCGGTATCAGTTTCTCTCCAGTTTCCATCATATTTTATCAATAGACTTTGGTTTATTGATAGATTGTAAAATAATCCGGCCGTCCAGTATGGAACAATTTCGTTATAGGAATGTGAATCAGTAGCTCGATTTTCAATATTGAGATAGCGTAAAGACAATGATGAAAAAAAGTTCTTTCTTAAATAATTAATGTTAGCGAAAGGGACAAATGTGTCAAAGTCGTTACTGTCGACAGCTAAATTGCTTACAAGTTTATTATCATCGCTTAATAATCCATATCTGAAAAATTGATATCGAAGTCCAGCTTTCAGGGACAAATTTCCACTATTCCAGCTCTTTGTAGCTGATGGAGCAATTGAGAGAGTATTAGAGAAAATAGTTAATGTTGAGGAATCCGGATCATCTTCTACGAAAGTGGTATTACTTGAGACTGAAAATCTAAGTTCTGATTCAAATAAAAAATTAAAACGCTTTTGTTTTTCCTTTAGCAAAAATTGAGGACCTAAATCAAATAATTCATCTTCCAGGATTTGGGGTGCAGTTTCTTCGATGGTCTGATTGATTAATGGTAATTTTTGAGAATCGTTTCGAAGTTCTTTGTCCACATTATCTATCGATGATTCTACCTGGCCAACCATTTGGATAGAAAAATAACTTACCGTTATTAATATAATCAGAATTTTCATAGCGCTTTTTAATAATTAGGTAATTTAATTACCTTTTAATAATTCAGCGTTCCTGGCAAAATTTGCAATAAAATTTCCGGCATGGTATTTATGGCACTGCAAGCAACTATCTGAAGTGACATCTGGTTTATGACATTCGGTGCATGCGTTTTTAAGCATTGGACTAAAATTACTCAAAAACTTATGTGGATCATTATTTTTCTGAAATGATTTTGCATAGTTAATTTGAGAATCAATTTTATGGCAAGTAACGCATGTATTATTGTTAGCACTTTTGATATGAGGAGCATGCTTAAATTTATTAAAATCATAACTATTTTTTTGAATACTTGCTGCCAACCAGTTTACCTTAAAAGTTTCATCATTAATTTTATCGACTGAATGACATTTTGAGCATTGCCCAACTGAATCTTTATTCATCAGTTTACTAAACATTTTATAATTTGATTTATTTTGCATACTAATATCTACCCAGGATTTTATAAATGTGTCCTCGTGTCCTGTTGGTCGATAATGTAATGTATAGTTACTGTCATTTCTATACCAGCCACCGAACGAAACCCATGAGTCATTTGGCTTTATTTCTACATTGTCTGTTGCTTGAGTTGAGAAATTACTGTCGCTATTATTAGTGGTCAATTCCTCAGAATCTAAATCTGTATCCAATAATTTATTCTCATCTAATAAGGTATTATCATCGTCAATTTCGGTTAATAAATTTTCATCAAGATTATCATTTAGCAATAAATCAGAATTTTCAGTTGAACTCTCACCCAATAAATTAGAATCGTTATTCGACTCATCCAGTTCCAACAGATCGCTAGTACTATCATTTAAATCGATTAGACTATCGTTGTTTTCAATATTCTCGGAATTTAAATCCAGATTTACAGTTTCACTCTCTATTGGAGAATTTTCTGTTAAGTCTTTAGCATTCTTTAATATTGGTTTTATTCCTTTTCTATAATTTGGAACTTCTTCAACCAAGTCAGGAAACCAATTTTTCTGAACAGCAGATATAATTTCAAACGATAAACTAGCAGCCATTCTATTATCCAAAAAATCTTTACTATTTCTAATTGGGTTATTTTTTGAAATTCTGTCTGCCAGTAACTCATGGCCATTGACCAATAGATCAAATAATAATTCTTTAATAGCCCAGGCATATTTTTCAGCAACTAATAATTCTTCATTAGAAGCATTTCGTAAATCAAGCATATCTAGTTTACCAATTTTATTTAAATTCTTTTGGTCAATATATTTATCTTTTAATAAAAATATCATAAATGGCGTTATTGTTCCTTCTGCATATTCTGGCCAATCACCAATTGATATCCCATTTTCTTTCAGTGTTACGACATCCAGGCTGGGTACTTTGAAAAACTCTAACCCCAGCTCACCTGCACGTCCTGCACCACTTATTTGATCTGCATGACATGAGGCACAACTCCGCTCAAAACTTTGTGTCAACATTGAGCGGCCACTAATATCCAGACTGTGACAACTTGCACAAGACGTCGGTGCCAGCTCCTTATTCTTATCATTTAAAAAATGCTCATTCAAATGAGAATCATGGTCAAAAATAATTGCCGTTCTTTTTTGATAGGGATATTGAGTAAATTCAGGATGGCCATTTGCTAAACTTTCAAACTGTTGTTCATGGCAAATTTGGCATTGCTGGTTGGTTAGATTCGATAAATTATTATTACGTCCATGATGCTCTTTATGACAGGTGTTACATGATAAATCTCCTGACAATCCCTGTTCTATCAAATTTTCATTCTTCGCCAATTTGAGAAATAATGAAGCCGTTTGTGAATCAGTATTTTGAGTTCTACTAGAATTTAATTCACTCAGTTTTTCTTTTGGTAACCCATGTGCATGAAATGCATTGGATCCTATATCATGGCAACTTAAACAACGTTGGCCATCAGCATGATTGTTACTATTAAAATGAACATCATCTGCTTGAAATATGTGACATGCGCTACACTGTTGTTCGGTTTGAGCATGCGCGTAAGTTAATGGACCCGGATTAATATATTTATTATTCTGTCTAATATTTAAAATTACCAAGAGCATAGCGACTGTAGCAATTATACACCCTATAGTTAATAGTCCCCTAAAGCTTCTAAGGTTGCGTGTTGGATTGCACGGTGCTTTATTGATACAGCATTTCCCGTCTGGAGTAGGGCCGTTTGGGCATTTACCACCATCATTTTTATTTCGTGTGCAAAACCACTCACCATTTTTTATTATGGGTACACATTCTGTTGTCGAGCGGCATTTACCATCCTGACTCGGGCCAAATCTACATGGGCAACCGTCTTTTAATCGCCCGCATAACCATTTGTCATTGGGTCGATTGTAAGTTGTTTCCTGATGATTGACTGGTTGAAATTTTTTCACTTATCGTTTAGAAAATTAATATTGATATTACATTATCTTGATAATCTATTTCTCCATTTTGTTATTACAGCGGTCATTGGTTTTATTAAACTAAATTTAGCTATATCTTAGTGCAAAAAAAGCATGTACTAGACTGAGTATAATCAATGAGTATGACAGTGGAATATGTATAAACAGCCACTTTTTTAATAACCGTTGGCTCGAATCTTGTATATCGATATTCCTTTTTATTTTTAATAATTCAAGTAGCTTGGTAGAATATTTAGTTTCATCAGTATCCATGTAACGTTGATTGGATCTTACACTTTCAATCGCATTGCGATAATTCGCAGCCTTTAGAAAAAATGCCTGCAATATTCCCGGTGTATTTTGAAAATAGGTAATTAATGAATTAACATAAAGATCACCAATTGTTGATGATTTCAGCTCTCGTTCTGCTTGTAGAACTAATTCTTTTACTTCCTCAAGCACTTTTCTGCGGTAGGTTGGGATCATTTCGTAAATAAGAGGTTCTCCTGCATCAATCATGTGTCGCGGTAACCATCGTGTAATTATCAATCCTATGACTCCACTGACCGCTACCGCTAAAAAAATTAGAGCAAGTGATATTTCAAAGATTCCGTTTGGCAAAGAAAAGTCGATATGCAGAAAAAAAATAAAGACACAAAAAAATCCCAGATAAATATGGATTTGGGTCCACGTTGAAACTTTTAATAACGGGATTCCGGGAAATTTTTTTCGCGCATTAAATAATGTCAGAAAAAAGACTAACCCGATCAGTAAGAATCCCGAATAACGAGCTGCATCTACTAATGATATTTTAAAAATCTTGTTAATGAGATAAACAATAATCGAAGATCCAATTAAAATAATAGAATTTATTATGCGTCGTTTTTTTATACTCATTATCGATTGAAGAAGCGAGTTAGACTGGAAAAATCTTTCATGTCAGCTCTAATCATTGCATCGTGTGGACAAGCTCTGGCACAAGCCGGGCCACCTAACTGTTCAACGCATAGATCACATTTTGTTGCTTTTTGAATAGGTACCCCGGATTCTTCGCTCAGTATTAATTGCCCCTTTCTGTCCTGGATAGAGACCATCTGAATATTATGATAGGGACAGCTGTTAGCGCACGTTGAACAACCGATACACGTGTCATCGTTGATTACGACTTGTCCTTCAGCAGAATTTCTATGAATTGCTCCGGTCGGGCAACCAATCATGCACACCGGATCTATACAATGCATACAGGCATTTGCTATCATGACATGATCTACAACCGGGCCATTACGAACAAATCTTGGGTTGCTATCATGAGTTGAGGCACATGCTCGTACGCAGTCATCGCATTGTGTGCATCGATTCATATCAATCAGCATTGTTGCGCTTCCATTAATAAACCTGTTTTCAACTAAAAATTCTAACGTTTCGTCGTTTAACTTTCCTTTTTCTAAATCAGCCGTAACAGATGTCATTGTTTGTTCCACCAATTGCTCAAGTTCATTTCTATCCCAATAGTTTAAAATATATTGTTCGACTGTCGATGTGGGGATAAAAAGAACATCAACATATCCAACTGCTCTTAGCGTTTGCTGCATTGTAGTTGTATCATTTTTGAGCCAATTTTTCAATAGCTCCGGAAGACCAAATAAATCACCTTTACCCAGATAACTAATAGTTCTTTCCCCATGATTATATTTTTTGCTCACACGGGCGAATCCATTACGAATTAGGTATATACCATTGGGATAATCACCTTCTGCGGCAATTACAGGTTCAATTTTTAATCGTTCACTAGATGTCGCATTCATTTTTGATTTGTATTGAGAATACCAGTCAAAATTTCCGATAGTTAAGAACTGTGTTTCATCAGCAACTTTTTGAAGAGCATCATCTGGTAGATTAGCTAAAAAATGAGTATTGCGAAAATGAGTTACCAGGCTCCTGTCGCGATAAAGGGAATCGATATGCTTTTTGAGTTCCGGAGCATAATTTCTTAATTCTCTCAATCCTTGCCAGCGAATTTCTAAAAGTGTCGATTGTTCTTCTGCTATAATTGTTGCCGTTCTGGGTGTGCGGGCGAGGGCACCCAGTTCTCCAAATACTTCACCCTCAATCATTGTATCAGTATGTTCCTCATCAAGGACTCCGGGTATATCTTGTAGAAAAATATTAAAGCCAGTTTGTTTCGTAATTGATCCCTGAGATCCATCAGATGATGAACGACTTTGTTTGTTTTCATAATCTCTACTTTCAGGGTAAGGCGATTTTTTTAAACTTTGAGTAATGGCTTGCATAAGACTTTTTTTCCTCGGCTTACTTCGACCCAGCATTTCTGCAGGCAAATCTTTGAATAAGACTTTTACTTTCCCTGATAAAATATAAAAAGCTGAGCTGCCGTAGTCACCTTCACGAACTATAATTTCCCCTTTATCAAATTCGCAAACTCGACAATCATTGAGTACAACATCTCGCAATGTTATATTCTGCGGAAATCGATTTGGATCTATTGCGGAGAAGTAAGTTGTTTCGAGAACTTTATCGACATCCTCATTAGTCATTTCACTAGAGAAAGGATCATCCCACCTTTGCGGTCGGGGTATTCGAGTTACGTTATTTGATCCATCTCCTGTTTCGACCATATCCTAATTGATAAAAATAAGTTAACCTTGCTTTTGAGTTCTATCTAAGTTGCAGCCGAACATGAAGTCAAAGATATTTATCTTAAGTGATGATTGTTAACTACAAAGATTTTTATCTCGCGCAGAGACGCTTTTTAGGTAGTAATTTGTCGGTTGTAGCGGGTAGGGAATAGGGAAATGATTTTTCCGAAGCGCAGCTTCCTTGGATTGCGTGATTTAGCACCGCTTTTTAACGATACGGGTTACACTTCTCTAAATTTCAAAGTTGTATTTTGAATCCAACGATTCATTCAATTTGTTCGAAAAGCGGAGCCATGTCGCCGCACTCCAAATAGTGCTGACGCCTCAAATATTTTTGCAACGGGTATTTAAACAATCTCTACTTAGCCAACAGTATTATTTTGTATTCACACCTACAACCTACAAGCTACTTCAAAACACAATCACTCTGCCCCAAAAACTTCGCCCTTGTACTTCTCAGCTTTAGGGACATATTTATCTAGAGCTGCCAGTGATTTACCACTACCATTCTTGGCGAACAATTTTCCTTGCACCGCAACTTTTTCAGCGACACTGGTCAATTGCTCTTTGTTATTTAATTTTAGCATGCTTTTATCGACAATACCTAAAATTGCTTCGACTTCTTTTGTCGGGGCAATTTGTTGTATCTGTCCGAGTTTAGCTAAAACTTTGGCAGAACGCTTGGCCATCGTTATACCATAAGTGGCTTTTTGCGTCGCAATTGCTGTGCCTCGTAAACTGTTTTCCAAATCTAATATAATTCCCAAAACGAAGAGTTCACGTTTACTCTCGATACTATTGTCAGCATTCGCTTTATCCCCTGTGCGTAGGAAATTATGTCTGACTTCACCGTGCAACCAGGCAACTAAATCGAAGCCGGCACTTCCTGCTGTGTGCCCACCGACATTGACTAATTTTTCGTTGGGAACAAGGTGACATTGAAAACAATTGGAAGCAACTTCGTGTAAATCTCTCGGATTTTTCATGCCCCCTAAAATCGCTTTTTCAATACGAGCTGCTTTATGTTCAGCAGATTCTGTTTCTTTTTTTGCCCCGTCTCCGTAGTCATTATGAATATCAATCCAATCTCTGGCCTCTCCGTGACATGATTCGCAAGAAATACCTGCAATTAATTCAGATTTTAAATCAGTGGTCTGTTTATTGGTATAATGACACTCGACGCATAAACTCTCAGACTTAATTCTGCGAATGCCCATTTTTTCCGCGATTTCTTTGGCCGCATCAGTCCGGTGCATACGATCAATAGTTGTTGCATGATGGGTCTTTTTCCAGACTTCAACTTCATTGGTGTGACATTCGCCGCATGATTCCGGCCCCATTACTTTTGATTGATCCAAATTTGGTCCGGCATAGGTAAGGTTGAAAAGAGCTATAAACGACAAGAGAAATTTAATTTTATCTGAAACTTTCATGACAATTCGGTTTAAATTTTTTAAGAAAGTTACAATATCTTGGCTTTCAATTTTTTTTTCAATAAAAAACTATTGATAAATATTTGAATCGGTTTGGATATCTGTATCGCATTCACATTCGATTAAATTCGGCACCGATTCCGATTGCGATACCGATAGGGATAGAGATTATATAATTTGATTTACTATGCACTTGCAAATTATGAAATTATTATCATTACATATGCATCACTAATTAATAATTGTGCTATCTAGTCTTAAATAGGTTGAATGTTTAAAAATAACTTATTTTTAGTTTTTCTCGTAACCCTCATAGCAATTACGGCTGTACTGAAGAATGTATACTCTGACTCCGACGATTTGCTACTCGATGACGGCAGTAACGACTTACTCAGTGACAGCAATTCTAATGACCTTCTAGGTGGAGATAGTGATGACAGTTTATTAAAATCTAGTGGCGACGACTTACTCGGTGGTGAATCTGATGATTTATTGAGCGGCGATAGCGATAGTTTATTGGGCGGTGATGAATCTGTAAATGATCTGCTCGCCACGGAAGATGAACCTAAAAAAGAAGCTACACCAAAAGAAGTTGGGGCCGATGCGCACGAAGCATTGTTTTTAGAAAATAAATTTCCATCTGCTACTACTTGTGCAACGTGTCATCCTGATCATTATCGCGAATGGTCTGTTTCCGCACATGCATATGCTCAACTCAGTCCGGTTTTTAATGCAATGCATGCGACTATAGTAAAACAAACAACCGGAACAAATGGTGACTTTTGTATACGATGCCACACGCAAGTTGGTATGCAGTTAGAAGAACCGGTATTTATGAGTAATCTTGATCGCCATCCTACAAGTCGTGAAGGGATTACTTGTATAGTTTGTCATCGAGTGAATCAAAATTATGGAAAAGTTAGTGGGCGAACTGCGATTGTCGAAGGTGATATTTTTGAGCCGGTTTACGGGCCGAGTGGCAACACTGTTCTCAAGGAAGTTTTGGAAGAGGTCAGCAAATATAAAGTTAACACCGATCGCAGTAAAGCGGGACGCAATATTCACACTGAAGTTGTCAAACTTGATGCAATGACGACATCGGGATTTTGCGGTACTTGTCACGATGTTAATCTGTTAAATGGATTTCGATTGGAGGAAGCATTTTCTCAATTTAAAAATTCGCCAGCCGCCGCCAGAGGTGAAAGCTGTCAGGATTGTCACATGGGCAAAATCCCAGGATTGAAATCCGGTTATGACAAGGCCCCTGCAGCGATTATCGGCGGGAATCCGACACCGGAACGCAAGCGAACGAATCATATGTTTGCCGGCCCGGACTATTCAATCGTGCACCCTGGAATATTTCCTCACAACACCAAAGCTCAGGAGTTGGCATCGTTGGCAAATTGGTTGGAGTTTGATGTCGAAGCCGGTTGGGGAACAGATGAATTTGAAAATAATGCACCGGATGATTATAAATTCCCCCAAAGCTGGAAATATATTGATGACCGCTATGAAGCCAGAAAAATTCTAGATGGACAATTTGAACTTTTACGTGAAATCGAATTACAACGTTATCAAATTTTACGACGAGCCATTCAGTTAAATGAGTTTGTCGTTAAGCAGTATAATGATCGTGGCATTAAATTCGGCGTAAAAGTTGTTAATGGAACGGATGGCCATGGTGCGCCAACCGGATTTGATGCTGAACGCCTAATGGTATTGGAAGTCACAGTAACCGATGCATCCGGTAAAGTGGTTTTCCGCTCGGGTGATCGCGATCCAAATGGTGACGTCAGAGACATACATTCTTCTTATGTTCACAATTGGGAACTACCAATCGATAAATATTTATTTAATCTGCAATCAAAATTTTTAACATTGAATGTCAGAGGTGGAGAGCGTGAACAGGTTTTAGCCGTCAATTATTCTCTCGATCCATTACCGTATATCAGACCGGATTCAAGATCGACAATTCTAACTGCACGTCCGTTTGCAGCGCGTAAACAATCACGTGGACTACCACCTGGATCTCATCGTTGGGCAAATTATAAAATTAAAAAGAGCCAGCTGACAAAAGGTCCATACAAAGTAAATTTAAAATTTTACTGTCAGATGGTTCCGGTAAATTTAGTCAAAGAAATTGAAGGAGTCGGTTTTGATTACGGTATGTCAACGCGTGAAGTGGCTGAAGGCGTAGTCAATGGAGCACAACTCATCTGGAACATTGATCTTCCATTAAATGGAGAAGATAAATCAATCAAATTAAAACCGACAGAAGAAGAAATTATGGCACCACCCAGTAAAAAAGTTAAGACCATAACGGGAGAAGAAAAAGGAACTCTAACTTACAATCGATAGGTAAATATTTTGAAATTTAAAATACATAATTATTTTAAAAGAATTTTTCTATTAATTCCATTATTAATATTAATTGTATATTCGTCTCTATTTGCCGGAGGAGCTGCCAGTCGATTCAGCGATGAACCGATACCACTACAACTCGAAGGATTTCCTGAACGCCCGAAACCAATCATTGAGATCGGCCAAAATCCATTTCTCGGCAACGGCCCGATTGATCCTGGGTTTGAAACAATGACTGGGGCAATCTGGCAGCCGGTTTTTATAGTTTACGGTGATTATAGAACTGCTGTTCAAACTTTTGATAACGGTAGCGGTTCAAATTCTGAGTGGGTCAACAATCTCAATGTTTTTGGAAATCTTTATTTGACACCAACTGAGAGAATTTTGGTTGGCTTTACTCCTTTACTGGAAGAGGGAACATTTAGTGGTTATGATTTTGAAAAAGATGAATACGTCAATGGATTTAATGAATCTGTCCAGACGTTATTTTTTGAAGGTGATTTTGGAGAAATTTTTCCATTACTCGATTTACAAGATTTCAAACATTTTGATTATGGGTTTTCTGTTGGCCGACAACAGTTAGTTTTTCAGAACGGGATTATGATTAACGATACCATCGATGCAATCGGTATCACCAGAAGTTCACTCTTTGCCGCAGGCTCAAATGCATCTCGAGTGACTGCGCTATTTGGTTTCAACGAAGTTCACCGCGATAATAATGTCCGAGACAGAAATGCCAAATTATTCGCCTTGCTTACATCAGCTGATTACAATGTTTGGTCATATGATTTGGATATCGGTTATGTTGATGCATCAATCGATACCGGCGGCGACGGTTTTTATGCTGGCTTGAGTGGGACTCGCAGATTTGGCCATATAAACACTACGTTGAGCATAAATTCTTCTATTGCGCTAGATAATGAGTCGACTGCCATAAGTGATGGAACACTGTTTTTTGGCCGGTTTTCCCTTACACCCCCGTACACTCACGATTTATTGTACTTCAATGCATTTTGGGGAGTTGATGAATACTCATCATTAGCACGAGCACCTACAGCAGGTGGGCCATTAGGGCAAACCGGAATATTGTTTGCCTCAGTTGGATTGGGAAATTATGGGGCAGCATTGGGAAATCGAGCAGACAGAGCAGTCGGTGCTGCAATAGGTTATCAAAAAATTTTCAACGATCGCAAAAGTCAGGTAATTTTTGAATTCGGTGCCCGGTCAGATACTGATGGATCTGATGGTGCTGCGACCGCAATCGGAACTCGCTTTCAACATGCGTTTGACCAGCACATGATTTTAGTCATCGATGCATTTGGCGGCTATCGTCAGAGAGTCGATGAAACATTTGGCTTGAGAACGGAGCTAAGGTTTAAGTTTTAGTTAATAGAAATTGCAAATTGACACGGAAGATTAGGATTGGAATGATCATAACAGAATTAATAACATGAATCAGTCATCCAATCACCAATTTCAAATTTCGAATTTCAAGCACAAATGATCTGGCAAATGATAGGATTGGCTATTCTTCTAATTGTATTTTTTCAATTAGCTCTATTTACATTGGGACAAATCAATCGTTTTATTTTTGCCAGAAATGTTAACGCGTTGGAAGTCGATCTTCTCAAATCTGAAATTGAATACATTCGTTCAGAGCAAAAAAAGTCTGATTCATTTGGAGCAGCTTGGGCAGGTGTTAGAAAATTTGTCGTCAAACAAAAGGTTATGGAATCAAAAGATATTTGTTCATTTTATTTGGCACCTCATGATAAAAAACCAATCCCGAATTTTTTACCCGGACAATACTTGACTTTCAGCATTGAATACCCGGGGGAGAACAGACCCTTGATTAGGTGTTACAGTTTATCTGATGGACCGCATCCGGATTATTATCGTGTCAGTATAAAGCGATTACCTAATGGCAGAATATCGAGTCATTTTCATGATAAAATAAATGAAGGAGATATTCTTGATGTCAAAGCTCCGTCCGGAAGATTTTATTTGGATTCAAATCGTAAAAGTGGTGTTGTATTAATTGGTGGTGGCATCGGAGTTACCCCTGTCATGAGCATGCTCAATTATTTGGCTGAAAATAATTCCACGCAGGAAATTTATTTTTTTTATGGTGTTAGAGACGGCTCAGAACATGTGATGAAAGAACATATGGAAAATGTTGCACGTCAAAATTCAAACATCCATCTTCATGTTTGTTATAGTAAGCCAACTGAAAAATGTATTGAGGATAATTGCTTCAATCACAGTGCAAGAGCTGACGTAAATTTATTGAAAAAAATTCTACCGACCAATAATTTTGATTTCTATTTTTGCGGACCCGGACCAATGATGGAGTCATTAGCAGTCGGGTTGAAAGAATGGAGTGTGCCGGATAATCGTATTCACTTTGAAACGTTTGGTCCATCGAGTGTTAAAAAAGTAGCTTCAGCAACAAGAGTTCCCTTTCCAAATAATAAGTCGGTGACCAAAAAGTTTGACGTTACTTTTAAACGTTCCGCCAAAGAATTAATTTGGGATGGTGCCCATGAGACTTTATTAGAATTCGCTGAAGCAAATGATGTCAGTATCGCCTCGGGATGTCGAGCCGGAAGCTGTGGCACATGTATCACGGCAATTCAAAAGGGGGAGGTAAAATATTGCAACGAACCGAGTATTGATGTAGAAACCGGAACTTGTCTGACATGTATTTCAGCCCCCAAGACTGATATCATTATTGACGCTTAATAAATTATTTTCAGTGCCGGAAATTTTATAATGTGCCAATAATGATATTTTCTGCTTGTAACCCAGTGCCACCATTAGCAATTGAAACATGGTTTTGCGCAGGTTCGTTATTATAGGTAACGTTATTTACAAAATTAACAAATCCCGGTTGAACTGTAGCATTTGTGTTAGGATTTGCCGCAAGTTGTCCTTGTACAGATCTTAAATTTACCATAGATCCTTGCAGGAAATTAATATTTAATAGTGTAATCGTATTAGCTTCCAGATTTACATTCATTGTGTTAGCCAGGGTAATATTTCTAAAAGCAATATCTGTAGCTTGCTGTCTATTCATTGGTCTCTTGGCCTCTATATTTACTGTATTAATGTTAGAATTAGTGAGATTAATTACTTTAGAAAAAAGTCGTACTATTGCTGTAGGAGTTGAGTTGGGAATTGATGAATTAACACCTAGGTTATCGACATTGATTGAATTATCAGCGGCTATTTCAAAATCACCACCACTACCATTCAAATTTACATTACCAGTATTCCAATTCAAATCTCCATCAATATTTTGCATAGTAAAACTACCGTTATCCACATTAAAATTATTTTGATTCAGGTTGGTAATTCCTGAAGAAATAAACTTAAAGATAGAAGTTTGCTGGGTAGTTGGCATTTGCCCCATTCCCATTCCTGTTGGTATTTGATCCATTTGTTGCAGGGGAGTGAAATTGACAGAAATTCCAGTGTCAGTTTTAAAAGCTAACTGATCGTAGGTAATATTAAACTCTCTAGTTTGATTGAATCCTGTAAACGCTACATTATTATTGATGGTAAGCATATTATTGACGGCAAAATCAAGTGTATTGGGACCATCTAATGTATTAAAATTAAGTTCGTTAAAGTTAATAGTTACATCACCACCGATAAATCCCTCATATTCTCCATCTCCGGCTGATGCTAAAAAAGAACTCATTTCCGGCCTTATTTTTTCCCTCATAAATATGTTTTCCATTGGAAATACATTGTCATTAAATACAACTGTGCTTTTAAGTGCACTGTCCAATGCCTGATCAATTTCTTCTCTAGTTGGCATGCCATTTTCGACTACTGTCGGATCAAGTACTTTTAATTCTCCTTCTCCGTTAGCATCCAGAACCAGTAAGTCAGTTTCTTCAAATTTACCTTTTTTAATTTTATTATTTTGTTTGTTTACTGCCATTTCGATTTTTTCACTAGATGGTAGCGGTACGCCATACCCTTGCACTAAATTAGAGTTTGATGTTTGCCTTTTTAGATCAAAATTTAGAATGGGTCCTGGCTTGCCGGGTCTATCGCGATTATTTACTGATCCGTTAGGAGGTGTGCCAGGAGGAGGAGCTGCCTTGTTATTTGGACTATTCTTAACACCTGACTGATTTTTTGTACCAGGTAAAATAAATGTCATTTGGCCGGCACTTAGAATATTTTGAGTATTATCTGAAAAAACTACTTTTGCGGTTCCTTCAATTACCAGTAGTTTAAATCCACCATCAGGAGTTGTGGCGACGATGATAGTCGTTCCTAAAACGGATGCAGTTGCTGCCGCAGTAACGATACGACCACCGCCTCTGCCGGTTTTAGAATTAAATAATATGCTTCCTTGCTCAAGGTTTATTTGGCGCATTGCAGATTCAAATGAGCAAACTGTATTGGAACCTACTCGGGCCAACGTTCCATCGGGAAATGTCAATTGGGCCTGCGATTTTCTACCGGTTTGAATAAGATTGGGAGCTTGAAAAACATCGTTAATATTCGCCGGGCTTCTCCTTAATGATGGTACTTGAACAATATCAACTTTTTTTACAACTTTAGTAATTGTGGCTTTGTCAAACGGTACAGTTGATTTCGCTAAAATAAAATTATTGATTGAAATTAATAAAAGCGTTATTAAAATATTTGGAGTAACAATTTGAATCTTCTTCATAGCGCAATAAAATTAATGGTAAACAAAACAGTCTTATAACTACTCTGTTAAAACATTAGGGTCTACAGAAGAATCAGTGGGTAAATTAAGAAAATAGACGTCCCATACAGGCAAGAAAATGTCAATAAAAATAACGGCATAAACTCGCTTTGCTCAACCCTGCAAGCAGGGCACTTTATACGATATTTTTCCTGAA